>JAZJYU010000206.1:0-17855 GCA_040390225.1 Actinomycetota bacterium | reverse complement strand
GCGTTGGCGCTGCGCACGATCGACCCGATGTTCATGTCGTGCTGCCAGTTCTCGATGGCGACGTGGAACGGATGCCGATGCTGGTCGAGGTCGGCGACTATCGCCTCCATGCGCCAGTACCGGTAGCGGTCGATCACGTTTCGTGTGTCGCCACTCGCCAGGAGTTCCCGGTCGTACACGTCCTCCGCCGGCCACTCTCCGGCCCACGGACCGACGCCGTGCGTGCTGAACTCGGCGCTTTCGGACATCGCCCCAGTGTGCCACGGTGATCTCATGACACTGGGCGGACGCATCAAGGGCGCATGGCTGTTCACGATCAAGCACACGCTCAATCGCTTCACGATGCACCAGGCCAGGCGCGGCCGGATGGACTTCGCGATCGTGCGCACCGTCGGGCGCAAGAGCGGCAAGACCTTCGAGACCACGATCATCGTCGAGGAGGTCACCGACGGATTCGTGATCGAGCTCACCTACGGCCCGCAGGTGAACTGGTACCGCAACCTCGTCGCGGCGCACGGCGGCGAGATCGTCCGCGGCGCGGATGTGCGCAGGGTCGCCGGCCCGGTGCCGATCAGTACTGCGGAGGGCCTGGCCGCCTTCTCGCCGGCGCGGCGCTTCGTGCTGCGGCTGCTACGGCGCAGGCATTTCGAGAAGCTGCCGTTCGCCGCCTAGGTGAGGTGGTCGTAGTCCCCGCGCATCCAGGCCATCTGACGGTCGGCCGAGCGGCGCACGACGGCGCGGGCGTCGGCATCCACCACGCCGCCGAGGTTGCCGTATGCGCGATCGAACGGCCGGGAGATCACCGCCGCCGCAACCCGGTCGACCACGGCGACCGACAACGGGATCGCGTTCGGGTAGCTGCGCATGAAGGTCACCCATTCGCCGTCGGGTCCCGGAAAGAACGTGTCGCCGGCGAGCAGCACGGCCCGCCCGTCGGCACCGTCGCGCCAGCGGGCGACGAGACTGCCCGGGAAGTGCCCACCGACAGTGCTGATGGTCACGGACGGCAGGATGTCGAGGTCGCCGGTGAACGTGCTGATCGCGTCGTCCGTGCGCCGCACCCATGCCGCATCGGCCGCCGCGACCAGGATCGGCGCACCGCCCAGAAGCCGTGACCACTCCACCTGTGAGCCGTACATGTGCGGATGGCTGGCCACGATCGCGATGACCTCGCCCAGATCACGCACCCTCCGCGCACCCTCATCGTCGACATAGCCGGTGGGATCCCAGAGCAGGTTGCCGTCGGTCGTGCGGATGAGCATCGCGCGCTGCCCGATCGCCACCTGCGGCTCGGCCCGGATGCCGAACAGGTTGGGCTCGAGCTCTTCGATCTCGAGCGAGGTGCCCGCGCCGGCCAGCCCCGCGAGCGACGTCCACGCCTGGCCCGTCTTCGGCACGTACTGGCGCTCGTCGTCGCAGATCGCACAGGAGGCAGGCGGATGCGCGGTGTCGGCGTGCTCGACACCGCACGCACGGCATATCCAGACCGTCATGCACGCAACGCTACCGAAGGATGCCCCGGCTACCATTGCCCCATGAGCGACCGTGGCGAGATCGAGTGCTGGCTGACCGACATGGACGGCGTTCTCGTGCACGAGAACGAGCCGCTGCCGGGTGCGGCCGAGCTGCTGCAGCAGTGGCGAGATCAAGGCAAGCCGTACCTGGTGCTCACCAACAACTCGATCTTCACCCCGCGCGATCTCAGCGCCAGGTTGCGTGCGAGCGGTCTGCACGTGCCCGAAGACCGCATCTGGACATCTGCGCTCGCCACCGCAGACTTCCTCGCATCGCAGATGCCCGGCGGCTCGGCTTTCGTGATCGGCGAGGCAGGCATCACGACGGCCCTGCACGAGGCCGGATTCATCATGACCGACGCCGACCCCGACTACGTCGTGCTCGGTGAGACGCGGAATTACTCGTTCGAGGCGATCACCAAGGCGATCCGGCTGATCGGCGACGGGGCCCGGTTCATCGTGACCAACCCGGATGTCACCGGCCCGAGCGCAGAGGGTCCGATGCCGGCCACCGGCTCGGTAGCCGCGCTCATCACCGCCGCAAGCGGGAAGGTGCCGTACGTCGTCGGCAAGCCGAACCCCATGATGTTCCGTTCGGCGATGAACAAGATCGGTGCCCACTCCGAGAACACCGGCATGATCGGCGACCGCATGGATACCGACATCGTCGCCGGAATCGAGGCCGGTCTGCACACGATCCTCGTGCTCACCGGCATCAGCGACCAGGCGGAGATCGAGCGTTACCCGTTCCGGCCGGACGAGGTACTCGGCGGAGTGATCGACCTGATCGAGAAGGAGTCGACCGAATCCGGGCGCGACTAGTCGGCTAGTGCGCCGTGGCCACCGTGGCGGTCAGCGGCTGGCCCGACTTGCGTGTGACGAAGCAGAAGTAGTCGTGCTGGCCGTTGTTCCACTCCTGCTCACTTGCCGCGAATGAGGCCTGGAACTGGATATCGGTGTAAGCACCTGCGGCCGACAGGTCGATGACTCCCGGTGCCGTGCACAGCAGGTTGATCTGGGCCTGCAAGGCGGCGATACCCGGGTAGCCTCCCGGAGCCGGGGCGGTTGCGCTCGGTGCGGGCGTGGCCGTGCTCGCGGCTGCGCTGGGCGCGACGACGATCGGTGGGAAGGTTCCCCGATACACCAGCTGGGCCGGATGCGGCGTGGCACAGTCGACGACGGTGAAGGTCTCCGCCCAGACGCTGGTGAACGGGCTGAGGCATTCGCCGCCGCGCAGTTCATTCCACTTGTGTACGCCGACTCCGACCGGGCCGGCCGGGAGCGTGGCGGTTGGCGTCGGTGTCGCCGTGGGGGTCTTGCTCGCGACGGCGGCCGGGGCCGTACCGAGAAGCTCAGGCAGGCGCGTACCCAGGAAGAAGAGCACGACGAGGATCAGCACGCCGAGCAGACTGCCGGCGACCCACAGCAGCACCTTCTGGGTGCGCGGGAGCGGGTCACCCTTCTTGCGCGGCAGCTTCGTTCCGTCCGGCCCATCGGCAACGGCGGTCGCGGCGAACGGACTCGTGGCGAGCACGCCCTGGTCCTCGTAGTCTTTGAACGCACTCTCGCCGAAAAGGGAGTCGAGAGGATTCGATGGGTCGGCCGGGGTGGCGGACCCGATCAATTCGGTGGGCGCCTCGGAGGCGATCGGGGCCGGCGCTGACTCCCACGGCAGCGCGACGGTCGGCGGTTCGGCAGCCGGTTCAGGCGCTCCCCACATCGACGGGTCGAAGGCCGGCGGCTCGGGTGTCGACTGCACGGGAACTGCCGGTGGCTGTTGCACCACCGGCGGAGCAGGCTGGGGCGGCGGCGCGGGTTCAGCCGGCGCGCCGAAACCCCAGTCGAAGCCGCCGCCCTGCGCCGGCGGCTGCCCTGCGGGCGATTGCCCGGGATTGCTCTCGTCGGGCTTCTTTTCGTCGGGCTTCTTGTCGTCGGGCTTGCTCTCCTCGGGCGCGCCGAACTGGCGTGAGAGCCAGTCCGACGGGTCGAGTTCGTCGTTATCGCTCACGAGCGCAGTCCGAGGTCATCGAGTCCGATCGCGGAGAAGTATGGATAGCCCGCCGCCTCGATCGCCTGCTTCGCACCGGTGTCGCGGTCGACCACCACGGCGACGGCCGCGATCTGCGCCCCCACGCGCTTGAGAGCCTCGATTGCCGCGAGCGGGGAACCGCCGGTGGTCGAAGTATCCTCGAGCACTATCACGCGCTTGCCCTCAAGGTCGGGGCCCTCGACCTGCTTGCCCCGGCCGTGGTCCTTCGGCTCTTTGCGCACGACGAAAGCGTCATAGGCGAGACCGCGTGCGGCGCCCTGGTGCAGGATCGCGGCGGCGACGGGGTCGGCGCCCATCGTCATGCCGCCCACCGCACTCACATCGGGAACGTCAGCGATGAGGTCGAGCATCACCTGGCCGATCAGTGGAGCGACCCGGTGATCGAGGCTGACTTTACGCAGGTCGACGTAGTAACTGGCCTTCTGGCCGCTCGTGAGCGTGAAGTCTCCGTGGAACACCGCATCGGCCGAGATGTACTCGATGAGCTGCTGGCGTGCGGGGGTCACGCGCCCGATTCTATGGGAGGCCGCTCCCTAATGACGAGGCGACAGCTTGTAGCGTTGCCTTATGCGCGTCGGAACCTGGAATGTGAACTCCATCCGCACCCGGGTCGGGCGAGTGGTCGACTGGCTGGTGCGGGCGGATATCGACGTGCTCGCCATGCAGGAGATCAAGTGCAAAGAGAGCCAGTTTCCATTCGAGCCGTTTCGTGAGGCCGGCTATGAGGTAGAACTTCACGGGCTGAATCAGTGGAACGGTGTCGCCTTCGCGAGCCGCCTGCCGATGGAGGAGATCACGGTCGGCTTCCCCTCGGCGCCCGGGTTCGGAAAACCGGAGCAGGACGGAGCCCTCCCCCTCGAGGCCCGCTCGATGGGCGTCACCGTCGACGGAGTGCGGCTCTGGAGCCTGTACGTGCCTAACGGGCGTGCGATCGGCGACCCGCACTACGACTACAAGCTGGACTGGCTGCACAAACTCGCGGCTGACACCCGGGCCTGGATGGACCAGCATCCTGGCGAACCGGTGGCGCTCATGGGCGATTGGAACGTCGCACCACTCGACACGGATGTCTGGCCCACCTGGGACTTCGACAACAACACTCACACCTCGGCCCCTGAGCGCGAGGCCTTCGCCGGATTCGAGAAGATCGGGCTGATCGATGTCGTGCGCCCGCTGGTGCCAGAGGGCTTCACCTTCTGGGACTATCAGCAGCTTCGTTTCCCGCGCAACGAGGGCATGCGCATCGACTTCATCCTCGGATCGGCCGAGTTCGCCGACCTGGTCACCGCCGCGACCATCGAGCGCAACGAGCGTAAGGGCGACGGTCCGAGCGACCACGTGCCGGTCGTTGTCGACCTCGAGGTGGGACCCGGCGATGACGACGACAGGCCGATGATCTTCTGACGGGCGATAGGGTCGAGGTGATGACAGATCCTGCAGTCCCGCTCGGTTCGGAGGAGGGGACGTTCGCCACGAGTCCGGTGGTGAACTCGGTGTACGAGACGATCCTCAGCGCGGTGCACGAGGGTCGGCTCCTGCCCGGCGAGCGCATCAGCGATTCGGCCCTCGCCGAGCAGCTCGGCGTGTCCCGCACGCCCGTTCGCGAAGCCCTGCAGCGTCTGCGCGACATCGGCATCGTCGAGGCCTCGGCTAGCCGGTTCACCAGGATCGCCATGATCAGCCCACAGCAGACGGCGGATGCCATGACGGTGTGGCTCGCGCTGTACGGCGCCGTGATCACGGAGGTCGTCCCCCGGTCGGGCGAGGTCGTGGCAGCTGCGATGACGGTCGACCACCACCGCTTTCTCGACGCTCTCGCCGGGCTCGACGTGCAGAAGATGGCCGAAGCGAACGCCGACTTCTTCAATCACCTGGTCTCGCTGTCCCGCAATCCAGCCCTGCAGAAGGGCATCACGTCGGTGGTTCATCAGATTCAGCTCGGCGGCCAGCATCTGCCCGCGTTCATCGACGTGAGGGCGCTGGCCGAGTCGCAGGCGGCACTCGTGAAGGCGGTGGCCTCCGATGACCCCGCCGCCGCCCTGGAGGCGCTCGCGATGATCGCTCACATCGAGGTGCCGCTCAGCGAGACGGAATGACCCTCTAACTGGGGTCAATGTCCCCCACAATGCGGACGCGATATACTGGTAAGTTGTATGCAACGGCATGAAAGTGCGTGTGCCGATCGTCAACTACCCGGACGACACAGCGGGCCCGTCTCACCCGAAGAGACTGGCCCGCTGAGGCATTTAACGGCCTGCGCAGCGATCTTGCGCGAATAGGGGCGTGAGACCGCGATTTCGAGCGCATCGGTCAAAGAAACGCCCCACAAGCTCCGCATACTCTTGAACTGATGCATCTTTCTTGAGAACGGAGGTCGATCCATGAGCAACGCCATCATCGGAGAGCCCGAGGTTCTTGAGCGGACCGGCGGCTGGACTGCGCTGAAGTCCGCGGTCGAGCGACTGCAGCCGCTGCAGGACGTGGACGGCAGCATCCCGCTCGCGGCCAACCATCGGCGCGCACGACAACTCGTCTCGACGATCGTCGAGTCGGTTCTCGGTTTCCGCGAACTCCTGCCGTGGGACGGGGAGTATCTCGATGCCTCCGCCCGAGACTTCGAGCGCTGGGCCGACGGCGGATTCGGCGTGCCGGACTTCTACAACTCACTCATCGCGTTCCAGCCGCAGCAGCGGCGCGTCGATGGCACGCGCCACCTGGTCGTCTTCCCGATGCTGACGCAGAACGGCAGTAGCTCCCGACTGGTCGAAGCGGTGCTGGTGGAGGTGATCTGGCCGGAGTTCGTCGCCGACCTGGAGGCGGGTGACTACTCGAACGCGCTCTTCGTACCGATCCGCTTCCTCGACTTCACCGCGGGTTACGACACGAACTCGGCCGTGCTCTTCCCCGAGACGGTGGCGATGCGCGAGGTGCCGACCTTCACCTGGGGTGCGATCTTCGCGGACCGGGAGGCCGCACGCTTCCGCCGGGTCGTCCGCGAGGCCTCCAGCACCACACGGCTGGTGCTGCCGGATGACGCACAGCGGCTGCTCGACGACCAGAGACTGGCGGAGGAGACCTTCGTCATGTGGGACCTCATCCACGACCGCACGCACATGCGGGGCGACCTGCCATTCGATCCATTCATGATCAAACAGCGCATGCCGTATTTCCTGTACTCCCTCGAGGAGCTGCGCTGCGACCTCACCGCCTTCCGCGAGGCCGTGCGGCTGGCCGGCGCGGACGACACGGACGAGGTCACCCGCGACCACGCGCGGCTGGTGCAATATGCGGTCATCTTCGACCGCATCTTCCGCTTCGCGATCACTGGCACGCGGGTGCGAAACTACGACGGACTCGGCGGCCAGCTGCTGTTCGCCTGGCTGCACCAGCACCACGTACTGCACTGGACCGACACGCAGCTCACCATCGACTGGGATGCCGTACCCGGCGTGGTGATCCAGCTCGGGGAGGAGATCGAGGAGCTGTACTGGCGATCCATCGACCGGCCGAAGATCGCGCACTGGCTCGCCGCATACGAGCTGGTGTCTGCAACACTGACACCGCACCCCGCCTCGGTGTGGGCGTATCACGACCTCCCGCTGGAGGGCCCGCTCAAGGGGATGACGGATGCGGTGCTCGATGACGAGTTCCCGCTCTCGATGTTCTATGAGGCGCTGTCGAAGAAGATGTCCGGCGTGATCGAGTCGACCGCAGGGATCACCGCTCGAAGCCTATAGCCACAGCGTTAGGTAATCGCTACTCATGGCAGCGCTCGCCGCCCGCTCGCACCATGAGTGTCATGTTCAAGAAACCTGCCCTCATTGCCGCCGGCGGCGCCTTCGCACTCGTCGGCGCGCTCGCTTTCGCCGCCCCCGCCGCCGCCAGCCCGACACCGGACCCCGATCCCGCCGTGAATATCGCCAACGTGACCGCCGCCGTGAGCAACACCGCCGGGCGCCAGGTGGGGGTGCAGTTCAACTACGAGCTGACCGATGACACCCAGGTCGGCGACACGATCGTGGAGGTGACCACCTACAACAGTTGCGGCGCACCCACGGTGACCGATACTGATGTGCAGCTGCCGATCGAGCCTGTGGCCAACACGTTCAGCGGCATCTCCCTCTACGTCGCAGTTCCCGCCACCGGCTACGTGCAGGTGCAGCTGTTCACCAGCAACGGAGGCGCCGCACCGCTCGTCAGCGGTCCCGTGTTCGCGACGGACCCCGCAGTGCCGGTCTCGGCCGGTGACGTCGGCGCGAGCTTCACGCCCGATCCAACCCCCACCACCGGGGTCTTCACTGGAAACACCGGAAACGACGCGGGCGTCGTCCACTATCAGCTCTTCGACAACGGGACCGCAGTCGGTGCTCCGGTAGCCGCGGCCGGCTGCGGCAACTTCGCCGGTACCTACTCGGGCGCCGCGGGTGACGTGCTCACCCTGCACATCGTGGAAAGCAACCTCGATGCCGCGACGGTCACCATCCCCGCAGCGGTGGGCGCGCCGCCCGCGCCCGGTGCCGGTCCCGCTGCCGCTCCGTCGCTGGCCTCGACCGGCGTGAACGCCGCCCCTCCGCTCATCCTCGCGGGAAGCCTGGTGTTCGCGGGACTGACCTTCCTCGTGATGTTCTGGATTCGGCGACGCACCGCTAGGTAGTCGCTACTCATGGCAGCGCGGGCGGGCGTCTCAGAGCATGGTGTCATGCTGAAGTCACCCGCCCTCGCAGTGGCCGGCGGCGCACTCGCGCTCGTCGGCATGCTCGCCTTCGCCTCCCCTGCGCCCGCCGTCCCGACCCCGGTCGCCTCCACCTGGCCCACCACCGCGGGCGCAGTTCCTGAGAACATCACTGTCGGCCCCGACGGCAATCTGTGGTTCACCGAGCGGGGCACGAACAGCATCGGCCGGGTCACGCCCGCCGGGGTGATCACCGAGTTCCCGGTGCCGACTGCCGCATCCCTCCCGGACGGCATCACCAGCGGACCGGACGGCAACCTCTGGTTCAGTGAGGGTAACGCAGGCAAGATCGGCCGGATCACCCCCGCCGGTGTCATCACCGAGTTTCCCCTCGCCGCCGGCGCGGGGCCTGCGGGAATCGTGGCTGCTCCTGACGGCAACCTCTGGTTCGCCGACGAGGCCAACAGCAAGATCGGCGACATCGACACCACGGGGGTCGTGCTGAACGAGTATTCGGCCGCCAGCGTCAGTGACGCGCCACACCAGATCGTGGTGGGTTCGGATGGCAACCTCTGGTACACGAATTCCAACGGAGCCTCGATCGGCACGACGGACATCACGACCGGTGCCGCAACCGATTACGCCCTGCCTACCGCGGTCCCCGGCACGAGCTTTCTGGCACTCGGCAGCGACGGCAATATATGGTTCAGTGTCATTGGCCTTTCGGGCGGCGGTGACATCACACCGGCCGGAACCGTATCGGTGCTCGCGGGCATGGACGATGCCAACGCCGTCACCAGTGGCCCTGACGGAAAGATCTGGATCTCCGACGACGCGAGCGGAACCATCGACACTGTCACCACCGCAGGGGCGAACATCGCACAGTACCGCGTCGGAGTGATCGCCCCGCCGTCGTCCCTCGTGACGGGACCAGACGGCAACATCTGGTTCACGCTCAACGACAGCGTGGGTGTGCTCAACCTCAACCCGCCTGCGGCGCCCACCCCCGCAAAGCCCTCCCTCGCATCAACGGGTGCCGGGCCGTGGACAGCATGGCTCGCGCTGGCAGGCCTGATCGCCGTCGGTCTCGGAGCGATCCTCGCCGTGCTTGCCGTCGCCGGGCGCACTCGGCGCCGTTCGTCGCACTAGCCGAGGCGCTCCAGCTCGACCCGAAGTTCGTCGCGGCCGGCGACACCAAGCTTGCGGTAGATGTTCCTGAGATGGTTGTCGACCGTGCGCACCGAGACGCCGAGCTGTTCGGCGATCTCCCTGCTGCGCATCCTCTCCGCGGCGGCGCGAGCAACCACCCACTCGCGTTCGGTGAGATCGAGGGAGCCACGCTCGTCTCGAGCGGCACGGAAGCCTGACAGCCCTACATCCCATTTCGTGATCAGGATGCTGGCCCTGCGCTCACGTTCGGTGCGACCCGCTGACCGGAACAGCGCAGCCGCCTGGCCCGCGGCGTCCACTGCGCCGGCCAGCAGTCCGACTCTCGAGAGTTCCGCCGCTGCAGCGAGCAGCGCTTCCGCATCCCGGGCCACCGCCGCCTCGGCGTGGCTGACCATCGAGTGGATGAACACCCCCTCCGCCGTCGCGGCGATGGTCCTGAACTCCTCGATCACAGCTGCGGCCTCCCCCAGACGAACGGCCAGATACAGCGTCGGCGCCGCGAGGGCGTTCGCGTGCATGCCGATCGCGCGTGCCCCCGCCGCTCGCAGTGCCGCTGCGGCAGCAGCCCTGTCGCCGGCCGCGACGAGCAGCCACGCCTCCACCTCGACGCGCTGCAGCATCTCCTTGACGTCGCCCGTCGACGGCGTGGCCAGCAGCTCGTGCGCGAGTGCGGGCCTGCCCAACTGGGCTGCGACGGAGGCGCGCAGGGCGACGGCAGTACCCAGGAGTCCGCTGAAGTCGCGCCAGTGCAACTCTTCGACGGCGTACTCGGCGATCTCCCCTGCTTCGACGACCCGTCCCGAGTGCATGGCGAGCGTCGCCCGGGCATATGACCAGATGCCGACGGCATTATTGAACTCGTCACGCTGCCGCTCGCGCGCGTACTCCTCGCCCGCGGCGATGCCGTTCTCATAGAGCAACGCCCTGAACTCGAACAGGTCGAGCACGCCCCCGGCGGAGGGAACGGTGCGCCGCACCCGTTCGGCCAATGGCCGGGCGCGCGCTAGCGCCGTTCGAGCTTGCGCGAACCGGCCGGCCTGTGCCGCGTACATCACCTCATAGGTTGCGGCGTTGAGAGCGCTCATCGGATCATCGTCCGGCGCGGCGAGACTGCTCGGATCGGGCAGTGGCGCTTCGCCGATCATCAGGCGCCAGCGCCCGATGTCGGCCTCGATCAGGGCACGCGCGCCGACGTCGGTGATGGCGTCCAGAAGCACGAGCTCACGCTCGATCGCCGCACGGGGATTCTGGAGCCGGATCGCGTGATGCTCGCTCCACTCCCGCGTGACGAGCGCACGGTCGGCATCAGATCGCGCGGCGCGGTCGGCGTTGGTGAAGGCCTCGTCCGCACCGGCATCCTTCATCGCTGACAGGGCGGCCGCACGCACGAGCAGTGCCTCGAACGACCGCTCTTGCGCGAGGGACCGGTCTGCGAGACGCACGGCGAGCGCGTGGTCCGTCACCGAGTACGCGTAGCGGGCGGCCCACGCCAACTCCGTCGGCGGGGGAGGGGTGGTGGTCTCGGCCAGAAGCACGGCGACCTTGAAGCGCCGCGAATCGTCGCCGGCCACGACGAACCGCGCCGCCGCGGCGCGCCGTCGGGCATCCAGGCGTTCGGCGGACATCTCGGCGAGCACCGTTTCCGCGAACAGCGGGTGGGCCAGGTAGAGATCGCCGTCCACCGAGCGCTTCACAAGGCCGCGATCGGCCAGTTCCGCGAGCTGCGCAGGCTGGCCGAGCATCGACTCCGGCCAGGGCTCGGCCACGGCGATCAGGTCCACGAGTTCGCGCAGGTCATCGCGAAGAGCGTCGAAGTGCGAACGGATGCCCTCGCTCAGCCGCGCCGGCAGGCTCCCCGTGTCGACGACCAGTCCGCGAGACCCCGGCGTGATCGCCCGACGCTCGATCGCACCGATCACCAGCTCCCGAAGAAACAGCGGGTTCCCGTCCGCGACCGTGACCAGCCGGCGCAGACTCTCCGGGTCGACGTTCTGGCCCAGCGCGGCGTAGATCAGCCGGCCCGCCGTGTCCGCGGACAGACCCGGCATCATCGTCCGGTCGATTCGACTCTCGGCGAGCAGTCGCGCGACGGGTCCTGCCAGCTCGCGGTCGGATCGCGCGGTGAGAATGCAGCGGACCCCTGTCGCATGAACCAGTTGATAGATCATCGATGCCGACACCTCGTCGAGATCGGGCACGTCATCCACGACCAGAAGATATCCGTCCGCGTTCGAGGCGATCGCGGTGTAGAGCTGCTGCAGTCGCTGGCCCAGAGTCTCTGAGGGGTCTGTGTGCAGCCTGGCCAGCACGGGGGCCATGGCGGCGAGGGGAACCGCGGCGAGCTCGGCGAGCGCGATCACCGGCAGAGTCACGAATCCGGACACTTCGAGTGTGGCCGCGACCGAACTCGCGAGGGTCGACTTGCCCAACCCGGCCGCGCCCAGCAGCAGTTGCACCTTCGAACCCGGAGTACCGAGCCTGCGGGCGAGCGCGTCGTGAAGCGCCTCGTCGATCACCACCGGCCAGTCCACCGTATTCACAGTACGGCAGCGCCCGTTTGACGCCGTGAGTAGTTCATACTCAGCAATCGCGACGGGAGAGAATGGAGGCATGACCCAACTTCACGACCCGCTGTGGCGCGGCTTCGCGTCCGACAACTATGCGGGGGCGCACCCAAAGGTGCTTGCCGCGCTCGCCGAGGCGAACGGTGGCCACCAGATCGCCTACGGTGAAGACGCGTACACGGCACAGCTTCAGGTGGAGATGAAGAGATTGTTCGGCGAGCAGGCCGAGACCTTCCCGGTGTTCAACGGCACGGGTGCGAACGTGACGGCACTCACCTCGCTCCTGCCGCGATGGGGTGCGATCGTGGCGGCGTCGACCGCACACATCCACACCGACGAGGGGGGCGCACCCGAGCGGGTCACCGGGCTCAAACTGTTCACGGTTCCAACACCCGACGGCAAGCTCACGCCGCAACTGATCGACGTCGAAGCCTGGGGCTGGGGCGACGAGCACCGTGCGCAGCCACTGGCCGTGAGCATCGCGCAGACCACCGAGCTCGGCACGCTGTACAGCGTGGACGAGGTGAAGGCGATCGGTGACCACGTCCACTCGCTGGGCATGAAGCTGCACATGGACGGCTCGCGCATCGCGAACGCGGCGGCGGCGCTCCAGGTTCCGGTGCGTGCCTTCACGACGGATGCCGGGGTCGACATCCTGAGCTTCGGCGGCACCAAGAACGGCATGCTGTACGGCGAGGCCGTGGTCGCAATCAACCCTGAAGCGGCAGAGGGGCTCCTCTTCCTTCGCAAACTCACCATGCAGCTCGCCAGCAAGATGCGCTTCATCTCGGCACAGCTGCTGGCAATGCTCGACGACGACCTCTGGCTCACCTCGGCGCGCCATTCCAACGACATGGCCGCACACCTGCGCCGTTCGCTCGAGGATGCGGCGCCCGCCGGTCTTGCATTCAGCCAGCCGACCCAGGCGAACGCGGTGTTCGCAAGACTCGACAACGCCGTTGCCGACCGCATCCGGGAGCACGTGCGGTTCTACGACTGGGACCGCGCCAAAGGCGAGGTGCGCTGGATGGCCGCCTTCGACACGACGGAGGCCGACGTCGACGCGTTCGTCCGGGTCATTCTCGAGGAGCTGGCGCGGTAGCTGGTCCGCCCTACGGGCGCAGCAGCACTTTCACCGCTCGGCGCTCATCCATGGCCGCGTAGGCTTCGGCGACCTCTGCCAGCGGAAGCTGCAGGTCGAAGACGCGGCCCGGGTTGATGGCTCCTGACAGCACTTCGGGCAGCAGTTCTTCGACGTAGTTGCGCACCGGCGCTACACCGCCGTCGACCCCGACGTTCCGACTGAACAGCAGACGGATCGGCAGTTCTGATCCGCCGTTCGGCACGCCGACGTACCCGACGCTTCCGCCGGGCCGCGTGGACCGGATCGCCTGGTCCATCGACTCTTTCGTGCCCACGCACTCCAGCACGCAGTCCGCGCCGATGCCGTCGAACATCTCGAGGATCGCCTCGACACCGTCATCCCCACGCTCCTCGACGATGTCGGTCGCGCCGAACTCGCGAGCCAGGGCCTGCCGGTCGGCGTGGCGGGACATAGCGACGATGCGGGATGCCCCGAGCCGCTTCGCCGCGATGATCGCGCAGAGGCCGACGGCTCCGTCGCCGACGACGACCACCGTGTTTCCGGTCGTCACGCCGGCGGAGAGCGCCGCGTGGTGCCCGGTTCCCATGACATCGGCGAGGGTCAGCAGGCCCGGGACCTGCTCATCGGTCGGCCGGCCCGGCACGGCGACGAGACTGCCGTCCGCGTGCGGCACGCGCACCCACTCGCCCTGGCCGCCGTCCGCGAACCCGCCGAGGCGGTCATCCGCACCCCACCAGCCGCCGTTCAGGCACGAAGTGCTCACTCCGTTGCGGCAGTTCACACAGGTCATGTCGCAGTCGTAGAAGGGGGCGATGACGAAGTCGCCGACCCTGATCGTGCTGACGTCGGGACCCACGCTCTCGACGATGCCGACGAACTCGTGACCGATGCGACGCGGGTGCTCCGTCGCGACGACGCCCCGGTATGGCCACAGGTCCGAGCCGCAGACGCAGGCCGCGACCACGCGCACGATCGCATCGCCGCCGGTGGAGAGCTTCGGGTCGGCGACCTCCTCGAGCCGGATGTCGCGTTCGCCGTAGATCATCGTTGCACGCATGACTGAAGCCTATTCGAGCGACGCTGGGGTCTGCCTGTCGCCTCCCGACCTTCGCACCATTCCGACTACGTATGAAGCGCCCAGAACAAAGATCCCGCCTGACGCGAGCCAGATCGTGGCCGACACTAGGCGACCAGATATGACCTCGCCCTGAAAGAACGAGGTCACGAAGGTTGCGAGAGATGAAGCTACGAGAACACCGCCAAAGACGATAACGAATCTGTGAATCCGAACTCTTGAGTTCACGTCGAGTCGTCTCAGAGTAGCCACGCTATTGGCCCCAACACAGCGGCGCGCCACCCCAGAACTGGTCGAGGTATATGCCCTTGCCGCCTGCGGCACAGTATCCGATCACTCCCGTCCCGATACCGAGTATCGCTGCCACAATGGCCCCCGCTGCGCCGCCGACCCCGGTCCATGAAGCGATGGCTCCGGCGAGCGCTGCGATTCCGGTTCCGACCGCGAGTGCGGCGATCAACCGAGCCGAATTGCAGGAATCTAGCCGAATTTGATTTCCCCACCAATAGACAGCGTGTCCATTGCTGCCGAAACAAGTCTTGGCGGCCTGAACTGCCTGAATCAATGCAGCCGATGGTCTCGGCAACGAGGCCGGTGCGTCCACCACCGCTCCGCCCGCCGCGACTATCCCCTGAGAGAATTCTGTGGCCGATGCGACTGACACGCCTACACGGACGGCGTCCCCCTAGTCGAAGATCACGCCCCCGGCCTTTACAGCTACGTTCTCCCCAGCCAGATTTGCCTGAGCCACCGCGAGCCTCTGGGCGTAGGACAAACTGGGGCCTGACGTCGCCTCAGCGGGTGACGCGGCCGCGATACTCATCACGGTGAGAAGTAGCCCGGTCATGCCTGCCGCAACAATCCGTTTTCTCGATTGCATCTAGTAGCTTGCCTCTTCGAAGGGTTGCCCTGACGGGCGATGAGAGGACGAAACTACCCTGAAGCGACGAGCTTTCTGTCGGCCAAACAGAGGACTTCTGCTCAAAACTACTACCGAAGTTAACCCTCGTCTTGACCCTCTCCTGCCTATTCGAGCGACGCCTTCGCGTACTTGTCGAGGGTCTGCTGAACCGTGTCACCGATGATCGTCGCCAGGGTCATTGTCCAGGTGACGGTGAGGTGGTCCTGGTCCCGGTAGACGTTGGCACCGCCGATGACGCTGAAACAGGTCGACGCGCCACAGTATGTGCCGGTGAGGTCGACCGTCGCGGCACCCACCGCGTCCGCAGCCGTGCGAATGGGGTCGAGCTTCGGCAGCACGTCACTGCGCGCCTCGGTGCAGTCCTTCGCTGCGCTGAGCCGCAGGCACTTGTTGGGGTCGGTGAGAAAGTCCGGGTTGTCGACCATCGCCACGATGGGCGCGCCCTTGGCCTGTGTCCAGGCCGTTTCGAACCCGCTCGCGATCTCGCCCTCGGGGTCGCTCGAGGCGGTGATGTAGGGCGTATCGTGCAGGGCGCCCACGACGATCGCGTCGTACTCCGGAGTCTTCGCCAGTGTCGTCTTGAGGTTCGCGAGCCACGCGCTGCAGGAGTCGGTGAACGCCACCGACGGACCGCCGATCGGGGTCGTGTTCCACGGGCATGCACCTTTGAGATAGGTGGTCAGCGCCCAGCCGTTCTTGTCAGCGAGGGCGATCATCACCTCGATGTACTGGTACGCGTGGCTGTCGCCGATCAGGGCCACACGCGGGGCGTCCTTCGCCTTAGAGCCGAAGTGGCAGGCCACGACACCCGACTCGTTGAGCTGCACGAAGCAGTTGTCGTGACCGGGCTCGTCCGCGTTTCCGAAGCCCGCATCCGGGATCACCTTGTTCACGAGCGACGGATTCACGCAACTGTCGCTGGACAGCGCGCCGAAACAGGCGGGCGGGTTCGCCGAGATCGACCTCAGTTCGGATGCGGCTGCCGCGTACTTCGGGTTCTGCACCGCGAACACGCTACCGGCCGCGAGTGCGATCACGGCCATGCCCGCGACGACGAAGGCGTAGGTCACCCGCGGCTTGCGCGCCGTGAAGAACCGCCACCTTCGCACCGGGTCTTCGACGAAACGTTTGGTCAGCCAGCCGAGCACGAATGAAGCGACCAGCAAGGCGACGCGGTTGATGCCGTCCAGACCCCAGCCGGGAATGTAGGGCGCGATGATGATCAGCGGCCAGTGCCAGAGATAGACCGAGTACGAGATATCGCCGATGAATCGCACTGGGCGCAGCGACAGCAGGCCCGCGGCGTCCACCCAGCGGGCTCGCCGCTCGGACACGATGACGAGCGCGGCACCGGCGACCGGCAGGATCGCCGCCGTACCGGGGAACTGGGTGTCCTGGTTGTAGCGGTACGCCGTAACCAGAATGATCAGGATGCCGGCGAAGCCGAGCAGGTTGGACAGCCACACCTGCCGGGGCCGCAGTCGGGGCAGCAGGGCCAGGATGCCGCCGACACCGAACTCCCACCCGCGGGTGAAGGTGACAAAGAAGGCCTCAGACGGGTTGCTGTGCGTGTAGAGCAGGGAGGCCACCAGCGACGCCGCGGTCACCAGCACGACGACCCCGATCATCGGAATCCAGCGACGTTTCGAGAACAGCTTCACCGCCAGCCAGGTCGCGCCGAGCAGCAGCAGCGGCCACACGATGTAGAACTGCTCCTCCACCGACAGCGACCAGTAGTGCTGGGCGACGGTGGCGTTGTGTGACGCCAGATAGTCCACCGAGCCGGCCGCGAGCGACCAGTTCTCCACGTAGAAAGCGCTCGCGACGATCTCCTTCAGCGACGACACGAGACTGGACAGCGGCAGGATGAACAGGGTCACGACGACGCCGAACAGGAGCAGGAGCAACGAGGCCGGCAACAGACGGCGCGCGCGCTTCGCCCAGAAGCTCGGCAGCGAGATCCGCCCGCTGCGGTCCAGTTCGCGGGCCAGCTGTCCGGTGATCAGAAAGCCGGAGATGACGAAGAAGATGTCGACGCCGATATAGCCGCCGCCGAGGCGGCCGGGCCAGAAGTGGTACAGCACCACCAGCACGACGGCGATTGCCCGCAGGCCCTGGATGTGCGCCTGGAAGTGGGTGGCCTTCGGCTGCGCCGGCTCGGACTCGGTCATCGGGATCGAGGCTAACACCGGGAGGCGGGTCGAGCCTGTCGAGCTCTTTAGCGGGTCGAGCCCGTCGAGACCTCACGTTGAGCAGGTCGAGCCCGTCGAGACCTCACCAACGGGTTACCCCGCCCGGGTTTGCACAGACCTCCCAAGAACGCCCCACCTTTCGCCTCTGCGGCTCCAGAGTATGCCCATGCCCCACATCTACATCCTCGAGTGCGGTGATGGCTCCTATTACGTCGGCAGCGCGCGCGACCTCGAACTGAGAATTGCACAGCATCAAGCGGGTATTGGATGCACGTACACCGCGAAGCGTCAGCCCGTGAAGCTCGTATTCAGTGAGTGGTTCGATCGCATCGACGATGCGTACGAGCGGGAGAAACAGGTTCAAGGCTGGAGCCGCGCCAAGCGGCGAGCGCTCATCGAGGGACGACTTGGCGATCTGCCCGGACTCAGTCGATCTCGTGCCGAAGGCTAGTTCGCCGGTGAGGTCTCGACAGGCTCGACCCGCCTAGGTGTTCGTCGGTGAGGTCTCGACACGCTCGACCCGCTTAGGAGCTAGGTGTTCTGACTCGGATCTTTGTTGACTTAGGGAGAGACCTCCGGGTCGAGTGGAGC
>JAZJYU010000205.1:21595-24444 GCA_040390225.1 Actinomycetota bacterium | reverse complement strand
AACACCCTGAACGATGTCTGGAGACATATGTGAACTATGTCCGGAAACCGGGCACCTCCGGGCGCACAGAATGCCCGTCAATGGGCCTCGCGTCAGTGGCCAGCACCGAAGTCGAGGTATGGCGAAAGCGGGTCACCGTTCATCGGTAACCGCGGGCAGCCCGCCTCCCGCATACCCACGCAATTGATTGAACAGCTCGACGGGCAGTTTCGGCACGTTGTATCCGCGCCAGCCGATGTGTCCGTCTGGGCGCACGAGTACGAGGGGCCGGTCGTAGATGCGCTCGACCTCCTCGCCCTCGAGGTGGTAAACCTCGAGTGGTACCCCCGTCTTCTTTGCGGCCTCCACAAGCGCGTCCGTACTCGGCGCGTCGGCTCCCACTCGAAGTAGCACGTGGGAGAAGCCGAACAGGTCGATGGTCGATTTCTTCTCACCGATCCAGGCATGGGGCGCGCGGAATCCCGGCTCGGTGTTGGGCGTGTACGACTGGAGTTCGATCTCCGGGTAGTTGCCCGGTTCGACCGACACAATCGGTGACCAGGGGTATCCGTAGCCGAGGTGCACACCCCAAGGGCGCCACGCCTTGAGGCTCTCTGCCGCGTACTCTTCGCCGACATCCGAACGGTGTTCTGCGCCTTGCGGGGTGTCTTCGGCGATGTCGGCGAAGGTGCGCTCCCCGACCAGTCGGTTGTAGTTGCGCACGGACTCGGCCAGGGTCAGCTGGGCGATCGGGCGACGCTCGATGCCGTAGCTGGGCAGAAGATCCGGGCCGGCCCAGCCATCGATTGCCGCCTTGAGCTTCCAGCCCAGGTTGACCGCGTCGGCGATCCCGGTATTCATTCCGAAGCCGCCGTTCGGCGGACTCGCGTGCACGGAGTCCCCGGCGAACAGTACGCGCCCTTTCCCGTAGGAGGCCGCAAGCGCGACGCGCCGCTTCCAGCGACCGCGCTGGATGATCTCGTAGTCGAAGTCATGGCCGACCGCCTTGACGATCTGAGCGTCGAGATCGAGTGTGTTTGCGCCCTCGCGACCGACGTTGTAGATAGAGAGTCGCCAGCGATCGCTGTTGTTCACTGCTACCAGGGTGCCCCAGGTGCCTGTTCCGTCGACCAGGGAATACCGCCACGCCGGCCCCTTGTCGTGCTCATCGAGCAGCGTCGGGCAGATGAACTCGACGTCGAACGAGTAGTCGATGGTGAGCTCGCGCACCGGAATCGCGAGCTGCTTCGCGATCTTCGCCTCGACGCCCTCGCAGCTGACGAGGTAGCGCGTGGTGACCGTCGTGCGCGTGCCGCTGTCGATGTCGAGATATGTCACGGCGACGTGGTCGTCGAATTCCTCAAAGCTCTCGTACTCGCTCCTGCGCCGAAGCTCGACGCTCTTCTGGGCCGCAAGCTGGCGGAGATAGATGGGCTCGAGCCAAGGCTGCGGACAGTGCGCTTGGGACTCGGGGCTCAGGTCGCTGACCCCGAGGGAGCCCTCGCGCCCGATCGGCGGCGCATTCACGCGGGCCAGTTCATGGCCGTCGAGGCTGGTGAGCCAGACGTTGTTCATCGGCCAGTCTTCGTCCTGGCCCCAGTGGTAGATCTCGTCGGCGAAGCCGAGCTGCCGGATGAACTCCATCGTGCGCACGCTCTGCGTCATGATTTTGGCCTGCTTGCTGGTGTTGTCACCGCGCTCGAGCACCAGCGTGTTGATCTCCAGGCGACCGAGCAGTGCTCCCAGGAACAGTCCGACCGGCCCGGCGCCGACCGCGAGTACGTCATGGTCAATGGTCTTCTTTGAGCTCATGGCTCGATCGTTTCTCCAGCGCATTGATAAGTAAATAGTGAATCAATCAGCCAATGATTCAGCTCTACTTACGCTATAAGGTAGGCCCATGCAATCGACGGCCGACTTCACGCTTCGACAGATCGAATACTTCGTGGCGGTCGCGCGCAGCGGATCGATCAAAGACGCCGCTGTCGCGACGGGGGCATCCGCGCCCGCGGTGTCGCTGGCGATCCGGCAGCTGGAGCACTCGCTGCAAGCGCAACTGCTTGTTCGACAGCACGCGAAGGGCGTCTCGCTAACGGCGGCCGGGCAGCGCATCCTCGCCGAGTGTCGCGCCCTTCTCCTCAGCGCCGAGGCGGTGTCGACCCAGGCGCTCGAGTCCGCCCGCTCGCTGAGGGGCTCGGTTCGAATCGGATGCTTCGCTCCCTTCATGCCGTTCGTCGCGCCGATCATGTTCGACGAGATCGCGACGCTCTATCCTGAGATCGACCTCCAGGTCGAGGTGGACCCCGTCGAGAAGCTGAGGGCGGGCCTCCTGAGTGGCGACCTCGACTTCGCGGTGCTGAGCGACCAGGGCGTTGGGCGCGGAATCGCTTCGACCGTGGTCGGCAGCCTTCGCCCCCACGTCATCGTCGGCGCGGATCACGCTCTCGCCTCGCGGGACACCATTCACCTGCGTGACCTCGCCGACGAACCGTTGATCACCCTCGATCTCGCTTCGACCGAGGAGCAGCTGGAGCGAATCCTTCGAACCGTCGACCTCGTGCCGAGGGTCACCAGGGTGGTGTCCGACCTGGAGACCGTGAGGAGCCTGGTGGCGCGCGGTCTCGGGTATGGCATCCAGATCCTGCCGATTCCCACGACGGTCAGTTATGAGGGCCGCGCTATCGTTCGAAAACCGATCGCCGACGATGTCATCGATTCCCAGATCGTGATCGCCAGCGCAGACGGGGTCGTTCCGGCGCGCCGGGTATCGGTGGTGGCAAGTCGGTTCGCACTCGCCATAGAGAGTAGCGGAATGATCGAACAGGGCTGACGCAAGGAGTCGTGATGAAGGGACCGAACGACGCGGAGCT
>JAZJYU010000205.1:11294-21585 GCA_040390225.1 Actinomycetota bacterium | reverse complement strand
CAAGCTCTTCACAGGTGACCTCCCCTTCTTTTATTTTTATTGAGGCGCAGGGCGGCGGCAGAGCTGGCGCGCGAGCATCGCGAGCTCTATGAGGCCTCCGACGGGGAGGCGATATCTCTGCCCCAAGGTCGAAAGCTCGTGCTCGTAACCACTCTCGGAGCCAGGAGCGGCGCCTGGCGAACGCATCCTGTCATGCGCGTCGAGCACGAGGGTAACTACGTGATCGTCGCCTCGCGCGGCGGTGCCGACCAGAATCCGGCCTGGTACTGGAACGTGCGGGCGAACCCGTCAGTGCGCCTCCAGGACGGCGCGGCCAAAGGTGAATTCGTCGCACGCGAACTGCACGGTGACGAGCGCGCGTTGTGGTGGGGCCGGGCCGTCGCGTCGTATTCGCCATACGCCGAGTACCGGCTCAGAACTGAGCGACTGATCCCGGTATTCCTGCTGGAGCCAAAATAATATAATCTGACCGGAATGTTATTTTCTATTGGCTGGAAGGCGTCGGGTTCATGACGAGCGCCGAGTCTCCCCTCGACGTCGTGATCGTGGGCGCAGGGTTCGGCGGGATGTACGCCGTGCACAACCTGCGCCGCCTGGGATTTCGGGTGCGAGCTTTCGAAGCCGGCTCGGATGTTGGGGGAGTCTGGTATTGGAACCGCTATCCCGGCGCGCGTTGCGACATCGAGAGCATGGAGTACTCGTACTCCTTCGATCCTGAGCTCGAGCAGGAGTGGAACTGGACGCAGCGATATCCCACCCAGCCGGAGATGCTCGCCTACGCACGGCACGTCGCAGACCGATACGACCTCCGTCGCGACATCAGCTTCGACACGCGAGTCGAGGCGCTGGATTTCGACGAAAATGCCGCCCTCTGGTGGTTGACGACCGACATCGGGGAGCGGGTGGCTGCGAGGTTCTGCGTGATGGCCGGCGGGGTTCTTTCCGCTCCGCTCCGGCCGGAGATTCCCGGAATCGACAGCTACTCGGGTGAGGTGCTCTACACCGCGCTGTGGCCCCACGAACCGGTCGACTTCGCCGGCCATCGGGTCGCCGTGATCGGAACGGGATCGTCGGGTATCCAGTCCATCCCTCACATCGCGGCACAGGCGGATCAGCTGACGGTTTTCCAGCGCACGCCCAACTTCAGCATCTCGGGCGTGAATGTGGACCTCGACCCCGAGGCGGTGAGGCAGACGAAGGCGAACTATCCGGTACTTCGGGACCACGCCCGGCGATCGTATGGTGGCTCGACCATCCCCATCAATCGACAGTCGGCACTCGCCGTCTCCGAGACCGAACGCCTCGAGATCTACGAAGAGCGCTGGAAGATGGGCGGTTTCGCGTTCCTCGGAGCGTTCGTCGACCACACGACCGACCCGGCGGCGAACGAGCTCGCGGCAGAGTTCGTGCGGGAGAAGATCCGCTCGGTCGTGCACGACCCCGACGTGGCGGAGATACTCAGCCCGCGCGACTACCCGATCGGCACGAAGCGCATCTGCGTCGACACCGGTTACTACGAGACCTTCAACCGGCCGAACGTGAAGCTTGTCGACCTGCGCACGAGCCCGATCGAGCACTTCACGTCGGCCGGGCTGCTCGCGGGCGGCACCGAGTACGAGTTCGATACGCTCGTGCTGGCGACCGGCTTCGACGCGCTCACCGGCTCGCTCACCCGCATCGACATCCGGGGCCGTGGGGGAAGGTTGCTCCGCGACGAATGGCGGGATGGCCCGCAGACCTACCTCGGCCTGGCCGTCGAGGGTTTCCCGAACCTGTTCACCGTCACTGGCCCAGGCAGCCCGGCGGTTCTCAGCAACATGATCCTGTCGATCGAGCAGCACGTCGACTGGATCGGTGAGTTCCTCGTGCATCTTCGCGAGCACGGCATCCCGACCGCTGAGGCGCAGAGCGACGCGCAGGAGACATGGTCGCAGCATGTGGCCGATGTCGCCGCTCAGACGCTGTACCCCCAGGCGAACTCGGCATACATGGGCTCGAACGTTCCAGGCAAAGCCAGGGTGTTCCTGCCCTACGTGGGTGGAGTTGGCGGGTACCGCAAGCGGTGCGCCGCGGTGGCTGCCAACGGCTATGAGGGGTTCCGGCTCGGCGCATGATCCACTAGGAAAAATATTATTGCTGCTAAATATACAAAAAGCGCTCTAATATATAGCGAACGCGCCGTCGGCGGTGCTGTCGTCACCGCACACCGGTATTACTCAACTCAACGAAGAGACGGAGTTCCGTATGGTCACCAAGCCAGGGGTGTACCCCTTTACCAAAGCATCGGTCGAGCACCCGTTCAGCCCCGTGGATATATCTTCGCGAGCGTTCTGGTCTCAGAGGCCCGAGGAGCGCGAACCCGCATTCGCCGAGCTGCGCACCAAGGACCCGGTGAGCTTCCATCCGCCGACGGATGTCGCCTTCGAGCACAACGAGAAGGGCTTCTGGGCGATCACCCGCGCTGACGACATCGCCGAGGTCGCGCGTCATGACGACGTGTTCCTCGCCGGCCTCGGAAACATCTTCGACCCGTACCCGGCCGAGGTGTCGATGGTCTTCTTCCACACCCAGGATGGCGAGCTCCACAAGCGCAACCGCGCTCTGGTGAGTGGAGCCTTCACTCCGAAGCGGATCGCGATCATGCTCGACCAGATTCACGTGGCGGCCACCGAGGTCATCGACGATGTGATCGGCGCCGGGGATGTCGACTTCGTCCAGACCGTGGCGGCGCGTCTGCCGGCGATGGTAGGTGCCCGATTGATGGGTATCCCGAAGGAGCACGAGGAAGGTTTCATCTGGGCATCCAACGCGTCGGTCGGGCGGGCCGACAAGGAACTCGGAGACCCGGGTGACCCGATGAAGATCTTCAAGGAGACGGTCGGCTACATCATGGGTCTCGGCCGGGATCTCGCCGCATACCGAAGGAAACACCCGAGCGACGATCTCGTCTCGACACTGCTGGAGGCCGAAGTCGATGGCGAACGCCTGACCGACGATGACATCGGAGAATTCACACGGTTGATGTCCGTCGCCTCGAGTGACACCACCAAGCAGTCCACCAGCCATGCCCTCTGGGCGCTGCACAAGAACCCAGACCAGCAGGCCTGGCTGATGGAGGACTTCGACGGGCGCGCAGGCAGCGCCATGGAGGAGTTCGTGCGCTGGGCGAGCCCCGTGATCGCCCAGACGCGCACCGCGAACCGGGATTACGTGCTCAACGGCAGCCGGATCTCGACTGGCGACAAGGTGGTGCTCTTCTACGCATCGGGCAACCGGGATGAAGCGCGATTCGACCACCCCGAGAAGTTCGACCTCTCGCGCATCCCGAACCCGCAGATCTCGTTCGGCGCCGGGGGAGTCCACTACTGCATGGGATCCCGCGTGGCGCTCGCGATGCTGCGGGAGATCTTCGGCCAGCTGCTGACACGCACGAACATGACTGTCACCGGCGAGATCGAGTACACCTACAACACGACGATCAACGCGGTGAAACGCATTCCCGTCCACTTCGCGTAGAAGGAGCAGCCAGACATGAAGATCGTTCTCGACAGGAGCAAGTGCGTCGGCCTGGGCCTGTGCGAATCCTTCTCGCCGGATCACTTCGAGGTGCAGGACGACGGTACCCTGCTCATTCTGAAAGAGGTTCCGGATGACGACAACCTGACTGAAGTGAGGAAAGCGGTGGGGTCGTGCCCGACGTCAGCGCTGAGTCTCGTTGACTGACGAGAACCCGAGCGGTGGGAGGGTTTCGCGGCTTGTCATAGTCGGGGCGTCCCTCGCCGGGCTGAGCGCAGCCGAGTCGGCCAGGACCAACGGGTTCGGCGGGGAGATCATCCTCATCGGCGATGAGGTGCATCACCCGTACGACAGACCTCCCCTTTCGAAACAGGCCCTGCAAGACCCTGACCACGGGATTCCGTTCCTGCGTGATCCCGTCCACTATGCGGAGCAGTTGCGGGCTGAGCTCATGCTGGGCAGCCCCGCGACGGCCCTGCTGGCAGACGAGAAGGTCATCGTCATCGGCGATGCGGCGCGGGTGGAGTATGACGCCCTGGTCATCGCAACCGGCGCCGGGCCGCGCGCCCTGCCCGGGCTGACCGGCGCCGCCGGGGTGCTGAGCCTCCGCACCATCGAGGAAACACGTGCATTGCGCGAGGCACTCGACGCGGGCGGCTCGATGGTCGTGGTCGGCGCGGGCTTCATCGGGGCAGAAGTCGCCTCGGCATTCCGCGAGCGCGGAGCCGATGTGACGATCGTCGAGGCGACCATGTCGCCCCTCGCGCGCGTGCTTGGCGAGCAGATGGGATCGCGACTTTCCGAAATGCACGGCCGACACGGAACCCGCCTGTTCTGCGGCGTGACCGTCAGCGACCTCGAGTCGAGCGATGACGCTGTCACGGCAGTGCACCTGAGCGACGGCCAGCGGATCGCCGCCGACCTCGTGCTCGTGTCGATCGGCGCGGTGCCGGCGACGGAGTGGCTGCGCAGTTCGGGGATCGCCCTGAATCCTGATGGCGGGATCGCCTGTGACAGCACGCTGCGCACCTCTCTTCCCGACGTCTACGCGGCGGGGGATGTCGTTCACTGGCCGAACGCGATCATGCGCACGTCGATGCGGCTCGAGCAGTGGACGAGCGCACACGAGCAGGGTGCGATCGCGGGCCGCAACGCGGTAAGCGGTGCGGCTGAGAGCTACGAGACGGTTCCGTATTTCTGGAGCGACTGGTACAAGAACCGGATCCAGTTCGTCGGACGGGTGGGCGACAGCGAGCCAGTGGTCGTCTCCGGGGCCGTCGACGATGATCGCTTCGTTGCGCTCTATCGCGACGGCGACCGGCTGATCGGGGCGCTCGCCGTCAACCAGCCGTCCCGGATCATGAAAGACCGGCGCAGGATCAGCCAGGGAGCCAGCTGGCCGGAAGCGCTTGAAGCATATGATGTCGCCTGAGAGCGCTGGGCCGGTGACCGGGGAGTTCCGCTGGAACCTCAAGGCGAGCTTTCGCAGCTACGTGGGCGGGATCGAGGACGGCGCCGAGACGTGGCTCTCGGACGTCGGAGCACTTCACCCGGACGAACTGGTCTTCGTCCAGGACCCCACTGAGGCAGGAGTCGACGCGGTCGATGTGACCGCGGGCGTGCTCCGATACTTGGGGCGGGTGAGATTTTCCGGCTACCGCGCGATGTTGATGGTGAACATCACGGATCCCTGGGTGCACCTCGACCCCGGCGGAGTGACCGTCTCCGTCGACGTCGCGTCGCAGGAAACAGCACCCAGACGTGTCGATATTGCGAGGGGTCCGTCACTGGCGCCGGTCGTCGATGAGCGAGCACTGGCCTGGGGTCCCGTCCCGCTGGCTCTCACGAGCGTCGGGGCGACGATACTGGGCGGCGTCTACCGCGAAGGCGATGCCCTCGACGACGCATGGTTTTCGTTCACGAGCAGTGCAGCAGCGCGCCAGCGAAAGAACCTCGACAGCGCACGGGCGACGATCGCCCCAGGACGGATGCGGGATCCCACCAGAACCGGCGAGACGAAGCGCACCCGGTCGAGCCCGTCGTAGTCGAGGGTGATGGGCATGATTCTCCAGACGTCAGCGGTCAGCGCGATTTCCACCGCGGCGAGCGCCGCTCGGCGAATGCTGCGACACCTTCGCGGGCATCCTCGCTTGCCATCAGTACGGCGAGTTCAGAATCGGAGCGCCGCCACTCCTCGTCTTCCGTGAGGTAACGGCCTTCGACGATTCCGCGCGCGACCCGCTTGCTCGCCTGGGTGGCAAGGGGAGCGTTCGCCCCGATCGAGTCAGCGAGCTCGAGTGCTGCTGCGACGACCTCATCGTTCGGTACGACTCGATTGACCAACCCGAGCTCGTACGCACGGTGCGCGGTGATCGGCTGGCCGGTGAGGATCATCTCGTTCGCCACCTTCTGGGGCACTTGCCTGGGCATCCGAATCGCGCCGCCGCCGCCGGCGAGCACGCCATGTGAGACTTCCGGCAGGCCGAAGGTCGCGCGTTCGGCCGCGATCGCCAGGTCGCTGGCGAGCACGAGCTCGAGGCCACCGCCCAGCGCGAAGCCATTGACCGCCGCGATCGTGGGTTTCGAGATGGCATGGGTCACGTAGCCGGCGAAGCCCCACTGGTCCCCGGGCGGGCGGTTCAGCTCACCGCGCGCGAGTGCTCGCAGGTCACCGCCGGCGCAGAAGGCCCGGTCGCCCGCACCTGTGAGGACGATGGCCCTGATCTGCTGGTCGCGGTCGGCGAGCTCGAGCTCGTCGCCGAGCCGCGCCTGGATTTCGCCATCGATGGAATTGTGTACAGTCGGCCGATTGAGAGTGATGAGCAGCGTGGTTCCCCGCAGCTCGCTCAGCAGAACGTCGTCGGCCGGGAGGGCGCTGGCCTCACTCATTCGAGGGAGGCGCCGACCCCGTCGACGAGTCCGCTGTGCAGCACGACATCGACCGTACGCTGATAGTGCCTCGCGAGAAGCTCAGCGGCGAGGGGGGCATTGTGCTCCAGAGTCGCCTCGAGGATCTCGGCGTGCTCGGCCTCCACGTTGCGTCCGGATGCCGCAGACGAGGGCGCTGCCCACTGCCGGTAGAGCTCGGTCGAGTCCGCCAACTGGCGTGAGAACTCGAGGATCACGGGCACGTTGCAGGCCTCGATGAGCTTGGCGTGGAAAGCGCGGTGCGCACTGGTCCACTCCTCCGCGACATGCTGCGGGTCGTCGGGTCCGCGGCGCGGAGTCCTCGACAGCTGGTGGTGCGCGGCCGTCAGAGCCGACTCCCACACGATGTCGCCGCGCTCGATGGCGAGCTCGAGGGCGAGTCCCTCGATCTCGCAGCGCACTCGCGTGAGGTCTTCGAGTTCCGCCAGGGAAAGTGTGGGAACGAAGAACCCGCGGTTCGGCTCGACGGCGATGAACTTCTCCCCGGCCAGCCGGGTGAGCGCTTCACGGATGACCGTGGTACTCGTCTTGTAGTGCTCAGAGAGCGTGACCGGCTGCAGTTTTTCGCCGGGCGCCCAACGCCCCTTGAGAACGTCGGCGCGGATGAATTCGTGCACGCCGACAATTCGCGGACGTGTGCTGGTAGTCGATGGCATGACCAAAATCTTAACATATCGAAAGTACAAATATATTGTTACGCGCCTTATATACTTTGATTTCGCGAGAGGGTGTGATACGCCACTCCTGCGAAAGGGGCATTCGCGGGGGACGACTGCAAGAATATACTTTGCACGGATAACTATACTTCCGGTCACGAAATGCGATATGTTCGACGAGCAGAGCGACCTCCCATGTGGGGTCGAATGGTGCGCATCGGCGTGCACCGGAACCAGAGAAAGGCCAACCTGTGTCCGCTGGAGTCATTTCCGCCATGGGTCATCTGGCCATCCTGACCAAGGACCTCGACGCCTCTGTCTTCGACGCGACACAGGTGCTCGGGCTGCGCGAGACTTCCCGTGCCGGCGACACGGTCTACCTCTCGGCGGCCGGCGTCCACCACGAACTCAGCTACACGCGGTCTCACCAGAACGCGATCGACCACATCGGCCTCGTCGCGCGCGACGCGGACGCGCTCGCCGAGGTGCGCGCACGAGTGGAACGCGCAGGATTCGAAATCGTCTCGGAGAAACCGTTGGACGACGGCATCGACCAGGGCTTCTCGTTCGTCGGCCCCGAGTACTGGGTCTTCGAGATCTACCTCGGGATGACGGCCTCTCCCCTCCAGCCCACCTTTGGTCCTGATCGCTACGGCCACATCAATCTGCACCCGGAAGACGTGGACGCGATGAAGCAGTTCCTCGTCGACATCCTGGACTTCAAGATCTCCGACGTCATCGGGGACGACTTCGCGTACTTCCTTCGCTGCAACCCCGACCACCACGGGATCGCACTGATCAAGGGCAAGGGCTCGCTTCACCACCACGCCTGGCAGACCCAGAGTATTGCGGATCTCGGGCGCATGGCCGATCGGCTCGACCGGATGGGCCGGAACCTGATCTGGGGCCCCGTGCGCCACGGCGCCGGCCACAACATCGCCGCATACTTCGTCGAGCCGGCCGGGGGCGTGATCGAACTGTATACCGACCTCGAGCAGATCTACGACGACGCGCGCCCGCCGATCATCTGGCAGGCGGATGACGGCAAGTGGTTCAACCGCTGGGGCGTCTATAACGGACAGGACTTCCGGTCTCACGGGATCTTTCCGGCACGCCGCCCCGCTACCCACGACCACACCGATCGGAAATCCCAATGAGATTCGCCAGCTACATCTCTGCGACAGGGGCACCCACCTGGGGTGCCGAGGTCGACGGGATCATCTACGATCTGGGGCCGACCGGCACGAATGTCGCGGCCTCCCTGAAGCAGCTGATCGAGCGCGGGGACTTCGCGACCATCGAGCTCGACGTGACAGGGGCGCCGCAGGCGTCTGTGGACGATGTCGAATTCCTCCCCGTGATCACCGATCCGGCGAAGATCATCTGCATCGGTGTGAACTACAAGTCACACCAGGACGAGACCGGCAAGCCGGCGCCAGCCGCACCGACCGTCTTCACCCGTTTCGCGGATTCCCAGATGGGACACCTTCGCCCCGCCATTCGGCCAGACACGACCACCCAGTTCGACTATGAGGGCGAGATGGCCCTGGTGATCGGAAAGCCCGCCCACCGGGTCTCCGAAGCGGACGCCCTCGGCGTGATCGCGGGCTACGCGGCATACAACGACTTCAGCGTGCGAGACTGGCAGCGTGCAGCGTCGCAGTGGATACCCGGCAAGAACTTCCCGCATACCGGAGCCTTCGGACCGTTTCTCGTCCCGGCGAGCCAGATCCCGGATGTCGGCACGCTTACCCTGGAGACCCGGGTCAATGGCGAGATCCGCCAGTCGGCGTCCGTCGCCGACCTGGTTTTCACCATCCCGCAGTTGATCGCGTATGTGACCGGCTTCACGCCGCTCGCGCCAGGGGACGTCATCGTAACGGGCACCCCGGGCGGTGTCGGGCTGTTCATGGAGCCGCAGGCCATGCTGGTCGGAGGGGATGTCGTCGAGGTCGAGATCACCGGCCTCGGCGTGCTGAAGAACTCCGTCGTTCAGGGCTGACCCGCTCATGGCGGACTTCGACACCGACGTATTCATCGTCGGCACCGGGCCGACTGGGGCGACTGCCGCCTTGGCGCTCGCGACCTACGGCATCCGGGTCCAGCTCATCACGCGGTATCGATGGCTTTCCAACACGCCGAGGGCGCACATCACCAACCAGCGGACCATGGAGGTCCTCCGCGATCTCGGAATCGACGGCGAGATCGCCAGGTACGGGTCGCGCTGGGACCTGATGGGCGACACGCTGTTCACGACGAGTCTCGCCGGCCCCGAGGTCGCGCGGATTCGTACGTGGGGTACTGGCGACGACCGGCACGGTGACTACGTGAAGGGCAGTCCGGTGGGGATGCTCGACGTGCCCCAGCCCTATCTCGAGTCGGTCATCCTCAAGAACGCCGCCGAGCGCGGTGCGAACGTCGTCTTCAACACCGAGTACCTCTCGCACGTGCAGGACGCCGACGGGGTGACGGTCACTCTTCGCGATCGACTGACCGACCGCGAGTACAGCGTTCGCGCCCGTTACCTGATCGGAGCCGACGGAGCGAGGTCGCTCGTCGCCGAGCAGCTCGGCCTTCCCATCGAGGGACAGATGGCGAGGGCTACGACGGCATACGTGCAGTTCACCGCAGACCTCACCCGCTTCGTCGAGCACCGGCCGAGCATCCTGTACTGGATCACCTCGCCGATCGCCGGGTATGGCGAGATCGGCATGGGGCTTCTGCGGGCGGTGAGGCCGTGGACCAATTGGATCGCAGGATGGGGCTACGACCCGGAGCTGGGTGAGCCCGACTTCTCGCCCGAGTCGCTTCGAGCGCGAATCTCGACGCTGATCGGCGAGTCCGGAATCGAGATCGAACTCGGCCAGACCTCGACCTGGCAGGTGAACCAGGCCTATGCCACGCGCCTCTCCGCTGGGCGCGTGTTCTGCGCGGGGGACGCCGTCCATCGGCATCCGCCGTCGGGCGGACTCGGCTCGAACACCTCGGTACAGGACGCGTACAACCTGGCCTGGAAGCTCGCGCTCGTCATCCGCGGCGACGCGGCTCCCTCTCTTTTGGACACCTTCACGGACGAGCGAGCTCCCGTCGCCAAACAGATCGTCGACCGGGCCAACCTCTCCCGGGTCGAGTTCGGTCCGTTCAATGCCGCGATCGCCACCGGGGATGCCCCGGACCGCACTGCCGCCATC
>JAZJYU010000205.1:0-11284 GCA_040390225.1 Actinomycetota bacterium | reverse complement strand
CCGGCGCACCCCTACAGCAAGGGGTTGTTGGAGGCATTTCCCTCGATCCGGGGGACGCGCTCGCGGCAGCGCTCGAGCTGAAGAACTACGAGTTCAATGCGCAGGGCGTCGAGATGAACCAGCGCTACCGGTCTTCGGCCGTCGTCGACGATCCCGATCTGGGCGAGGAGATCTGGGACCGAGACCCCGAGCTGTACCTGCGGGCCGCTCTGCGACCGGGAGCGAAGCTGCCGCACGCGTGGGTCGTCGACGAGTCGGGCCATCGCGTATCCACCCTCGACCTCGTGGGCCACGGGCGATTCACGCTCGTCACCGGTGTCGCCGGCCGTGCATGGGTCGAGGCCGTCGAGGCCATCGATCGACCGCTTCTCGGCCTCGCCGTCGTTGGCGGAGCCGGTGCGCGGGACCTGTACGGCTATTGGGCACGCGTGCGTGACATCGACGAGGGGGGCGCCCTGCTGGTGCGCCCCGACGGCTACATCGCGTGGCGCAGGTCCGGCGCGCTCGGCGAGGGCGAGTCGGCCGAGGAGCTTCTCCGCTCGGTTCTCGCCGACGTTCTCGGGCAGTGATGCTCACCCCCTGACCATGCACAAAGGGAAACGGAAGTTCTCATGACCACCGAATTGGATCACCCAGTCGACGCTGCCCGTCGATTCTGGGATGCCGGGTCGCGACTGAATCGTGATACCTATCGCGCCGATGTGAGGTCGGCGCCCTTCATCCTCGCCGGACGCTCGGAGCTTTCCCTGGCGGAAGCGGTCGAACTCGCCGAAGCCCGCGGTCGTTCCCTCCGCGTCGGGCCTTTCGTCGCTGCGAACGCTGTCGCGAACACGCTGCGGTCGCACGGAAGCGAGCAACAGAAGGAACGCTGGCTCGCACCGCTCCTGGCGGGGGAGATCGTTCCCACGCTGGTGCTGGAGACGCAGGGCACCACCGGGATGGTGCCGACAGTCCGCAAGGACGGCAGGGCACTGGTGCTCGAGGGGAGCGCCGAGCTGGTCCAATATGCCCTGGATGCCGACCTGTTGCTGGTCTCAGCACTGCACGACGGCCGCCGGGAACTTGTCCTTGTAGAGAGCTCGCGCAGCGGGATCGAACTGGCGGCGGTGGATGCTCTCGACGGCACTCGGGGTCTCGGGCGAGTGACGTTCACGGGCGTCAGCATCGCGGCATCCGATCTCGTGAGCGGCGACACCCCCGCGGTGGAGCTTCTCGACCTGGTCGCCCTCCTCTCACTCGGCGAGACGATCGGCGCGATGGACGAACTGTTCGACTCGGCGCTGGCGTATTCGAAGTCGCGATTCGCGTTCGGGCGCCCGATCGGCTCGTTCCAGGTGATCAAGCATTCCCTCGTCGACGCGAGCCTCGCGCTCGAGTCGAGCAAGGCGCTCCGTGACGCGCTGCTGGATGCGCTGGTCGAGCACCGGGACACCGCGAGCGAGATCGCCAGCATGGCCAAGTCCTTCGTGGCCGGCGCGGGCATCGACCTCTCCCACATCGCCTGGCAGACGTATGGCGGCATCGCCTACACCTGGGCGAACGACTTCCACCTCTATATGAGGCGCATCACCTCCGACGCCGCCCTGTTCGGCGACGCCTCCTGGCACAACCGTAGGATCATCGCCCTTCACGAAGGAGCTTCGGCGTGACGAACATCGAGCGGCCCACCGTCGAGGAGTTCCGCGAGTCCGCGCGCGCCTGGCTCGACGCCAATCTCGAGCGTCAAGTGGGTTCGCGCAAGCGACGCACCCGCGGGATGGTGCACCGCACCGTTGAGGACATCGCCGAACAGCGCGCGATCCAGGCCAGGGTGCACGAGGCCGGCTTCATGGGCATCACCTGGCCGGTCGAGTACGGCGGACGGGGGCTGAGCGAAGAATACGACCTCGCGTTCACGTCCGTCGCGGCAGACTACGTCATGCCCGACCTCGGCATCGCAGGAGCGGTCACCATGATCGTGTGCGCGAATGCGATCCTCCGGCACGCCTCCGACGAATTCAAACGAAAGCACCTGCCGCGGATCCTCTCCGGCGAGGAGCTCTGGGCTGAGTTCTTCTCCGATCCCGAAGCGGGGTCCGACCTGGCCGGCGTTGTGACGACGGCCACACGGGACGGCGACAACTGGATCCTCAACGGCGCGAAGATCTGGAGCAGCGGCGCCTACTACGCCGACTTCGGGCTCTGTCTCGCCCGCACCGACTGGGATGCCCCGAAACACGCGGGGCTCACCTGGTTCGCCGTGGACACCACGGCCCCCGGCGTCGTCGTCGAGCCGTTGAAGGAGATCACCGGCGATATCGAGTTCTGCCGCGAGATCTTCACGGATGTCGTGATCGCCGACAGTGAGCGGATCGGCGAAGTGGGGGAGGGCTGGCCGGTAGCCCAGACCGTGCTGCGGTTCGAACGCGAAGCCAGTTCAGGCAGCCTGACCTCGGGCTCCGTCTCGCTCGACCCGGGGCCACTCGCCCCCGACCTGGTAGCGCTGGCCGCGCGGGCCGGCAGGTCCGACGACGAGCACGCGCTGCAGCTGATCGCCCGCAGCCACGTCGACGACTTCGTGCTCCGCGCGCTCGGCGTGCGGATGTCGCGGCTGATGTCGGAGGGCCACCCGGCCGGCCCAGGGCTCGTCTCGTACACCAAGCTCGCCGTCGGCATGACCGAACCTAAGCGTGCGAAAGCCGCGATCGAGATCGGTGGAGCGGCCGCCGTCGCCTGGGGCCCCGGGGATATCGAAGGGCTTTCCACTGCCCTCGGCTACCTGAACTCCCGCGTGACCTCGATCGCGGGCGGCACCAACGAGATCCAGCACAACGCGATCGGTGAGCGCGTGCTCGGCCTGCCGCGCGAACCGTCGTTCGACAAGGGAAAGACGTTCCGGGAGATCCAGGAAGCGGCGGAATCCTGGAGCGGGACGCGCTAGGTATGCCGGAAGCAGCAGTCCTCACACGGGTCGAGGGTGGCGTGGGTCGGATCGAGCTCGACCGGCCGGCCAACGGCAACGCGATCGACGCCCGCCTGGCTGACGACTTCGCGGCATCCGTAACGAAGGTCATCGAGGATCCCACCGTGCGGGTGATCGTGCTGCAGAGCGGCGGCCGCGTCTTCTGTGGTGGAGGCGACCTGGCAGCGGTGGCGGCCGCCGACGATCCATCCGCGTACATCGGTGGCATCGCCACGGCCTTTTCGGAAGGCCTCGCCCTGCTGGCCGAATCCGGGAAGCTGAGCATCGCCGCCGTGCAGGGGGTGACAGCGGGCGCCGGCCTCGCCATCGTGCTTACGGCCGACCTGGTGGTGGCGAGCGACCGCGCCACCTTCGTCGGCGCCTACGGTGCTGTCGGCCTGACGCCGGACTGTGGTGTCAGCTACTTCCTTCCGCGGGTTGTCGGTCCTCGCCGCGCGGCTGAGCTGTTGCTGACGCGTCGCGTGGTCGATGCGACGGTCGCCCTGGACTGGGCGCTGGTCAACGAGGTGGTGCCTGCCGACGCGCTAGGAGACCGCGTGACGGAGCTGGCGGAATCGATCGTCTCGGGTGCAGTGCACGCCGTAGAGCCGACGAAGCGACTTCTCGCACGCGCCGAGACCTCGGACTATCGCAGCCACCTGGCCGCGGAAGCCGACGCGATCGCGCTCGCTGCGAAGGGCGACGCAACCCGCGCGCTGATCGACGGGTTCGTCCGGGATCGGGCTGCGCGAAAGCGCTGACCGATATACCCAGTATTGCGGCGCTGTAGAGTCCCGTGATAAAAATACATAATTGGTACGAAAAAATATTGAAACCCAGATAGTGTGAGATCACATTCGGTGATCGTCGCCGACCGCAACCCCCGTGGAACGCGACGTCGGCGAAACCTTGATGAAACCAGACAGCAGAACAAGGGAGTTCTTCAATGAAGAGGCACGTCACAATCTCAGCGGCGATCGCTATCGCCGCAGTCGCCGGGTTGGCGGCATGTTCGGCCCAGCCCTCGGCGTCACCCAGTGCAACCACGGGCGGAACGTTCACCGTCGACATGATCGTCGGCCAGACCGGACCGCTCGCGGCCGCGGCTGCTGACTTCAGCCTCGGCATGCAGACCGCTGCCGACGGCATCAACAAGGCCGGTGGCATCCAGGGCAAGAAGGTCGTCGTCAAGATCCTCGACGACAAGAGCGATCCGACCCAGGCCGTCACCCAGCTCCAGACCCTGATCAACTCAGGCACGAAGCCGGACCTGGTCTACGCAGGCATCAGCAGCTCCGAGACCCTCGCGATGCTGCCGATCCTCACGCAGAACAAGATCCTGTCGATCTCGCAGGCCACCGCAGCGGCAATCAACGTTCCGGCAACCTACCCGTACCACTTCGGAGTCTCGCCGACGAACGCTGAAGGCCTCGCGGTCATCGGCGCGACGATCAAGTCGAAGAAGTACAAGAAGGTCGCGCTGATCGTGTCGAACGACGCGAACGGTGCCGACCTGACCACCACGGTCACTACCGACGCCACTCAGAACGGTGCGAAGGTCGTTGACACCGAGCAGTACGACCCGAACGGCGTCGACTACACGGTCCAGTTCCAGCGCGCGCTCGCGGCCAAGCCCGACGTGATCTTCACCGACGGATCGGGCCCGGCCATCGCCGGCCGGCTGTTCTCGGCACGTGCGACCGCCGGAGCGACCAGCATCCCGCTGATCGGTGGTGGTGGAATCTCGGGCCTGGCCCTCAACACCATCGCTTCGGCCGACGCGATCAAGAACTGCAGCATCCCGGTGTTCAGCTTCCTGATCCAGGGTGGCGACACCGCTGAGGCTGCACTGCTCAAGCCGCTTGCGGCCGCAACCAAGGCCAGTGGCCAGACCGGAACCATCTACGGCCCCGGTATCGGCTTCGACGCAATGCGTATTGTCGCCCTGGCCGGTAAGACGGCCAAGTCGACGAGCGGTGCTGACATGGCCAAGGTGCTCGGCAAGCTGTCGACCCCGAAGGGTTACTCGGTGCAGTACCCGGATGGCTTCTCGTACTCCAGCTCGACCCACTTCCCGACGGTAAGTGGAACGACCGGCGGCAAGACGCTCATCTCGTGCAACACCACGGTGATCGACAAGACCTACATCCAGGTCCAGTAATACAGTCAGATCACTCCATCGCCGGATGATTCCGGCGGACTCCGAGAACCGCAAAGGAAATCCGACTGCATGATCACCTCACTATGGGCAGGGTTGGCCACCGGGTCGATCTACACGCTCATCGCCATCGGGTACAACATCACCCTGACAACAGCAGGAGTGTTGAACTTCGCCTACGCGAACATAGTGATGATCGGAGCATTCGTTGCGGTCTCCGGTCTCGCGCTGGGGCTGCCAATATGGGCAATCTTCATATTGGCAGCCCTGGTGGGGGCCATTGTGGCCACCGCCGAGGAGCGGGTTGCCGTGCGCTTCCTGCCCAAGGGTGACCACGCAGAACTCATCACCACCATCGGCGCATCGACGGTTCTCACCGGCGCCACCGCCCTCATCTGGGGCAACACGGCACTGCGGGTGGATCTCTTTCCCCAGGTACCGCTGCAGCTCTTCGGCGGCTCTGTGCAGCCGAACAGCATCATCCTGATCATCGCCGCCCTCGTGCTCGGCGTCGGTCTCCACTTCTTCAACACCCGCACCAAGTTCGGACTCGCGAGCCTGGCGCACGCGTTCGACCGCGAGTCGACGATGCTACGCGGTGTCAACGTGCGCTGGCTCTCGATCGTCGCCTTCGCGGCATCCGGCGCCCTGGGCGGACTCATCGGGCCGCTGGTCGGAATGACGACCACGGCCACACCGTTCATCGCCATCACCCTCGCGATCAAGGGCTTCATCGCCCTCTACTGCGGCGGTGTCGGCAGCCAGGCCGGTGCGATCATCGGCGGTTTCGGGATCGGGATCATCGAGGCCCTCGCCAACCTGTGGCTCGGCCCGAACTACGGTGACTTCGCCGTCTTCGCCGTCTTCCTCGCCATCCTGCTGATCAGACCGCAGGGAATCGTCGGTACCAGAATGCTGAGGTCGGTCTGATGTCAACAGTCAAAGTGGAAACACGGCGGGGCGGGTCCACAGTGGCCGCACGCCGCATCCCGCGCTTCGTCACCGCGCTGCTCTGGGTCGTGGTGATCGCCGTGATCGCGATCACCCCACTGCTCGGGCTGGACGACCAGACCCAGCGGCAGGTCATCCTCACCGCGATCATGGTGCTGCTGGTCAGCGGCGTGAACCTGACCTTCGGATGGGCCGGCGAGCTGAACATGGGCATCCCCGCCATGTACGCGGCCGGTGCCTACGTGGGCGGCTATCTCTATATCCACGTGCTCAACGATGTCGTCGTCGGCGTGATCGCCGGTGGGCTCGCCGCCCTCCTGATCGGGATCATCACCGGCGTGCCGGGCCTCCGTCTCGGCGGTTGGGTGCTGGCGATCGTCTCGTTCTTCGTCGTCATCCTCATTCCGTCGATCCTCCAGGTGATCCCGGCGAATGTCGTGGGCGGGAGCGTCGGGCTGATCGGGATCCCGGCACCGATGCTGTTCGGGCAACCGCTCACCTCGCAGGGCTTCTTCGCCTTCGTGATCGTGGTCACAGGGATCTGGTTCGCCGTCTACCGCAACATCGTGAAGTCCCGGGTCGGCGACTCGCTGCTCATCGTGCAGGAGGGCCGCGTGCTCGCGCCGTCCCTCGGTCTCTCGCGGTACCGGCTGAAGCTGATGGCCTATGCGGTCGGCGCGATTCCGGCCGGGATGGCGGGGGCGCTCTACGCCAGCCTCGATCGGTTCATCGGCCCCGAGTCGTTCACCCTCCAGCTGGCGATCAACGTGCTCGCTGCGTCGATCATCGCCGGGCGTCGCAGCATCTACCCGATCATCGTCGGCGCCGCCTTCGTGCAATTCATCAATGTGCGGTCGAGCGACTTCGCCCAATACGGTCTCGTCGTCTTCGGCGCACTGTTGATCGTCGGCGGTATCGCCTTCGCGGGCGGGATCGCCGGCCTCGGTCGACGTCTCCTCAAACTGGTCGCGCCCAAGAGATTCCGCCGGGGAGCGGCGTCGACCGCCACACAGTCGACCGCTCGTACGGATTCCGACTACGCATTCCCGGCCCTGCCCGGCAAGCTCCTCTCGGTAGTCGACGTTCGCAAGACCTTCGGCGGCGCGGTCGCGCTCGACGGGGTGAGCTTCGAGGCCAAGCCGGGGCAGATCACCGCCCTGATCGGCCCGAACGGCTCGGGTAAGACGACCATGCTCAACATCATCAACGGCTTCTACCCGGTGACATCGGGAACGGTGTCGTTGGGGGAGCGAACGATCTCGTCGATGCCGTCGACGAAGGTCGCACGGCAGGGCGTTGCCAGGACCTTCCAGACGCCGGTCGTGCCCAACGGGCTCAAGGCCATCGAGGTGGTCGCATCCGGCCACCTCGCGTCGAAGTCCGTTCCGCTCATCGCGACGATTCTCCGACTGCCGTTCTACGGTCGCGTGCGCAGGAGCGAGCTCGAGGAAGCGCACGAGATCCTCGTACAACTCGGTCTCGACCAGTTCGAGCAGCAGCCGGGTGACTCGCTGTCACTCGGAACGCGACGCATGATCGAGCTGGCACGGTCCCTCGCGAGTAAGCCGTCGGTCGTGCTCCTCGACGAAGTCGCCTCAGGACTCGACACCCACGAGGTCATCGAGCTGGCGAGGGTATTGCGCCTGGTGAGCCGGGCGGGAGCCACCGTGGTGCTGGTCGAGCACAACTTCGCCCTGGTCCGCTCGCTCGCCGACATGGTTGTCGTGCTCGCGGACGGCGCTGTGCTGACGAGCGGGCCTCCGGCCGAGATCGAGAAGCACCCGGAGGTGCTCAGGCGGTTCCTCGGTGAGATGGCCGGCCTGTCTGGGACGTCGATCGTCGCGACGCCCTCCACAACAGCGAAGGGCAAGTGACATGGAACCGATTCTCGAAGTCACCAACCTCGCCACCGGCTACGACGACCTTCGTGCCGTCTGGGATGTCTCCTTCCGACTCGAGGCGGGCACTGTCTTCGCCCTGCTGGGCAGGAACGGCGCGGGCAAGACGACGACACTGCGAGCCATCGCTGGGCTCAACCCCGTACAGGAGGGCGACGTCGTCTACCAGGGGCAGTCGATCAAGTCCCTGCCTCCGTACGAGCGCATTCGCCGCGGTATCGGTTTCGTGCAGGAGGGCAAGCGCATCTTCAGCGAGCTCTCCGTCGAGAAGAATCTGCGACTGGGCCTGTTCACGTTCAAGGGTTCCCGCGCCGAGGCCAAGGAACGCTACGACTGGGCCTATGAGACCTTCCCCGCGCTTGCTGAACGGAAGACCCGCATGGCCGGCCTGCTTTCGGGTGGGCAGCAGCAGATGCTCGCCATCGCCCAGGCATTGATGCCGAATCCCCGGGTGCTGCTGGTCGACGAACCATCCGCCGGCCTCGCCCCCGCCATCGTCGAGGACGTGGTGGAGATCCTCCGCAAGCTGCGCGATAGTGGACTGGGGATCGTGCTAGTCGAACAGTCAGTCGACTTCGCGCTGGCGATCGCGGCGAACGTGGCCGTGCTCGACATCGGTCGCGTCACGTACTCGGGCGTCACCGATGCGCCGGGTGCCTCCGATGCCATCCGCACCGCGTACATGGGCAACCTGCTCGAAGTCGCCGAAGCGGAGAGCCAGGGAGCGGCCGCGGCCAAGTGACCATGGGAAGAACATACGTCGTCACCGGGAGCGCGTCGGGAATCGGACAGGCGTCGGCCGGCCTCCTGGCGGAGCGCGGCAACCGGGTCATCGGTGTCGACCTCGCCGGAGCCGACATCAACGTCGACCTCTCAACTGCCGAGGGGCGGGCAACACTCGTTTCGGAGGCTGAGCGCCTGAGCGGCGGTGTCGTGGATGCCGTGCTCTCCATCGCGGGGCTCGCCGCCCCGATACCGCTGACGGTGAGCGTGAACTACTTCGGGATGATCGCGGTGCTCGAGGGACTGCGGCCGCTGCTCGCGCGATCTGCGGCTCCGCGAGCGGTGGGGGTCGCATCCGTGGCCAGCGTGCGTGATATCGACGAGCAACTCGTCGCCGCGATGCTGGGCAATGACGAACCACGAGCCCTCGCCCGTGCGGCTGAGCTCGCGGCAGAATCAGCCGTCATGGGCGGTGGGCCGCTCTACGCATCCACCAAGCGTGCATTCGCGCAGTGGATCAGGCGCAGCGCACCAACAGACTTCTGGGCCGGAGCCGGCATACCGCTGAACGCCATCGCGCCTTCGGTTGTTGTCACTCCGATGACCGCACCCGCACTCGTCACCGAGGAGGCCAGGAAGCAGATGGCCGACCGCAGCCCGATGCCCCTCAACGGATTCGCCGAGGCGATCGTGCCCGCGCGCCTCCTCGCCTGGCTGGCCAGCGAAGAGAACACCCATCTCTGCGGGCAGGTTATCTTCATCGACGGCGGAGCTGACGCGGTCATCCGCGGCGATTCGGTCTGGTAACACTGACTATAGTTTTATACTGATAATATATAATTCTCTCCACGCGGTATTTGCGGTGCACTGCGCCACTGTTGATTGGATTCGATGATGAACTCCCCGAAGCTGTCTGAGACCTCGCCGAGCGTGGTCATCGCCGGTGGCGGCCCGATTGGAATGTGGCTGGCCGCCGACCTGGGCGCCCGAGGAGTGCGCACCCTCGTGATCGAGCGCAACACCGAGGGCAGCAACCAGGCAAAGGTGATGCAGATCAGCATCAGGACCCTGGAGTACGCGCGCCAGCTCGGCTTCGCAGACCAGATGTCGAACTGGGGCTTCCCACACGACTACCCCATGAACAACGTCTTCGCCACCAGCCTCGACGGGTACGAGCTTGGGCGCTCCGAAGGCGCACCGATCGGCCAGCCGGGGGCACCCGGCTACACCGAGTTCAGCCCCCAGTTCCAGGTACACTGCCCGCAGCCCTGGCTCGAGCCGATCGTAGAGAAGGCTGCGCGCTCCCACGAATGCGTCGACGTGCGCCGTGGCTGGGAGTTCGACTACTTCGATGAGACCGAGGAAGGCGTAACCGTCTACGTCACCGACCTGGCGACGGGCGAGCGCGAGGTCGTGCATGCCGACTACCTGATCGGGTGCGAAGGGTTCGGCGGCAAGGTCGGAACGCAGGTCGGCATTCCGGTCGAGGAGCGCACCGTCGACTACTCGGTCGACCTCGAGTTCACGACAGACGACTTGTTCGCCGAGCACGACAAGGGCAAGGCGACCCGCTACACCCTCATCGGGCCCGAGGGCACCTGGGCAACACTCGTCGCCGTCGACGGCCAGTACCGCTGGCGGCTCTCGATCTACGGTGTCGAGCGCGACCTGGCGGACGAGCTCGACGCGGACGCGGCAGTGCTGCGCGCGGTCGGCCACCCGTTCGACTACACGATCATCCGCCGCGGGCGCTGGAAGCGTCGTGCGGCGATGGCCGCGACCTTCGTGCGCGGACGCGTCATCCTCGCGGGGGACGCTGCCCACTGCAGCCCGCCGAACGGTGGCTTCGGAATGAACACCGGCATCGCCGATGTGATGAACCTCGGCTGGAAGCTGCAGGCGGCCGTCGAGGGCTGGGCGGGCGACGACCTCCTCGAGAGCTATGGGGATGAGCGGCGCCCGATCGCGCAGATGACGCTCGCCGAATCGATTCGCGACTACGGCCGTCTCGTCGACGAGTCGTCGTATCCCGAGATCGAGGGGACGTCGCCCGAGGCGGTCGAGCAGCGCCGGATCATCGGCGAGCGTCTCGCCGCCGAGAGCCTCAAGGCGTGGCGACCGCTCGGTGTGCACCTCGGCTACGGTTACCCGTGGTCGTCGATCGTCAATACCAAGCCGGGCGAGTACCCGCAGTTCGAAATGCAGGACTACGTGCCGTCGAACGATGCGGGCTTCCGCGCGCCGCACGTGTGGCTGGAGCCGGGTCGCTCGACCCTCGACCTGTTCGGCCGTACCCACGTTCTGCTTCGGGTCGGCCAGGGCGGCCCGTCCGGCCAGCGCCTGGTGGATGCCGCCATCGACGCTCGGATGCCGATCGCGGTACACGAGATCTCAGGCGAGGCGGTCGAGGGCGTCTACGACAAGAGGTTGGTGCTCGTTCGTCCGGACGGCTACATCGCGTGGAGCGGTGACGAAGATCCCAAGGATCCCGACCGGATCATCAATACCGCTCGCGGCGCTATCGGCGTGCGCGTGCTCGAAGCGGAATCGGCAAGCGCGCGATGACCGAGCAGGGCTCCGGGAGTTTTCTCGTCGGGGTTCGGGTGCTCGAAG
>JAZJYU010000204.1:0-7673 GCA_040390225.1 Actinomycetota bacterium | reverse complement strand
CGAATTATGAACGATGTCCCGAGTCATCTATGAACGATGACCCGAGACATCACACGGTCGGGCTGACAGGATTTGAACCTGCGACCCCCTGACCCCCAGTCAGGTGCGCTACCAAGCTGCGCTACAGCCCGCGACCTCCGAGGAGGCACGAGAAGTTAGCTTACCGGATGGGGCGAGGAGGTATCTCGCTGGTGAGGTCTCGACAGGCTCGACCCGCCCACTCGCTCGACCCGCTTAGGCGAGGGCGTTGCGCAGGTCGGGCCACGACGCGGCGAAGCCGGGGTGGAGGGGCATGTCGGCCACCTCGTGCACGGGCACCCAGCGCAGGTCGGCGGACTCGTGGTCGGCGATCACCGGCTCGAAGGCCTCCAGGGCCTCCGCGACGACCGTCGTGTACGACCAGTAGCCGAGGTCGAGCACCGAGGTCTCGATCACACGCAGCTTGTCGCGCGGCACCGTTGCCTCCTCCTCGGCTTCACGCATCGCGGCATCCACCGCCGACTCGCCCTGCTTGCGCGCACCACCGGGAAGCGCCCACGTGCCACCGAAATGGCTCCAGCCGATGCGGTGCTGCAGCAGCACGCCCAGCTCACGGTGCCAGACCAGCAGACCTGATGCCCCGAAGCGGCCCCAGAACTTCTCGCCGTTCGGGCCGAAGACCCAGGCGTCACCCGGGTCCCGGATGCCCAGGGGCGGCAGCGGCGGAGGAGTATCTGACACCCTTTCAGCCTACGTGCCGTTCGACGAGGTCGGGCCCCGTCGACAGGCTGGCGCGCTTCGACGAGCTCAGCGACCGCGAGCGGCGAAGGACGCCGGCGCGCAGCGAACCGTAGGCGATGAGCGACACCGGGATCGGCAGCCAGAACTCCACCAGGCGCCAGGCCACCACACCGAGCACGACCAGCGTGTGCGGGGCGGCGAACCCGACGAGCGCGGGAACCAGCACGCCCTCGATCACGCCGAGTCCGCCCGGCGTGATCGGCAGCATCCCGAGCAGGCTGGCCAGCCCGTAGGCGAGCAGCAGCTGGCCGATCGGAAAGCTGTGTCCGAAGGCGAGCAGGAACACCCACAGCGATGCGGCGTCGAACAACCAGTTGGCCAGTGCCCAGATCGTCGTGGCAACCAGGCGTCGGCGGTTGCTCGCGAACGCAGCCAGGTTGTCGGCGACCGAATCGATGAAGTCGCTGAGCGACTGCTGCGGAAGGCTCGGGAAGCGGCGGCCGAGCGAGCGGATGATGCGATGCGTATGCTCGCGGTAGTAGAGAAGCAGCACGAAAGCGACGAGGGCCAGTACGAACACCCCGCCGATCACCGTCGCTGCGTACGGGTAGAAGGATGCGCCGGCCGACGGCACCGACAGCGTCACGCCGATGCCGAAGACGACCCCGAGCACCAGGGTTCCCATCGTGATCTCGATACCGGCCGAACTGAGCACGTCGCCGGCGTTCATGCCGAGTTGCGTGAGCAGACGGTACCGAACGGCGAGGGCGACCACTCCCCCGCCCGGAACGACATTGTTCACGCCGAGGTCGGTGAACCGCACCCGCAGCACGGTGAAATAGCCGGGCCGGGTGGCGGGGTTCAGCACCGATCGTGCGAACAGGCCGAGCACCAGCAGCGACACGACCTCGCAGGCGACAGCCAGCGCGATCAGCGGTATCGAGATGCTGTGGAGCGCCGCGAAGCCGGCCTGCGCCTCGCCCAGCTGAGGGATGACGACGAACCAGAGGAGCAGAGCCAGGATCACCAGGAGGGCAAGGCGGCGCAGCCAGCGGAACGCTGTCATCCAGAGCGTGCGGGGCGGCGCCATGCGCAGTACGTTACCGCTTGCGCTTCTCTCGCACCCGCATGTTGACGTTGATCGGCGTTCCTTCGAAGCCGAAGATCTCGCGCAGCCGCCTCTGAATGAACCGGCGGTAACCCGGGTCGAGGAAGCCGGTGGTGAACAGCACGAACGTCGGCGGGCGCGATGCGGCCTGCGTGCCGAACAGGATGCGCGGCTGCTTTCCGCCGCGAACCGGGTGCGGATGCTCTGCGGTGAGCTCCGCGAGCAGTGCGTTGAACTTTCCGGTCGGAATGCGGGTGTCCCACGACTCCAGCGCGAGTTCGAGCGCCGGAACGAGCTTCTCCAGGTGTCGCCCGGTGCGGGCCGAGATGTTCACCCGGGGTGCCCACGACACGTGCGCGAGGTCCTGCTCGATCTCGCGCTCCAGGTACCGTCGGCGGTCACCGTCCTTCTCACTGTCGAGCAGGTCCCACTTGTTGAACGCGAGCACCAGCGCTCGCCCGGACTCGAGCACGAGGTCGATGATGCGCACGTCCTGCTCGCTGATCACCTCGCTCACGTCGAGCACCACGATGGCGACCTCCGCCTTCTCGAGCGCCGCCGTGGTGCGCAGAGACGCGTAGAAGTCGGCGCCCTGCGCCAGGTTCATGCGGCGGCGGATTCCAGCGGTGTCGACGAAACGCCACACCTTCCCGGCGATCTCGACCTGCTCGTCGACCGGGTCGCGGGTCGTGCCGGCGATGTCGTTCACGACCACCCGCTCCTCCCCGACGGCCCTGTTCAGAAGGCTGGACTTGCCCACGTTCGGGCGGCCGAGGATGGCGACCCGGCGGGGACCCCCGACCTCCTCCTTGGCGACGGCAGACACCTCGGGCAGCACGGTGAGCACGTGGTCAAGCAGGTCCGCGACGCCACGGCCGTGAAGTGCGGAGACGGGCCACGGCTCGCCGAGTCCCAGGCTCCACAGTGATGCGGCCTCCGGCTCCTGCCGGGCGTCATCGATCTTGTTCGCGACCAGGATGACGGGCTTGTTCGACTGGCGCAGCATCCGCACGACGCGTTCATCGGTCGCGGTCGCGCCGACGAGCGCGTCCACCACGAACAGCACGGCGTCGGAAAGGTCGATGGCGATCTCGGCCTGTGCGGCGACCGCGGCGTTGATGCCCTTGGCATCAGGCTCCCAGCCGCCGGTGTCCATGAGAGTGAACCGGCGCTCATTCCACTCCGCCTTGTACGCGACGCGGTCACGGGTGACACCGGGAGTGTCTTGCACGACCGCCTCGCGGCGGCCCAGAATGCGGTTGACGAGAGCCGACTTGCCAACGTTCGGCCGGCCGACGATCGCCAGCACCGGCAGCGCGGGCAGATAGACGAGGGCGTCCGGGTCGAAGATGTCGGCATCGAGCAGGTCGATGTCCTCTTCGTCGAGCTCGTAGTCACCGAGACTCTGCCGCAGCGAGTTGGCACGCATGAGCGCATCCTGCTCGTCGATCGAGAGCACGCGTTCGCTCAGTTCGGGGTCGACGTCGCCGTACTCGTCTTTGTCGGAGTCAGCCATTTACGTAATTCCTTTGGGAGGTCTCGACAGGCTCGACCCGCTCAATGCGCGGAACGAACCAGATCTACGACAGCCGAAACGGTCTGGTCGAAGTCGAGGTGGGTTGAATCGATGGTGTCAACACCATCGGCGGCGTTCATGAAGTCGACCACCTTCGAGTCCTGCGCATCGCGCGCACTCAACTGCCGGCCGACGTCGCTGGCCGATTGCCCGGTAACTTCAGCGGAACGCCTCGCCATTCTAGCTTCCTCGCTCGCGGTGAGCAGAATCCGCACCGGCGCATCGGGCGTGACCACGGTGGTGATGTCACGCCCTTCGGTGATGATCCCGGGCTTCTCACTCGACTCGATCACCCGACGGAACAGCTCGACCAGGTATGCCCGAACCGCGGGCACCCGGGCGATGTGGCTCACCACGGCGGTGACACGCGGTTCGCGGATTGCGTCCGTGACATCCGTCGACCCCACGCGCACGAAGTAATCGTCGGGGTCGATGCCGATCGAATAGTCGAAGTCGCCGAGAGACGCGACCACCGCGTCGGCGTCTTCCGTCGGGATGCCGCGCTCGAGCACGCTCCAGGCCAGCGCCCGGTAGGCGGCGCCCGAGTCCTGATAGTCGAAGCCGAGCGCCCGGGCCGCGGCCCGGCTCACGCTCGACTTGCCGGAACCCGCGGGGCCATCGATCGCCACAACAGTCCTGCTCATCGCTGATCCGTTCACCGATCGGCCTCCGCAATTCTCCAGCCGCGGGCCTCCAGGTCGGCGACCAGCCCGCGCTCCGCCTCCGGCACGACGGAGATCTCGGCCAGGCCGATCTCCACCCCCGGTGAATGCTCGAGGCGCAGGTCTTCCAGGTTGACACCGATCTCGCCGATCTCGGCAAGCAGTCGCGCGAGCTCACCGGGGCGATCGTCGACCATCACGACCAGCTGGCTGAAGCGCCGGTCCTGGCCGTGCTTGCCCGGGATGCGGGCCACGCCGTCGTTGCCCCCCGCCAGCAGTTCGGCCATCGCGCGGCGTGCGCCAGGCGCGGACGGGGCATCGAGAATACCGATGAACGCGTCGAGATCGTCGCGATATGCACGAAGGATGTCTGCCACCCCGGCCGCGTTCGCTCCCAGAATCTGCACCCAGAGTTCCGGGTTGCTCGAGGCGATGCGGGTCGTGTCGCGAAGCCCCTGGCCGGCCAGACCCACGGCGGACTCCGTGGCTCCGTTGAGCCGGCGGGCGAGCAGCGAAGAGACCACCTGCGGCACATGCGAAACCAGCGCAACGCCGGCGTCGTGCTGCTCCGCGGTCATCAGCACCGGAACGGCACCGAGGTCGAGCGCGAGGTCCTCGACGACGCCGACCTGCGCCGCGGGGATGTCATCGTGGGTGGTGATCACCCACGGCCGCCCGATGAAGAGGTCGCCGCGGGCGGAGATCGCGCCACCGCGCTCCCGGCCTGCCAGCGGGTGCGAACCGATGTAGCGGTCGACGTCGGCTCCGAGCGCGCGCAGCTGCTCGAGCGGCGCCACCTTCACGCTGGCGACATCGGTGACGAGCGCGTCCGGCCAGGCCGCCAGCTCGCGCGCGAGCACCGTGGCAGTGACATCGGGCGGCACCGCGACGACGACGAGGGTCGGGTTGTCGGTGTCGCGTGCTTCACGGCCCGCCCCGTAGTCGATTGCCAGGCTCAGGTTCGCCGGCGAGGCGTCATCCACGATCACGTCCACACCGGCGGCACGCAGGCCCAGGCCGATGCTGGCCCCGAGCAGACCGGAGCCCACCACGCGCACCTCACCGACGATCCTCGCCCCGTTCATCTACTCGGCCCTCTTCTTCACTGGGCCAGGTCCAGGCGCAGTGCGACCGCGCCACGGAGGTAGGTGTGCTGGATGTACTTGCGCGGGGTCTCAGACTCGACGTGCGCCATGATGCGGATGACACGCGGCATCGACCCCTTCACACTCATCTCGACAGCGCACATCAGCGGCACATCGCCGAGGTCCAGCTGCCGGGCGCCGAGCGCGGGGAACTCGCTGGTGATGTCCGGCGTCGCGGTGAAGAACACCGAGATGAGCGCGTCGGTGTCGATCTCGTTGGCGTGCAGCATCTTCGACAGCAGCTCGGCGGTCGCCCGCATCACCTCGTCTTTGTCGTCGCGGTCGATCTGGATCGCACCCCGGATGGCCCTGACCGTCATTCCGCCTCCGCCGTCCCGGGTGGTTCCGCCGCCGCTCCGGTCGCATTCCGCGAGATGGTGAGCAGCGCGCCCAGCTCGATTTTAGTGAGATCGCGGATGTCGCCGGGGGCCAGAGTGCCCAGGTGCAGTGGGCCGAACTGGCGTCGCACCAGGTCGGTCACCGGATGCCCGACCGCCTCGAGCATGCGTCGCACGATACGGTTGCGGCCCGAGTGCAACGTGACCTCGACCATCGTCTCCGTCGCGCCCGCCTGACCGACGATGCGCGCCTTGTCCGCCGCGATCGGGCCGTCCTCCAGGTCGACACCCTTCGTGAGTTTCGCGATGGTCTGCGGGCTGACCCGCCCTTCGACCTTCGCGATGTAGGTCTTCATCACCCCGAAGCTCGGGTGCGCGAGCACGTGCGCGAGCTCGCCGTCGTTGGTGAGGATGAGCAGTCCGCTGGTCTGCGCGTCGAGCCGGCCCACGTTGAACAAGCGCTCGTCGTAGCGTGAGACGAAGCGCTGCAGGTCAGGGCGCCCGCGGTCGTCCTGCAGGGAGCTCACGATGCCGACCGGCTTGTTGAGCATGAGGTAACGGCGCGTGGTGTCGAGCTGGATGGCCTTGCCGTCGACCGCGACACGATCGGTGTCGACCACACGACGCCCCAGCTCGGTGACGACCTCGCCGTTCACCTCGACCCGGCCGGCCGCGATCAGGTCTTCCGAGACGCGGCGTGACGCGATGCCGGCCGCCGCCATCAGCTTCTGCAGCCGCACCCCGTCGGGCTCGCGCTCATCGGACATCCGCGAACCCCTCTGCACCATCGTCGAGCAGCGGGGAGATCATCGGCAGTTCCTCGATCGAGTTGATGCCGAGCTGAGTGAGCAGCGTATCCGTGGTCTCGTAGTGGATGGCGCCGGTCTCGCTGTCGGTGAACGCTTCGGTGATGAGGCCGCGGCCGAGCAGTGTGCGCACCACCGAGTCGACGTTCACCGCACGGATCGACGCGATCGCGCCGCGCGAGATCGGCTGCTTGTACGCGATCACCGCGAGCGTCTCGAGCGCCGCCTGCGACAGCCGGGTCGGGTTCTGGGTGAGCACGTAGTCGCGCACCACCTCGTCGTACTCTCCTCGCACGTAGATGCGCCATCCACCCGCCACCTCGCGCAGCTCGAACCCGCGCTTGATCGTGCCGTTCCTGCCGTCGTAGTCTTCCACGAGCCGCTCGATGGACTGTCGAATCGCCGGGATCGGCACGCTGAGGGATGTCGCCAGGCTCACCAGGGTCTGCGGTTCGTCGGCGACCATGAGAATCGCTTCCAAAGCCCGCTCGATATCAACTGCCATAGTCGGCTCCCAACGAAGCGAGCGACTCCTCGGACCAGTGCTCGGCCGTCCAGCGCAGTGTGAGCTCGCCCAGCGGCTCGAGCTGCTCGAAGGCGATGTTCGCCCCGCGGAACAGCTCCAGAATCGCCAGGAAGCGCGCAATGACCACGCCCTTGATCTCCACCCCGGCGACCAGCTGCCGGAACGTCATCGGCTCGCCGCGGCGCAGCATCGCCACCACGTGGGCGGCCTGCTCCCGGATGCTGACCAGTGGCGCGTGCAGATGGTCGAGTCCCACGATCGGCAGCTCCCGCGGCGTCATCGCCAGCATCGCGAGTGCGGCGAAATCGTCGAGTGAGAGCGTCCAGACGAGCTCCGGCGTCGAGCGACGGAACTTCTCCTCCAGCCGCACCGAGCGGGCGTGCCGGGTCGACTCCTCGTCGAACCGGCCGGAGAACCACCCGGTGACTTCCTTGAAGGCCCGGTACTGCAGCAGGCGGGCGAACAGCAGGTCACGCGCCTCCAGCAGCGCGACGTCTTCGGCATCGACCAGTTCGCCCTGCGGCAGAAGGCCCGCAACCTTCAGGTCGAGCAGGGTCGCGGCGACACCGATGAACTCGCTCGCCTGGTCCAGTTCATCGAGTGTGTCGAGGTCGTGCAGGTATGAGATGAACTCTGCGGTCACCACGCTGAGCGCGACCTCGGTGATGTCGAGTTCGTGCTTCGCGATGAGCGACAGCAGCAGGTCGAACGGGCCGTCGAAATTGCCCAGTCTCACCGAGAAGCCGGCGGGCTCCTCGGTGGTGTCAACCAGCGTCACGCGACCGCGCCCCG
>JAZJYU010000203.1:6821-8175 GCA_040390225.1 Actinomycetota bacterium | reverse complement strand
GCATTGCCGCCATGGTGACTACCCGGCTCTACACCGACGGCGTCCTGAAGAAGTCCGGCTTTCCAGTCGAGGACATCTCGGAGCACATCACCGAGAAGGGCTGCACGGTCTGGGCGGACTTCGTCTCACCCAGCGCGGCGGATCTCGCCACCATCGAGGAGGAACTGAGCCTGCACCCGCTCGCGGTCGAAGACGCGATCACCGACCATCAGCGGCCCAAGATCGACCGGTATGACACCCACCTGTTTCTCGCCGCATACTCGACCAATTTCGACGATCGCACCGGGGAGCTCACAAAGACCGAGGTGAAGGCGTTCATCACCCCGCGCGCGCTGATCACCGTGCACGAGGCAGACTTCGACATCTCGAAGGTGACGGCCAGGTGGGACGCCAACCTCGACCTGGCGACGAACGGCGTGCCCTTTCTGGTCTGGGGCCTGCTCGATGTCATCGTGGACGGGCACTTCGACACCGTGCAGCAGCTGGATGACGGGGTCGAGTCCCTCGAAGACGCCCTGTTCGATGACAAGCCGCGCGACAAAGAGGTGCAGCGTCGGTCGTTCGAGATCCGCAAGTCGCTCGTGGAGTCGCGGCGCGTCATCCTGCCGATGCGCGAGGTGCTGAACACCCTGCTGCGGCGTGACCTCGAGGGATTCGACAACACGATGACGCCCTACTTCCAGGACGTCTACGACCACGTGCTGCGCGCCACGGATTCGACGGACTCGTTACGCGACCTGGTCTCGACCATCCTCGACACCAACCTCAGCATCCAGAGCAACCGCATGAACCTCATCATGAAGAAGGTGACCAGCTGGGCGGCGATCATCGCCGTGCCGACGGCGATCACCGGGTTCTTCGGCCAGAACCTGGCGTTCGCCGGCTTCGGCACCGTGTGGGGCGCCTGGTTCTCGGTGGGGCTGATCGTGCTCGCGTCGATCGGGCTCTATATCTCGTTCCGCCGCCGCGACTGGATCTAGAAGGCGGGTCGAGCCTGTCGAGACCTCACCAGCGGGTAACCCGTCGGTGAGGTCTCGACAGGCTCGACCCGCTTTCAGGTGAACTGCGGCGTCAAGCCCAGCGCTCGGGCGCGGCGGGTGCGCCGCACCGCGAACAGCGCGATGAACACGCTGGCCAGGCCGAACACGAGGATGACGAGCGCCGCCGTGATCGCCGGCCCCGCAGAGCCGCCAGCGATGATCGCCTGCATGCCCTGCACGCCGTACGTGAGCGGCAGGAATGGACTGATCGACTGGAACGGCCCGGCGAGCAACTGAACGGGGTACAGGCCGCCGGTCGACGTGATCTGCACGGCGAGCAGGAAGAGCGACACCACGAGTCCGCCCCTGCCGAG
>JAZJYU010000203.1:0-6811 GCA_040390225.1 Actinomycetota bacterium | reverse complement strand
TGGAAGGCCGTGAAGGCGAGCGCCATCAGAACCGAGAAGCCCAGGGTGGCCGGCAGCAGGGCCCACGACACCCCCACGGCGAGATGGAGCAGCAGCGTGAGCAGCAGAGCCTGGGCAATGGTCACGAGGCTTGCCCGCGCGAGAGTCGATGCGACGATCCGCCCGTGCCCGGCGGTCGACATGAGCGCCCTGCGCGTGATCGGCCGCAGCACCAGGAACACGGCGAGCGCGCCCACCCAGAGCCCGAGTGGCACGAAGAAGACGGCGATGACCTGACCGATGTTCTTGATCGGGTTGTCCCGCTGAACGGTGACGGCGACCGGGGCGGAGGCGACCTTCGCCGATTTGGCCGCGGAGGCGGCATCCGTCGACGGCCGCTGCGCGGCGCCGGAGCTGAGACCCGAGGCGAGCTGCGATGCCCCGCTGTCGAGCGAGGCGGATCCGGCGGACAGCTGTGCCGCGCCGGCCGCGTTCTGGGCGATGCCGCTCTGCACCCCGCTGATAGCGGTGCCGGTCTGGCTCGCCAGAGCATCCCCGCCCGCCGCGGTCTGCGCCAGTTGCGCGGTGAGCGCGTTCACCGTCGCCAGCGCGACCGGGTCGCTCGAGTTCGCCTGCAGGGCTGCGTTCGCCTGGGTGAGCGCAGCGGAGAGCTGGCTCACCCCGCCGGTGTATGTGCTCACGCCCGAACTGAGGGCACCGAGTTTCGATGCTCCCGCGTTCAGGCTCCCGAGGCCGGACGAGAGCTGGTCCACTCCGCTCGTGTAGCTGGAAACGCCCGACGACAGGGAGGTGGCGCCGCTCGCCGCACTGGTGAGTGCGTCGCTCAGGCTGCCGACCCCCGAATACAGCCCGGCGATGTAGTTCTGGGTGACCGCTTGGCCGAAAGCACTCGACAGACTGCTGCCGACCACGCCCGCGACGGCACCGGTGAGGTAGCTGTGCGCGTCGTCGGTGCGGATGGAGAGCTTCGCCTGCACCGGGTCAGAGCCTGACAGCGACAGAATCGATGCCGAGAAGTTCTTCGGCACCGTGAGGATGGCGTCGATCTTGCCGCTCTTCAGAGCCGCCTCGGCGTCCGCCTTGTTCGAGATCTGCCAGTCGAACCCCGCTTTGCCTCCTGTGAGCTCGGTGACGAGCTGGCGCCCGGCGTACACAGGAGTCTTGGTGCCATCGGCGGCGACCTGGTAAACGAGCTGGTCGCTGTTCACGACCGCGGCGGGGATGTCGCCGACCGAACTGGTGGTCTGCGACAGTGCGCCGACGAACAGTCCGGCGAACGCGAGCGGAACCAGCACGACCGCCGCGATGGCGGCGCGGCGCCACCAGGTGCGCCGAACAGCGGGGGGTGTCGAGCTCATTTCAGTGCTCCCACTTCGGTGAAGTCGATGGTGCCGAGCGCGCGTCCGTCGCTCGTCGTCGTGGAGGTGGGTCGCGCCGGCACGGGGGTGCCGATCACGATCGTGGTCGTGGCTGGCGCCAGTCTGCACACCGCGCGGATGTACGCCGTCTCATCGTCGGCGACCGCGAAGGTGTCGAGCTGGTCGAGCATGACCACGGGAGTTCCTTCGGCAAGCGCGACGGCCGCGAGAGCCACCGCGCGCTCGCGCTGAGGCAGCTGGGTGACGATCGTGTCGCCGGTGAGCGTCACGGCATCCGTGGTCACCGCGGCGAGCGCCGCGTTGGCGCGAGCGATCCAGCGCTGCACCCTGCGCCATCCGGTCAGGGCGCGATACCACGGCTGCGTCAGCCGCATCCGTTCCTCGAACAGCTCGCGCAGAGTGGCGTCGCCCGCCCCGCGCTGTCCGCCGCCGACATCGGCCATCGCGACCAGTCGCGCGACCGTTCCGGACTCGGAAGGCAGCGGATGCCCCGCCACCTGCGCGCGCCCGTCCAGCGGGTCGAGGCGTCCGGCGAGCGTCGCCGCCACCAGCCGGCGGTCGGTGGCCTGCCCGCTGGCCAGGAACAGCCCACCGACGGGAACGGTCAGCGTGAGCGGTCCGACCGAGTATTCGGGTGACCCGGCGACCAGCGCGTCGACGCTGATCGCGGCGCCATGCTGATCGAGGGCCCAGGCGACCGCGGCACGGTGCTCGCGCAGGTGCTCACCCTCGATGTCCATGTTCGGGAGGAGCCGGTGAAGCCACTTCGGCATCCACCACGCGGCTCTGCCGAGCAGTGTCATGACGGCCGGCACCAGTGTCATCCGCACGAGGAACGCGTCGACGGCCACTCCGACGGCGAGGCCGAGCGCGATCGGTTTGATGGTCCCCGACCCTCCCGGCACGAACGCGATGAACACGAAGAACATGATCATGGCGGCGGCGGTGACCACCCGGGCACCGTTCGCGAAGCCCACCTCGACCGCCTTCCTGGCGTTTCGGGAGCGCACGAAGGCCTCACGCATCCCGGAGACCAGGAAGACCTCGTAGTCCATCGCAAGCCCGAACAGCACCGCCATCAAGAGGATCGGCATGAAACTGAGGATCGGTCCGGCGTGTTGCACCCCGAACACATTCGAGAGCCAGCCCCACTGGAACACCGCGACGACGACCCCGAAGGAGGCCAGCACCGAGAGCAGAAAGCCGACGGCCGCCTTGATCGGCACGAGCACCGACCGGAACACCATCATCAGAAGGATGATCGAGAGGCCGACCACGATCGCGCCGAACGGCACGAGCGCGCCAGAGAGCCGGTTGGAGATATCGATGCCGACGGCGGTCGACCCCGTCACGGCGATCGGCGTCTTGTACTGGTCCTTCAGGGCCGGCGCGATGTCGCGGATGTCCTGCACCAGCTGCTTGGTCGCCGGCGCATCCGGCGCGCTCTTCGGGATCACCTGGATGATGGCGGTGTCGAGCGTCGAGTCCGGCAGCCCCTGGCTCACGTAGGCGACGTCGCCGAGGGTCTTCAGCTTGGCCGAGATTCCGTTCAGGTCGGTCTGGATGTCCGTGGTCTGGGTGATGTCGACCGCGATGACGAGCGGGCCGTTGTACCCGGCGCCGAAGCCCTTCTCGATCATCTGGTAGGCCTGGAGCTGTGTCGACCCCTTGGGCTCTGATGCCCCGTCGGGCAGGTTGAGGTCGAGACTCAGCGCGGGGATCGCGACCACGCCGAGCGCCACCACGACCGATAGAGCGGCGAGCACGGGCCGCTTCATGACCCCGCGCACCCAGCGCAGACCCATGGTGGGCTTCGACCCCTCCCGGTGCACGGTCGCGCGCTTGAACGCGCGTGATCCGGGTTTCGGCGTGAGGCGCCCCTTCGCGAGCCCGAGCAGCGCGGGAACGAGGGTCGTGGCGACGCCGATCGCGATGAGCACGGCGAATGCGGCGCCGACCCCCATCACACTGAGGAACGGGATGTTGACCACCAGCAGCCCCAGCAGGGCGATGATCACGGTGATGCCGGCGAACACCACGGCGGTGCCGGCCGTACCGACCGCGGTGGCGGCGGACTCCTCAGGACTCTCGCCGTGCGCGAGCTGGGTCCTGTGTCTCGACAGGATGAACAGCGAATAGTCGATGCCGACCGCGAGCCCGATCATGAGGGCGAGCAGCGGAGCCGAGCTCGACACATCGGTGAAGGCCGACAGCCCGGTGATGCCACCCGTGACGATCCCCACTCCGATGATGGCGCTGAGCAGCGGCATGCCGGCGGCGATGAGCGAGCCGAAGGTGATGAGCAGCACGATGCCCGCGAAGATGACGCCGAACACCTCGGTGATCGTGATGCCGAAACTGTTGTCAGAGAACACCTGACCGCCGAAGGCGACCGTCATGCCGGCGTTCTCACCGATCTTCGCGGTTGCTTTGAGCGCATCGAGCTGTGAGGTGGTGACCTGCGAGGCGCCTTGGCTGAACTGGATCTGCGACCTCGCGTACTGCTGGTCGGCGCTGATCGCGTCCCCCGCGTACGGCGAGTACGGCGTCACGACCGAGTCGATGCCGGGGAGTTTCGCGATGGCGGCATCCATCTTCTCGATCGCCGTCTTGTAGACGGCGTCATTCACCGTCGCGCCCTTCGGCACCTCGACGACCGCCTGCGCGCTCGCCCCGGCCACGGAGGGGAAGACGGCGGAGAGACGATCGAGCGCCTGCTGCGACTCGGTGCCGGGGATCACGAACGAATTGGAACTGTGGCCTCCGAGAGCGATACCGCCCCCGAGCACGGCGACGAGCAGCACGAACCAGGTGCCGATCACCGTCCACTTGCGGCGGAACGAGAACCGGCCGAGCCGATAGAGGAGGGTGGCCACGATTACTCCTGGTTGACCAGGCCGGCCACCGCGATGGGGGCCAGCAGTTCGGTGAGGATGGTGACGAGAGCGGCCCTGGTCTCGTCGATGGGAAGGGCGAATCCGAATTCGTCCTGTGAGCACAGCGTGTACGCGGCGCCGCCGAGGGCGATGCCGAAGCGCATCTTCTCCTCGATGGATCCGGTGGTGGCGGCGAAGTGCTCGGCGAGGCGATAGACGACCTCGTTCGCACGGTCGATCACGGGCACGTCGACGAGCGATGGACCCTGGTTGATGAACAGGTTCACCTCTCGGCGGTACTGCAGGATGAAGTCGACGAACTCGTCGAGGAACGCGCTGCGGCGGGCCGGAGTGAACGGCCCCGATGCCAGCTCGTCGAGAATCGCGGTCATGCGGTCGATCGCCGGAGCGACGGCCGCCTCCAGCAGCGTCTCCTTCGACGAATAGTGATACAGCACGCTCGACTTGGAGAGTCCCGCCAGTTCGGCGATCCGGTGCAGCGAGGTCGCCGCATAGCCGGCGGTCGCGAATTCGGCGAGCGCGATGGCGCGCAGGTCGTCGGCTGAGGTGGACATGAATCGAGGGTAACCTGACCGATCGGTCAGAAACTGTCCGATCGGTCAGTTTGCCAGTGACTTGCCAGCGCTCTTACAGGTAGAGCGCCGCCGTCGCGCCGGCAACGGTGAGCGGCGCGACGACGAGGCCGAGCAGCATGTAGCGCTTCCACGGGAACCGCACGTCGAGCGCGACCAGCCGCTCGTGCCAGAGCAGGGTCGCCAGTGACGCCCACGGCGTGATGAGCGGGCCGGCGTTGACCCCGATCAACAGCGCGGCGAGCCGGATGCGGTCACCCGCCACCGGCTCCAGCGCCAGATACGCGGGAAGGTTGTCTACCGCGTTCGCGCCGACCGCGCCGGTGCCGGCCAACCGCAGCAGGCTCGGCAGGTCGTGCCCGGTGCCGGAGACCGTCTGCAGCAGGGCGCCGAGCCCCAGCGAGTGGGCGGCCTCCACGACGACGAACAGCCCCGCGGCGAAGACGACGACCTGCCATGGCAGCATTCCGAACCGAAGCGCGTGCGGCCGCCGGATCGCGAACAACACGACGAGCACGAGCGCGGCAGCGAGGGCGGGCATCCAGACCGGCAGCCCCGAGACCAGCAGGGGGAGGAGCGCCAGCACGACGATGGCACTTGCCGTCAGCAGCAGCCGGTCCGGCACCTCGACCGGATCGTCGCCGATGTACCTGGTGACCAGGCTGCGCCGGAATACGAGAAACAGAATGACGACTGGAATGACGATGGCGACCGTTGCGGGCAGCGCCATCAGCGCGGCGAACTCGACCGGCGCCATCCCCCCTGAGCGGGATGTCGCCAGCAGGTTGGTCAGGTTGGAGACCGGAAGAAGCAGCGACCCGGTGTTCGCCAGCCACACCGTGGTGAGGGCGAACGGCAATGGCGAGACGCCGATGTGCCGCGCGAGCACGACGACGACGGGGGTGAGCAGCACGGCGGTCGTGTCGAGGGAAAGGAAGACCGTCGAAACCGCCGCGATCACGACGACGAACAACCACAGCAGCCAGGTGCGCCGAAGGCCCAGCCTCGCGGCACCCTGAGCGACCAGGTCGAACAGCCCGGCCTCCGCCGCGAGTTCGGTGACGACGGTGATCGCCAGAACGAAGAGCAGAATCGGCCAGACCCGAACACCGAGCGCGAGCGCCGATTCGACCGGCAGGATCCCGGTCGCGATGGCGATGGCCCCCACGACGAAGAGCGCCGCCCCCAGGATCGCCGTCCGCACCCTGTCAACCCTAGGGCCGGGGCTGTGCCGGCACAGGTTCGCGGGGTACCGTGTCAGTCATGCGCAAGTACCTGTTCAGCGGCACGATCCTCAGCGCGCTCTTCGGCGGATGGGGTGTGCTGCAGACGACCCGCAAGTCGCCGCAGTGGGACTGGAAGCTCGTACTCATGTGGATCAGCTGGGGCCTCAGCGTGGCCATCGCGGTCGGCACCGTCATCGAGCAGTCGCGCGACGCTCGCGAATTGGAGGATTGACATGTTCATCGGCCATGGCGCACCCGTCGTCTTCGGGGTTCTCGCAACCCTCGTCTCCGTGCTCTTCTTCCTGGTCTGCCTGGCCGTCGTGGTGGGACTTCTGTTCCTGCTGGTCAGGTTCCTGCTCGTCGCGACGAAGGCGGCACAGATCTATGTGGCAGAGCACGAGCCTGCGAAGCCGGCCGTCGCTCCCGCCGCATCGACGACACCGGCTGCGAAGCCCGCGACCACTCGCGCACCGCGCACGCCGAAAACGCCCTCAGCTTAGGAAGCCGCGCAGCAGGGCCGCCGAACCGGCAAGGTGCTCCTCCATCGCCAACGCCGCACGCTCGACATCGCCGGTGAGGATGGCGACCACGATGCCCTCGTGCTGCTGGTTGGAGTGGCCGATGTTCGGTTCGAGCAACGGGATGCGATCGAGCAGCTCGTTCACCCGGGTGCGGTTGTCCGCGAGCAGCGGCACCAGTGAAGGCGACCCGACCAGTTCGCCGATCGCCAGGTGCAG
>JAZJYU010000202.1:1426-9872 GCA_040390225.1 Actinomycetota bacterium | reverse complement strand
CAGCACCGCGGCCGCGTTGCGTGAGCACACGGCGGCCGCCGGTTTCGACCGCTCCACCAGCATCACGTGCGAGGCACCCCTGCTGGCCGCCTCGAGTCCCAGGGCGCCGGACCCGGCGTAGAGATCGAGCACGCGCGCACCGTGGATGGCGTCGCGGGCGTCCAGGGCGGAGAAGATCGCCTCGCGCACACGGTCGCTGGTCGGCCGGGTCCCGGGTCCCGGAACAGCGAGCGGAATAGAGCCGGCGAAACCGGCGATGATGCGTGTCATGGGCACTCGAAGCCTATCCGCGCGCGAGAGCGGTACCGTGAGTGCATGGCCGAATTCCACATGCCGTTCCGTGGCGCCTTCAGACCCAAACCGCACGCGCCCGAGGTCGAACCGGCGCCCCCGAGCGATACGCGCTCGAGCCTCATCAACAGCGTGATCTATCGCGACGGTAAAGCCATCGCCAGCCCGAAGACCCTCACCGATACCTACGCGGCGCTCGACACGAGTCCGGATGCGATGGCCTGGATCGGTCTGTACCGGCCCAGCCCGGAGGAGATCAAGTCCGTCGCCGCCGAGTTCGGACTGCATGAGCTTTCTGTGGAGGACACGATCCTCGCCCACCAGCGCCCCAAGATCGAGCGCTACGGCGACACCCTGTTCGTGGTGCTGCGGGCGGCGCGCTACCTCGACGCGAAAGAGGAGGTCGAGTTCGGCGAGCTGCACGTCTTCATCGGCCGCAACTTCGTCATCACCGTGCGGCACAGCGAGTCGCCCGACCTCTCGGTCGTGCGCCGCAGGCTTGAGAACACGCCCGAGCTGCTGGCCAGCGGAACCGAGGCGGTGCTCTACGCGATCCTGGATGCCGTGGTCGACGGCTACGAGCCGGTGGTTTCCGGCCTTTCCAACGACATCGACGAGATCGAGGTGCAGGTCTTCGACGGTGACCCGAAGGTGTCCCGCCGCATCTACGAGCTGTCCCGCGAGGTCATCGACTTCGAGCGTGCGGCGCGGCCGCTGATCGGCATCATCGACGTGCTGTCGAATGGATTCGAGAAGTACAAGGTCGGTATCGAGCTGCAGCAGTACCTGCGCGACGTGGCCGACCATGTCGCCAACGTTGTCGATCGTGTGGATGAGTACCGCATCCTGCTGCGCGACATCCTCACGGTCAACGGAACGCTCGTCGCCCAGCGGCAGAACGAGGACATGCAGAAGGTGGGGGAGGCGAGCAACCGGCAAGCGGAGGAGGCTCGCAAGATCTCCGCCTGGGCGGCCATCCTGTTCGCGCCGTCGATCATCACCGGAATCTACGGCATGAACTTCCACAACATGCCCGAGCTCGGCTGGCAGTTCGGCTACCCCGTGGCCATCGGCCTGATGCTGGTGATTGGCGTGACCCTCTACATCATCTTCCGCAAGCGGAAGTGGCTGTAGCCGTGGAGTCGCCGCTGGACGTGAAGCTGAGCGCGGCGGTCGGCGGGCGCACGGCGGCGGCGATCGCGAAAGGGCTCGGGCTGATGACGGTCGGCGACCTGATCAGCCACTACCCACGCCGCTATGCCAGTCGCGGTGAGCTGACCGTGCTCACCGAACTGCCGGTCGACGAGAACGTCACCATCGTCGCGGAGGTGCTCGAAGTGCGCGAACGCCCGATGCGCGCGCGCGGCGGCTCGCTGCTGGAGGTGCGCATCAGCGACGGCAAGGGCATCCTCTCCCTCACCTTCTTCAACCAGGCCTGGCGCGCGCGCGAACTGAAGGCCGGCGTGCGCGGCATCTTCGCGGGCAAGGTCACCGACTACCGCGGCACGCTCCAGCTCGCCCATCCCGACTACGAGCTGTTCGAGGCCGACGCGGCCACGGATCCGGAGTCGGTGCGGGCGTGGGCGGAGCTGCCGATCCCCATCTACCCGGCCACAGCATCCGTCTCCTCCTGGCAGCTGCAGAAGACCATCGCGGTCGTGCTCGACACGCTGCCGCCGCTGCCGGATCCGGTTCCGGATGCCGTGCGAGCCGACCGCAGACTGATGCCGTATTCACGGGCGGTCGAGCTCGTTCATCGTCCTCTCGTCGACGCGGACTATCACGCCGCACGCAAGACCCTGCGTTTCCAGGAGGCCTTCCTACTGCAGGCCGCGCTGCTGGAGCAGCGTGCCGTGCTGCGCCGTCAGGCCGCGGTGCCGCGCGTCCCGAAGCCGGGCGGTTACCTCGAGCGGTTCGACGAGCGACTGCCGTTCGCCCGTACCGGCGACCAGGTGACCGTGGGTGACGAGATCGCCAACGACAACGGCGAGGCAAGCCCGATGAACCGGCTGGTGCAGGGCGAGGTCGGTTCCGGCAAGACGCTAGTCGCGCTTCGGGCGATGCTCGCGGTCGCCGACTCTGGCGGACAGTCCGCGCTGCTGGCACCGACCGAGGTGCTCGCCGGCCAGCATCTGCGGTCGATCGTGAGGACTGTCGGGCCCGACCTCGCCGCAGCGCTGCGGCCGACGCTGATCACAGGTCAGCTGCCCGTCGCCGACCGTCGCAAGGCGACCCTCGCCGCGGTGTCCGGCCAGGCGCAGATCGTCGTCGGCACCCACGCCCTGATGAGCGACTCGGTCGAGTTCTACGACCTCGGCCTTGTGGTCGTTGACGAGCAGCACCGCTTCGGCGTCGAACAGCGCGAGGCCCTTCGCCGCAAGGGAACGACCCCGCCGCACGTGCTCGTGCTGACGGCGACACCGATACCGCGCACGGTCGCCATGACGGTCTTCGGTGATCTCGACGTGTCCACCATCGCGGAGCTGCCGGCTGGTCGCTCTCCGATCGAGAGCTTCGTCGTGCCGCTCGCCGAGAAGCCCGGCTGGGTGAATCGGGTGTGGGAACGGTCGGCCGAGGAGCTCGCGAAGGGGCACCAGGTATTCGTGGTGTGCCCGGCGATCGACGCCACAGAGCGGGTCGAGCTCGTCGAGACCTCACCGATGAGCAACGTGAGTGACACCCTCGAAGAACTCCGAGCAAACCCGCTGCTCGCCGGTCGCCGCATCGAGCCGCTGACCGGGCGGATGCCGAGCGATGAGAAGGACGCGACCATGCGCGCCTTCGCGTCAGGTGACATCGACGTGCTGGTCGCCACCACCGTGATCGAGGTGGGCGTAGACGTGCCGAACGCGTCGACCATGGTCATTCTGGATGCGGACCGCTTCGGTGTCTCCCAGCTGCACCAGCTGCGTGGCCGGGTCGGCCGCGGCGGCGTGCAGGGACTCTGCCTGATGGTCACCCGCGCGGAAGAGGGAACGCTCGCGCGCGATCGCGTGGAGGCAGTGGCATCCATTCTCGACGGATTCGAACTGGCCCAGAAAGATCTTGAGCTGCGGCAGGAGGGCGACGTGCTGGGAAGTACCCAGTCCGGTGGCCGATCGTCCCTGCGCCTGCTGCGGGTGGCGAAGGATGGCGTGCTCATCACGGAAGCGAGGGCGCTAGCGCAGGGGGTACTCGATTCGGATCCGGGACTCGCCGGGCATCCGGATCTCAGGGCCGCACTTGACCGCCGCGTCGACGAAACAACGCGTGACTTCATGGCGAAGAACTAGTGTGGAGATATGAGCAGGATCGCCGTCGTCCCTGGTTCCTTCGACCCGGTGACCCGTGGTCACATCGATGTGATCGAGCGGGCATCGCACCTGTTCGATGAGATTCACGTGCTGGTCGTGCACAACCCCGACAAGTCGGCGCTGCTGCCGGTCGCGCAGCGGGTCACCCTGATCGAGAAGTCGCTCAGCGAATCCGAGGCGGCGAGCAACATCACCGTCACCTCCTGGAGCGTCGGGCTGCTGGTGGACTACTGCACGGATGTCGGGGCGAACGTCATCGTGAAGGGCATCCGGTCGCAGATCGACGTGGCATACGAGACGCCGATGGCGATCGTCAACCGGGACCTCGCCGGCGTCGAGACCATCTTCCTGCTGCCCGACCCCGCGCACGCGCACGTGTCGTCATCCCTCGTGCGCCAGGTCGCCGGGCTGGGCGGCGACGTCTCGCCGTATGTGCCGCGCGCGGTCGCGGAGTTCTTGCAGCAGGGTCGCTCATGACGACACTGAAGCTCGGTTACAAGGCTTCGGCTGAACAGTTCGATCCGCGTGAGCTGGTGGAGATCGCTGTGGCTGCTGAGGGGCACGGGATGGAGTCGGTCGCGGTGAGTGATCATTTCCAGCCGTGGCGGCACGAGGGCGGGCATGCGCCGTTCTCGCTGTCGTGGATGGCGGCGGTGGGGGAGCGTACCAAGACGGTGCAGATCGGCACGTCGGTGATGACGCCGACGTTCCGGTACAACCCGGCGGTGATCGCGCAGGCGTTCGCGACCATGGGGTGCCTGTACCCGGGGCGGATCATGCTGGGTGTGGGCACGGGTGAGGCGCTGAACGAGATCGCGACCGGCTTTCGCGGTGCGGGGGCGCAGGACTGGCCCGAGTTCAAGGAGCGGTTCGCCCGACTGCGGGAGGCCGTTGATCTGATGCGCCAGCTGTGGACCGGTGATCGGGTCGACTTCCAGGGGGAGTACTACTCGACCCATGGGGCATCCATCTATGATCGTCCCGACGTGCCGGTGCCCGTGTATGTCGCGGCGGGCGGGCCTGTGGTGGCCCGGTATGCGGGGCGTGCGGGTGATGGTTTCATCTGCACCTCGGGCAAGGGGATGGACCTGTACACGGTCGACCTGATCCCCGCGGTGAAGGAGGGCGCCGAGAAGGCGGGCCGCTCGTACGACCAGATCGACCGGATGATCGAGATCAAGCTGAGCTACGACACGAACTACGAGACCGCGCTGGAGAACACCCGGTTCTGGTCACCGCTGGCGCTGTCGAAGGAGCAGAAGCACGACATCACCGACCCGGTCGAGATGGAGAGGGCGGCGGACGCGCTCCCGATCGAGACGATCGCGTCACGCTGGATCGTGGGAGCCGACCCCGATGAGGTGGTCGCGGGCATCAAGCAGTACGTCGACGCGGGACTCAACCACCTCGTCTTCCACGCGCCCGGGCAGGACCAGCGCCGGTTCCTCGACCTGTTCGAGAAGGACCTCGCACCCAGGTTGCGCGCGCTCTGACCCGCGAACTGCCCGAAGTTGTTCGAATTTGGCCCGAAAGGCGACAACACCGGGCAGTTCGGCTTAGTTAACATTCGTCAACTAACATGAGCGGGTGTCAGATCGCCGCCGCCCGAAATGGATCGCCCCGGTCATCGCCCTCGTGGTGGTGCTCGGCGTCGCCGGGTATGTGACGGCGACACAGCTGGGGACGGCACCCGCGGCCACAGCGGCGGTGACGGCCCCGGGCATCCCGAAGCCCGCCGCGTACGCATACGCGGCGCCGTCGAAGGGTGAGAGCCAGCTGGATGTCGCGGGCTCCGCCTATGCGGGCGCGAACGGCACCCTGGGCACGAGCGGCGGCACCGCGGCGGTGCCGATCGCGAGCATCAGCAAGCTGATCACCGCGCTGGTCATCCTGGACAAGAGGCCGCTCGCCAGCACCTCCGACGAGGGTCCGACGCTCACCTTCAGCAAGGTCGACTCCGACCTCTACGACAAGTACTACGTGCAGGGTGCGAGCGTCGAGCCGATGAAGACGAACTCCAGCATGTCGGAGCAGGACGCGCTGAAGACGATGCTGGTCGCGTCGGCCTGCAACTACGCCGACGCGGTCTCCACCTGGGCCTACGGGTCTCAGGGGGCCTTCCTTTCGGCGACGAAGGCGTGGCTGACCGCCCACAGCCTGTCCGGCACGACGATGGTCGAGCCGACCGGTCTGGATGACCGCAATACTTCGACCCCGGCCGACCTGGTCGCGATCGGCAAGCTCGCCCTCGCGAACCCGGTCATCGCCGCGATCGTCGCGCTGCCGCACGCACAGGTCGCCAACATCGGGTTGCTGGAGAACACCAACGAGCTGCTGGGCACCGACGGCGTCAACGGCATCAAGACGGGCACGCTCGACGCCGGCTCAGACCTGCTGTTCTCGTCGTCGCTGAAGATCGACGGCAGCACGACGCTGAGCGTGATCGGGGTGATCCTCGAAGGGTCGACGCGCGAGACCGTCGACGCGGATGCGAAGCAGATGCTTGCCAGCGTCACCGTCGCCTACCGCTCGGTGCGGGTCGTGACCTCGGGCGCGTCGTTCGGAAAGATCACAACCTCGTGGGGGCAGAGCGCTTCCGTCGTGGCCCAGCAATCGGCCTCGCTCACCGCGTGGTCGAACGCCGCCGTGAAGTCGTCCGTCGCTCTTCGCCGGTTCGACAGCGCGGTCGACGGGGATGTCGTCGGCACCGCCACCTACACGATCGGCGCGAAGAAGGTTTCGGTGCCATTGATACTTAAGGGCTCGATTACGCCGCCGGACTGGTTCTGGAAGCTGACGCATCCCGCGGCGGTGCTGTAGCGGGAGAGAATAGACCCGTGCCCCACACCGCTCCCGCAATCGGCTACGCCGCCATGCTGGAGCAGTTCCACCCCACGGATGTCCTTGTTTTGTCGAGTCTCGCGGAGAAGGCCGGCTTCTCGGGCGTCATGGCCGCCGACCGCTTCCAGCCGTGGGTGCCGCGGCAGGGGCAGGCGAGCTTCGTCTGGAACGTGCTGGGGGCGCTCGGGCAGACCACGACGGGAGACCTCGGAACCGGTATGACCGTGCCGACCTTCCGCTGGCATCCGGCGATGGTCGCCCAGGCGAGCGCCACTCTCGCCGCGATGTATCCCGGCCGGCACTGGCTCGGCATCGGCTCGGGAGAGGCGATCGACGAACACGTCACCGGGGCATATTGGCCCGAGACTGCCGAGCGCATCAACCGGATGTTCGAGGCGATCGAGGTGATCAACAAACTGTTCGCAGCATCCCTGGCCGGCCGCGACGCCAAACACAGCGGACCGAACTACAAACTCGAGAGCAGCCGGCTCTGGACGATGCCGGAGTTCGCCCCCGAGATCCTGGTGGCCACCGCCGGGCCCGTCGCCGCGAAACGCGCCGGCCGGACCGTGGACGGGCTCATCATCGACGGCGCCCCCTACGACAAGATCGCCGGCTTGTTCGAGCGCTTCGACGACGGCGCGAAGGAGATCGGCAAGACCGGCGGCACGAAAGTGCTGCGCCTGCACGTCTCCTGGGCCGCGACCGACGAAGAGGCGATGGCGAACGCCCTCACCGAGTGGCCGAACGGCGGCATGCGGTTCCCGCGCAGCGACATCCGCTCGCCCTTCGAATTCGAGCAACTCGCGAAGCTGGTGCGCCCCGAGGATTTCGAGGGACGGATGCTGGTCTCCGCCGACCCGGACGCGCACCGAGCGCACATCCAGCGCTACCTCGACCTGGGGTTCGACCGCATCTACCTGCACAACGTCGGCCGCAACCAGGCCGAATGGATCGAGACGGCCGGTCGCGACATCCTGCCGAAGCTGGTCGCATGATGCTGACCGTGTTCGCCCTCGAAGGCATCGGCGAGATCGTGCCCGGCGACGACCTGGCATACATCATCGGCGAGGCCGCTGCCGGCCTGCTGCGGCACGGCGACATCCTCGCCATCACCTCGAAGATCGTCTCCAAGGCCGAGGGTCGCGTCATCGAGACCGCCGATCGCGAACAGGCGATCACGGATGAGACCGTGCGTGTCGTCGCCACCCGAGCGTTCCCGGGCGGGGTCACGCGCATCGTCGAGAACCGGCTCGGCATCGTCGCCGCGGCCGCGGGCGTCGACGCCTCGAACACGCCCGAGGGTACCGTGCTGCTGCTGCCGGTCGACCCGGATGCCTCCGCCGCCCGGCTGCGCAGCGCGCTCGAGCAGCGCTTCGGCCTGCAGCTCGGCGTGATCATCACCGATACCCTCGGTCGCGCCTGGCGCGAAGGCCAGACGGATGTCGCCATCGGCGCGAGCGGAGTGCAGCCCCTCGAAGATCTGCGCGGCAGCCTCGACACCCAGGGCCGCAGGCTCGACGTCACCGCCCCCGCCGTCGGGGACGAGATCGCGTCGGCAGCCGACCTGGTGAAGCGAAAGAGCTCCGGACTGCCCGTCGCGGTGGTGCGCGGCCTCGAACGCCTCATCGACGCGACCGCGCCGGGCGCGCGAGTGCTCGTGCGCAACGGCGAGAACGACATGTTCCGGCTCGGCACAGACGAGGCGTACGCCGAAGGATACGAAGCGGGAAAGGCCGCACCTCGTGGTTAAGGCGTCATTCGGCGGCGAGTACCGCGACCCGACGACTCGGCCGTCGACGACGACCGGAGTTCGGAAGACCGGGAAAGCCCTCGCCGAGTCGCACCTGCCTGCGCCGACCGCCGACTGGATCGTGGTCATCCCGGTGAAGGGAACGGCCGGCGCGAAGAGCCGGTTCGGGCCGGGGGACAACTCGGCGCTGGCTCTGGCGATCGCCCTCGACACCGTCGAAGCCGCGCTGGCGACGCCCGGCGTGATGGGCGTACTCGTCGTGACGAGC
>JAZJYU010000202.1:0-1416 GCA_040390225.1 Actinomycetota bacterium | reverse complement strand
CGTCTTCGACGAGACCGAGGCGCTCGTGCTCGTCGAGGACGACCCCGCCGGACTCAGCTCAGCCATCGAACTCGGCATCGAGACCGCGGCCGAGATGGGCGCACCGGGCCGAGGCATCGCCGTGCTGCTCGGCGACCTTCCGGCGCTGCAGCCCGCCGAACTCGAGGCGGCACTCGAGCAGGCGCGCCTGCACGAGCTCGCCATGGTGCCGGATGCCGAGGGCACCGGAACGACGCTCATCACCGCCGCAGACGGCGCGGCCCACAATCCCGCCTTCGGACCAGGCTCCGCGGCGCGTCACCGCGCCGCCGGCTATGCGGAACTGGAGGTGCCCGCCGGCTCCGGACTGCGGATGGATGCCGACACCCGCGAAACGCTCGACGCTTTGGCGGGGCGGCTGGGCCCGCACACCGCAGCCCTCAGGTAAGCACCATGAGTTGCTGCGTCGCCCGTGTCATCGCGACATAGAGGTCGACCGCGTTCTCGATCTCGCCGACGATCACCACCAGGTCGAACTCGAGACCCTTCGACCGCTCGGGGGAGAGCGACCGCACCCGTGTCGAGGCCGGGTATGACGGGTCGCCGATGACGTCACCGGCACGTTCGCGTCGGGCAGCACTGCGTGAATCACCGGTTCGGCCACGGCCATCACCTCAGCCGGCGTGCGGTAGTTGACACTCAGCCGCGCAACCTTCGTGTTCGCGAGGCCGACGCGTGCGAGCCGCTCCTGCCAGCTCTCCGCGAAACCGCGCCTCGCCTGCGCGCGGTCGCCGACGATCGTGAAGCTGCGTGACGGGCAGCGGCGAAGCAGCATCTGCCACTCGGCGTCACTGAGCTCCTGCGCCTCGTCGACGATGATGTGCGCGTACGGGCCGGCGAGCAGGTCGGGGTCGGCTGGAGGCAGGGCCGACTCGTCGTCCAGGCTGTTGCGGGCATCCGGGCGTCGCAGCATCGACATCACCTGCATCTCGCTGTCGTCGGACGCGATGAGGTCGTCGATCACGTCGTTCATGCGCTCGCGGGCGGCCGCCAGTTCCACGGCGCGGGCGCCTGCACGGCGGGCGGCATCCGGGTCGCCGATCCGCTGCCGAGCGGCGTCGAGCAGCGGCAACAATCTGATGTCGTCCTCGCTCAGCCACGGCGCGCATCGCCGCAGGTACGCGGGAACCGACCAGAGGTCGGCGACAACGCCGCCCGGGTCGAGAAGCGGCCAGGCCCTGGCGAAGGTGCGCGCGAGATCCTCGTTCTGTTCGAGGGAGCGACGCAGCAGGTGGGGGGCGACCTCGTTCTCATCACACCGGTCCGCGATGATCTCGAGCAGTGCCTCCCACACCTGGTCGCGCGCCTCGTTGTGATTGGCGCCGGCATCCGCCGCCTCGAACGCGTCCGCCCAGTCGGCGGGATCGAGGCGGATGT
>JAZJYU010000201.1:0-12610 GCA_040390225.1 Actinomycetota bacterium | reverse complement strand
GGTGGCGAGGATGACGCGGTCGCCCGGGCGCACACGCACGGCGCCGATCGCGTCATCCGCCACCACCGAGCGCAGCATCACCGGCGACGGGGTGGTCACCCGCAGACCTTCTGCGATCGCCGGTTCCACGAGTTCTCGTGATGCGGAGATGGCTGGAAGCCACCCGCTGTCGATCAGCAGGCAGACCAGGCGCGGGATGTACGAGACGAGGGTCTCCGTTCCGGTGAGCACGAAGGCCCCGACGGCACCCATCGCCTCCCGCTCGGTCAGGCCGAGCGCGCGCATCCTTCCGGGAACGGTGTTCTCGTCGCCCGCCCGATACGCGGCCTGCGCGTGCGCACCAAGGTCGCGCATGATCTCTCGGGCGAATGCGATCTGCTTCGGCCGGAGTCGAGGCCTCGACAGCCGCACCATCGACGTGATCGCCGACACCCGCCGGAACAGCTCGTCGTCGACCACCGCCTCGTCCAGACCGACCAGCCGGCTGATCGCGATGCTGGCGTAACGACGCACCTCGTCGACCAGGTCGACGCCGCTCGTCAAACGAGACGTCAACAGAGCGACCGACGGGCCGAGGCTGTCCGCCACCATCCCGTCGACGAAGGCGGGCGCGAAGATCGGGCCGAGCTTTCGGCGGAGAGCCAGGTGATCGGCACCCTCCATGTTGAGAAGCACGCTCGGGCCGAGCACCGGCGTCCAGAGGTCGGCCGGCGAGCCAGGGCCGGTCTTCGTGAAGCTCGCGGTATTCATGAGCGTGGCGCGCAGAAGGCCCGCGTCCGTGACAAGCACACCGAGGCCTGGCACGCGCTGGGCGGGTCTGCGCGCCGCCTTGAGGAGCGGGTACGCGACCGGGTGTGCCGCACGCATCACCCGTTCCTCCCACCGAGTCGCTTCGGCGATGCTCATCGGATGTCGACGTGGTCGGGCCGATAGGCGTGGTCCTTGTACCAGAGCAGAGTGTTCTTCAGCCCCCAGGCGGTGACCCGCCGTGACGATCCGTACACGACGACGTCGCCACGGCGGGCGTAATTGGACGTCAGCAGCCGAACCGCATTGACCAGGGCCCGATCCTCGTGCAGATCCTCGATCTTCGTTCGCGGAAAGCCGCCCGCGGCCAGATAGAGCTCCGACCGGATACCCACGTTGCAGCCCGCCGCCATGAGGTAGGGGCCCAGGTATTCGGAGCTTCGATTGCCGGGTCGCAGCCTGCCGAAGGCCTCCGCGACATGCACCGCCCCACGAAGGGTCGCACGGGTCGCCCAGTTCAGCCCCTCGTCCCTCCGTGGCACCAGCTCGCCACCGACCAGCTCGAACCGGCCAAGCGAACGGCGGATGGCGGCGGTCCAGTCCGCGCGCGGAATGCAGTCGGCGTCGGTGCGGGCCAGTAGCCCGGCGCCCGCCGCGATCGCCGCGCGCATGCCGGTGTCGGCGGCGGCGCCCGTGCCCTTCTGCGGCTCGTTGATCACCCGCCAGCGCGCCTGGCCGTACGACTCGATGATCGCGACGGAGTCGTCTGTGCAACCGTTGTCCACGAAGACCGCGTCGAAATCGCCGTCGTACTGCGCGGCCAGCGCGTCCAGCGTCGGCCGGATGCCGGCCGCCTCGTTGTAGACGGGCACGACGACGGCGAGACGGCTCACATCCTCACCACCATCACACCGAGGGAGATGCCGCCCGCGAGTCCGATCATGGCCACCAGTGACCCCGGTCCGATCATGCCGGTCTCGCGCGCCAGCAGCAGCTGAAGCGGCAGGGTGACCGACGCGAGGTTGCCATGGTGCTCAACGGTGATGATCGACTTGTCGGCGGCCACGCCCAGGCGGTCGAAGATCGGCGCAAGGTACGGGAGGGCGCCCTGGTGGATGGCGACGAGATCGAAGTCGCCCCACTCGAAGTCGAGACGGCGCAGAGTGTCGAGCACGGCATCGGGGCCGAGGTCGAGGAAGGCCTTCTGCAGCGCGGGGCCGTTCATGTCGAAATGGCTGCCGTTGACGGCGTGCGGGTCCATCGAGCCGCCGGTGCCGAGCGTTCCGATGTTCCAGTGACTGGATACGGCGACGAAAGTGCAGCCGAGAATGCCCCGCTCATCGTCCGACGCCTCGAGGATGAGCGCCGCTCCCCCATCGCTCATCGTGTAGCCGGGGAACGATCGCAGAAACTGTGCCCTGCTCTCGAGTTGCCAGCGAACGGCATGGGACGGCTGCTCGCCGCTTGCGATCAGCACCCGCCGGTACTGACCCGTCGTGATGAGCGCGTCGGCCACCTGGACCCCGTTCAGCACGCTGTTGCAGGCGTTTTTGACATCCATCACCGGGCAGTCCAGCCCGAGCTTCGCGGCGACGATGTGGCTGGTGGCCGGTTCGATGAGGTCCTGGCTGGCGCTCGCGAAGATGAGCAGATCGATCCGTCCGGGGGAATCGGCGAGCGCGTCCCGCGCAGCGGCGGCGGCGAGATCCGAGGTCTGCCAGCCCTCCGCGCGAAGGTGCACCGAACGCACCCCGGTCAGCCGCCCGATCATTCCGGTCGCGAGCCTCAGGTCTGGATTGCGCTCGCGCAGGGCCAGCTCGGTCTGCTCCGTCGTGCGCATGTCGGCGGGCAGATGGACGCCGAGTCCGGCAACGCGGGAGCGGGTGTGTGGCACGCTTAGACCCTAATGACTATTGCGATCATGGGGGCGAACGGTTCCATCGGTGGACAACTGATGGAGCGCTTCGGCGCCGACGCCCGCCCCATCACGCGCCACGACGCCTCATATCTCGAAACCGACCAGCTGGCCACCGCGCTGTCCGGCGCCGACACGGTGTTCATGCCCTCCGCGCGCGAATCGGCCGACCGCATGGCCGACCACGATTCCGCGATCGAGGCGATCGTCGCATCCGGCGCCCGCAGAGTCGTCTACCTGTCGTTCTTCGGCGCTGCACCCGACTGCACCTTCACCTTCGGGCGCGACCACTTCCACACCGAGCAGCACATTCGCGCGAGCGGACTCGACTACGTCTTCTTGCGCGACAACTTCTACCAGAAGATCGTGCCGCATTTCGCTTCCGCCGAGGGGGTCATCCGGGGGCCGGCGGGTGACGGCAGGCTCAGCGCCGTCGCAGACCGGGACATCGTGGATGTCGCGGCCGCCGCCCTGACCGACCGCAAGCACGACGGCGCTACCTACGATCTGACCGGACCCGAGGCGCTCACCATGGACGAGTTCGCCGCCGCCCTGAGCCGGGTCTCCGGCCGCCAGGTCAGGTTCCTGAACGAGACCATCGAGGAGGCGTACGCCTCGCGCGCTGTCTATGACGCTCCCGCATTCGAGGTCGACGGCTGGGTCTCCACCTACAGCGCGATCGCGAACGGCGAGGTCGACGGCATCTCGAGCGACATTCCGGCCATCACCGGCCACGATGCCCAGCGGTTCGACGACTTCCTCGCCGAGAATCCGGCGAGCTGGGCGCACCTACTGGGCTGACTACGGCACTCGGTGCCGCGGTATTGGTAGGGCCGGTTGGCAGCTGCCAGGCGTGGAGTCAGGACAGACGTCCAGCTCTGTATCTGGAAAAGAGCAGGGCGAGCACGCCGAGGGCGAGCAGCAATATCATCACGCCGAGCGGGAGGACGATGTCGGCGCCCGTGCTGCCCAACGCGGCGGGGAGAGGCGAAACCTCGACCAGCTTCGAGGTGGAGAGAGTGCCGTACGTGGCCGTGATCACGTGCGGACTCGCGTGCACAAAGGTCACGTGGTTACCGGAGACGATGTCGTTCTGGTCGCTGGTGACGACGACATCGCTGCTGAGGTCGGCAACCGGGTCGCCATGGGAATCGAGTCCCTCGACGGTCACCGTCACCGTGTCGCCGATGAAGGCGCTCGTTGCGCTGACCTCCACCGTGACGGCGGTGACCAGCGGCGCGACGGTGATGTCGACCGAATCGCTGACCGCACCAATGGTGGCTGTGACGGTGTGCACTGTCGATGTCGTGGCGCGAGCAGAGGGATCGAACGTGAAGATGATTCCGCTGGCGGATAGCTGATCGCCGGCGACGGAGCTGCTGAAGGTAGCCGAGCTGGTGAGACCGCCGAGGGTGTTGCCGTCGGCGTCAAACCCTTCGACCGCGAGGGAGAGGGCGCCACCCGTATTCGCGGTCGTCGCGGACGGGGTGAGTTCGAGGGTTGCCAACGGACCGGGAGTCGCGGAAAGGTTGGTGGAGTCGCTGAGAGTGCCATAGCTGGCGGAGATCTGGTGGGTGCCTGTCTCCGCAGAGAGGGTGATCACGTCGCCCGTGATCGAGTCCGCCGGTTTGTTGCTGGTGAACGTCGAGTAACTGGTGAGATCGGCGACCTGCGAGCCCCCGGCATTCAGCCCGACAAGGGTCGCGGCCGCAGTTCCGTGCACCGCCGCTGACGTCGGGTTGACGGTGAGGTGGACCGAAGCCACGAGGGGAGAAACGGTGACGGGAACGTCGTCGGTGATCGAGTTGCTGTACGAGCCCACCGTGATCGTATGCACCACTGAACTCGTCACATGCGCAGCCGGGTCCAACCCAGCGAACGTGAACGTACCGAACGCGCTCCCCTGGGCGTCACCGGGCACGTCGCTCGTGAGGATCGCCGGGCCGGTGAAGTCGCCGACGCTGTTACCAACGCCGTCGAAGGCCTCGACGGCGAACGTCACCGTCTCGCCCTGCACGGGTGTGGGATCGGAGAGCCTCAGCGTGTAGCTGGCCACCGGGCCGAGTGTTACGACGAGGTCGAGGTTCTGTTCGAACGGGATGATCGAGCTGCTGGTGCTGACCGTGAGCGTCTGCGTCTCTACTGTGGTGGGGGTGCCGCTGACCTGCAGGCCGGTGCGGCTCAAACCTCCGGGAAGGGTGCCTGTCACGCTGATGCTCGGTGCCGGCGAGATGTGGGTCAGCGGGATGCTGAAGTTCGCGGCGACGCCGGTCAGCAGGTTGACCGAGCCGCTCGAGAGGCCGGGCTGCACCTGCCCTGAACTGTTGTCGCCCCAGCAGGCGACCTTGGTGGTGCTGCTGCCCAGGGCGCAATAGTGGCCGAATCCCCCCGTGATACTGAGGTAGGTGCCGGAGATCGCGCTCGGCCCGGTCCCCCAGCAGGTCAAAGCGCGACTTGGATACTGGATGCCGCATCCGCCGGCGTTTGTCATGGCCATGTCGAAGAAGGTGCCGCTGGGCGATGAGAGGCGCGAATTCAGGTCCTGACCCCAGCAGGAGATCGAGCGATCGGACGAACTGACGGCGCACGCATAGGTATTGGATGCGGCGATGTGGTCATAGCTGCCGCTCGGCGCACCGCTCACGACGTGGTAGCTGCCGTCCCAACCCCAGCAGGAGATGCTTCCGCCGGACAGAATCCCGCACCCGAAGTCGGTGCCGAGCGCGATCGAGTAGAAGTGGTCGGTCGTCGACGGCACATCGGTGTAGCCGCCCCAGCAGGCAACGGTCCAGTCCACGCGCCGGGCGCACACCTGCTCCCCTTCCGCGGCGGCCGAGATCTGGATGAAGTCGCTGCCCGATGGGGCCGTCCCCTGGCCGAATTCGGTGGAGCCCCAGCAGGTGATAGCCCCGCCATCGGTGGTGTCGCCGTCATCGAGGATCCCGCAGGCGAAGTCGTAGCCGGCCGCGAGAACATAGAAGGATCCGGAGGGAGGTGTGGACTGGCCGCCACCAGCGCCCCAGCATTCTGCGGCCCCGCCCACCTTCAGCCCGCAACTGTAGTAGGCGCCGGCGACGACGGAGTTGGCGCTCACGCCCGTCGGGGCCGAATGCGCGGCGGGCGCGTGCACCGCCGTCGGGGCCGAATGCGCGGCGGGCGCTTGCACGGCCGCCTGGGCCGGCGCGCCGACCGCGCCTGCGAACGTCACGAACAGTGCCAGCCCCAGGACAATGAGAACTCCGCGACGGTTCATACATGCTCTTTCAGAAATGGAATGCGTCGGCAGTCCGGCGGGCACGAATAACTAACATCATGGCATAAATAGCATCATGGCAGTGCCACTTGGCAACCGGCGAATACAGTGATCTGATGGAGAACGTTGATCTGGGCAGTCGATCCGACCGCCGCAGAACGAAAACCCGGGATGGGATTGTGCGGGCGGCCAACAGGTTGTTCAGTTCACAGGGCTACGAGCGCACCTCCATGGAGGACATCTCGCGTGAAGCGGACGTGGCAGTTCGAACGATCTACCTCCACTTCGACTCGAAGGCGGCCGTTCTTCTCGCCTACTTCGACGAGTGGCTCGACGCTTTCGTCGACGCGATCATCGCGCGCCCGGTGGATGAGCTCGTTGGTGACACGGTCGACGCGGCGCTGACCCAGTTGAGTTCGGATGCGTGGGAGGACCGCACGATGTCCGACTCCGACGATCCGCACCCCATGGTCGAACTCATCACCGATGGACCGCCCGACATAGTCGGGCACATCCTGCAGTCATGGGTGCGCGCCCAGGATCGCATCGTCGAGGACCTTCTCGCCCGTGGTACTTTCGCGCCGGGATCCCTGGAACCGCGCACCCGGGCAGCGGCGGTATTCGCCAGCTGGCTTGCCACGATGCTCGCCGTCCGTGACGGCTATCGCGGCAGCGGCCTGCCGAAATATCTCTCGGGCAACCAGGTCGGTGCGCGCATCGCGCACCGGTTCAGCGAGGGTGGAATCTAGGGGCTACTCGCCGAGCAGCTCGCTCAACTCCAGCCAGCGCAGCTCCAGCTCGTCCTTCGCCGCCTCGAGGGCATCGAGTTCCTTCTGCAGCCCGCCCAGCCCCGCGTAGTCGCCCTGATCGTGCGCGGCCATCCGCTCGTGTGCTGATGCGATGTTCGCGGTGGCCTTCTCGATGCGCCGGCCGATCGAGGCGTACTCCTTCTGCGCGTTCCGCAGCTCGGCTCCCGCGAGCCCGGTTACCTTCTTGGGTTCGACCCGATGCGACTCGGTCACCGTCTGCCCGCGCGTGCCCTGCTTCTTCCGCAGCTCGAGGTATTGCTCGACCCCGCCAGGCAGGTGTCGCAGGTGTTTGTCGAGAATTCCGTACTGGTTGTCGGTGACGCGCTCAAGCAGGTACCGGTCGTGGCTGACCACGATGAGGGTGCCGGGCCAGGAATCGAGCAGGTCTTCGATGGCGGCGAGGATGTCGGTGTCCAGGTCGTTCGTCGGCTCGTCGAGAATGAGCACGTTCGGTTCGCCGAGCAGGATGAGCAGCAGCTGCAGCCGCCGCTTCTGACCGCCGCTGAGGTCTTTGACCGGGGTCGACAGCTGGGCGCTCATGAAGCCCATGCGCTCGAGCAGCTGCCCGGGAGTGAGTTCTTTACCGCCGCTCACGTACGAGCTCTTCTGGCGGGCGATGACATCCATCACCCGGTCGTCGAGGATGTCCTTCAGTTCGCCGAGCTGCTGGCTGAGGATCGCGACGCGAATGGTCTTGCCGCGCTTGACCCGACCGGTCGTCGGCTGGAGCGTTCCCGCGATCAGGGCGAGCAGGGTGCTCTTGCCCGCGCCGTTCACGCCGAGGATTCCGGTGCGTTCGCCCGGCGCAATGCGCCACTCGATGTCTTTCAGAATCTCGCGGTCGCCATACGAAACCCCCACATCGAGCAGGTCGACGACGTCTTTGCCGAGGCGCGCCGTGGCCAGCTGGGATAGTGCGACCGTGTCTCTCGGCGGCGGCTCGTTCGCGATGAGCTCGTATGCGGCATCCATCCGGAATTTCGGCTTGGTGCTGCGCGCAGGAGCCCCGCGGCGCAGCCACGCAAGCTCTTTGCGGGCCAGGTTCTGGCGTTTCGACTCCATGGTCGCAGCCATCTGATCACGCTCGACCCGCTGAAGGATGTAGGCCGCATAGCCGCCCTCGAAAGGTTCGATGATGCGGTCGTGCACCTCCCAGGTGTCGGTCGACACCTCATCGAGGAACCACCGGTCGTGGGTGACCACCACGAGCCCGCCGGAGTTCGCCGACCAGCGCTTCCTCAGGTGCCCTGCCAGCCAGGCGATCCCTTCCACGTCGAGATGGTTGGTCGGCTCGTCGAGAAAGATGACGTCCCAATCGCCGACCAGCAGCTTCGCGAGCGCGACCCGGCGTCGCTGTCCGCCAGAGAGCTGACCGATCGTCGCGTCCCACGGCACATCGAGCAGCAGGCCGTCGATGACGTCCCGGATGCGCGCGTCGCCCGCCCACTCGTGCTCCTCGCGCCCGTCGGTGATGGCGTCGCTCACCACCAGGTCCTCGGGCAGCAGGTCGGCCTGGTCGAGCATCCCGAGCGTGACGCCGTTGCGGCGCGTCACCCGGCCGGAGTCCGGTTCGATGCGGCCGCTCAGCAGGCGAAGCAGCGTGGACTTGCCGTCGCCGTTTCGGCCGACCACCCCGATGCGATCGCCCTCGTTGATGCCGATCGTGACGCGGTCGAAGATGACACGGGTCGGATATTCGAGATGGAGCGATTCGCCGCCCAGGAGGTGTGCCACTATCCCGACTCTACTTGTTCGTGATACTCCCGTTTCCGCACCGAGAGTGCAGTCGTGGTGGGTTCCGCACGCAGGAGGTCACCATTACTGCACTCTCGCCGCACGCTTGTGCAATGCGGAAGAGATACGGGAGACGATCCAGGCAGGTCGCAGGTACACGTGATCCTTATAGACCGGGATCACCAGCCAGCCGATTTCTTCGAACTGCTCGCGCCTGATGGCGTCCTCCGCGTACACCTTGGGGTTCGTCTGGTGCACCTGACCCTGATATTCGATGGCGATCTTCTCGTCCACGTAGGCGAGGTCGGGTGTGCCGATGAATTCGCCTGCTCGGTTATACACGGTGTTGCCGATCACCGGCTCGGGCAGTCCGCCACGCACGATGATCCGTCGCAGTCGTGTTTCCATGGGCGAGTCGGTACCCGAGCGGATCTGATCCAACGCGTTACGCGCAACAGTGACGAAACGGCGACCGCTGGCGGCCGCGATTTCGGCGACAAGCCGATCCATACTCGTCAGTGGACGCTTGCGTCGCACAAGGTCGTCGCCCGCAACTATCAAGTCATCCTCCTCAAGGACGCCGGCCAACTGCATCCATACCCGCTCGGGCGCGCACACCGGCAGGCCTCGCCAGGTTCGGACCCGTACTTCCGCGCCCGCCCGATGCCCTACGACAAATCTCGCTCGAGGAGGCTGCAAGCCACCGCAGGCAGAAACATGCAGGGTGGACTCCGACTCGACCGACCGGGGAAGAGGAATTCCGTAGAGGCGCGCTGCAGTGCTATGGCTGAAGAACTGGCCCGGTGGCAGTCTGGGCAGCATCATCCGAGTTGCGCGGACGCCGCGCCACGGCACCTCGAGGTCGGATGCCCTGGAGCGCGAGCGAGACATGCCGGCCTCTCGAGCCTGCAGCACCGAGAATCCGCGTGGATCGAGATCTGCCTGGATCGGTTCGCGGCGCGCCATCGCCACATGCTGCCGAATTAATCGCGGGGCGCGAATTTCTCTCCACAAGCGATCTCGAGAGTAATGATCTCGAGAGTGCAGTTGTGGCGACTTCTACTCGCGGCAAGTCGCCACAACTGCACTCTCGACGTTGGGAGAGAGGGCTAGCTGGGAGGGCTAACTGGCTTGTACTGAAATCTGGTGCCAGCCCTCTGCACCGTTGGGGGCGGGCGGCACGTAGGTCTGGGATTGGCGGTTGCCATTGGCGTCCGTCGCCCGCACCGTAATGGTGTGGCTGCCCTTCGTGGGGGTCCAGCGGTAGACCCACTGCACCCACGTATCCGGCGAGATCGACTCGGCGAGGGTGGCGACCTGCCACGGACCCCTGTCGATCTGCACCTCGACCTTGCTCACGCCGACGTGCTGGCACCAGGCGACCCCGGCGATCGGCACGGAGGTGTCTGCGACGACCGTGGAACTGTCGGGCGGGGTGTCGATGCGGGATTCGAGCTTGGCGGGCCCGTGGGCATCCCACCCTCGTGGCGTCCAGTAGCCCTGCGCTTTGGCGAACTGGGTCACCTCGAGGTTCACCACCCACTTGGTCGCCGATACATAGCCGTACAGTCCGGGTACCACCATCCGCACCGGGAACCCGTGCTCGACCGGCAGTGGTTCGCCGTTCATGCCCACGGCGAGCAGGGCATCCGTCTTCTCGTCCTGCAGCACGGTGAGCGGCGTGCCCGCGGTGTAACCGTCGATGCTGGTGGAGAGCACCATGTCGGCGCCCGCTGTCGGCTTCGCCATGGCGAGCAGGTCGCGGATCGGCCAGCCGAGCCAGAGCGCGTTGCCGATCAGGTCTCCGCCGACATCGTTCGAGACACAGGTGAGGGTCGCATAGTGAGACTCGAGCGGCTTGGCGAGCAGCTGCTTGAAGTCGATCTCGACCTCGTTCTCGACCATTCCCGTGACCTTGAGCTTCCAGGTGTCCGGGTCGACCGCCGGCACCTGCAGCGCGGTGTCGATGCGATAGAACACCGCGTTCGGGGTCACGAGCGGGGTGATGCCCTGCACCTGCAGCTCGGCACCGGCGGGGATGGCGGGCGCGGGAGTCGCCGCCGCCGGCAGTGCGATCTTCTTCCGCACCTGGGCCACCGCGGTGGAACCGGCGTTGATCAGACGGGCTCCCGAACCCGCGATCAGGGCGATCGATCCAGCGATCATCGTGAACCGCAGAAAGCCACGGCGCTCGATGCCTGGCACGGCGCGCTGCGGTACCCGCCCGGTTTCGCGCCGATCGGCGGCGACGCGCCAGACGGCGAGACGACGGATGCCCGACCGCAGCACGACGATCCCCACGACGGCGCCGATCACGGTCGGCACCCCGTCGATCCCGGTCGCGCCGGAACGGGTGACCACCGCGATCACCGCGACCAGCGAGGCGACGCCGAAGATGACGACCCCGACCGGGGCCCGCCGCCGCTCCAGCCAGCCGGCGAGCGCGGACCCCACCAGAATGAGGATTCCGAGCAGCGTGAGCAATGCCGCCTTGTCGCCCGTTCCGAACAGGGCGATCATGAAATCCTTCGCTCCTGGCGGAGCGAGGTCGATCACGAGCGAGCCGACGGCGAACAGCGGGCTGCCCGCGTTGCCGGTGATGAGCGCGCAGACCTCGGCGACTCCGAGCACGACTGCAGCGGCCACCACACCGACAACGGCCGCATACCAGCCCTGGGCGCGAGAGGTCATATCGCAAGATTATGGTGATCGGGTGCGAATCGGCTGGTAGCGCCGTTCGCACTGTCGGCCTACCGTGAGCCGACGTGAGAGCTCCCCTGATCATCGGCGTCGGGGGCTTCGCTCTCGCATTCGCGTTCTCGTGGGTTCCGTCGCTCTGGTTCGACGAGGCCGCGACGGTCTCGGCGACCGGCCGCAGCTGGGGCGAACTGGCCGCGATGCTGCAGCATGTCGACCTCGTGCACGGCGCCTACTACTCGCTGACAAAGCTGTGGTTCGGACTCGTCGGGTACTCGCCGCTCACGCTCAGGCTGCCGAGCGCGATAGCGATCGGTGTCGCCACCGCGCTCATCGTGGTGCTGGTGCGCATGCTCGCGACGCCGCGCGTCGCCGTGATCGCCGGCATCCTGTTCGCGCTGCTGCCACGCGTCACCTGGGCCGGAACCGAGGGCCGGTCGTACGCGCTCACCACCGCGGTGGCCACGGCGCTGGTGCTCGTCTTCGTTGGGGCGCAACGGCGGGACAGCAAGCGGTGGTGGGTGCTGTACTGCGCGGCGGGCATCGTGGCCTGCGTCGTCTTCCTCTACCTGGCGCTGCTCGTGCTGGCGCTGGCGATCTCGGCGCGCCGACCGCGCCCGACGATCGCCACCGCTGTGATCGCTCTCAGCGTGTCGCCATTCGCGCTGCTGGCGAGCAGGCAGACCGCACAGGTGCACTGGCTCGGCCCGCTCGATCTGTCGACGCTCCATGACGTGTTCGTCGCGCAGTGGTTCTACTTCGACGACGCCTTCGCAGTGTTCGCCTGGCTTCTGATCGTCATCGGCGGCGTCATCCTGTTCCGCCGGCGCGGCGAGCTGGCGGGAATCGTCCTCGGCTGGCTGGCGGTGCCGACGATCGCGCTGCTGCTGGCGTCGCTCATCGACCCGGTCTACTCGGCCCGCTATCTCAGCTTCAGCGCGCCCGCCGCAGCGATCGTCATGGCGGTCGCCGTCGACGTGCTTGGCAGCAACTGGCAGCGGGCGTTCGCGATCGTGGTCTGCGCAGCCCTGCTCGCCCCGGTCTACGTGTCCGACCGCAAGCCGCGCGCAAAGCAGAACTCGAACTGGCCGGCCGTCGCCGCGCTCATCGAGTCGAAGAAAGCGACCGGCGACGCCATCGTCTGGGGCCAGCTGCTCACCCACGGGGTCGCAACCAGCCGGGTGATCGAGTACGCGTACCCATCGGCGTTCACGGGACTGACGGATGTCACCCTCAAGCGGCCCGCAACGGTCACTGGCAAACTGTGGGAGTCGACGTATCACCTGCAGGACGTGCTCTACCGGCTGAAAGGTGCCGACCATGTCTGGTACGTGACCACCGGGAGCACGGCATCGGTCACGGCCGAGCTCGGCGTCTGGGGCTGTGAGGTCCGGTCGCGCTGGAACTTCGGCAACTCCGCGGTCGTCGAGTACGGTCGTTGAGCTCGTCGAAGCG
>JAZJYU010000200.1:5700-6976 GCA_040390225.1 Actinomycetota bacterium | reverse complement strand
GCGCCAGTGGCCGCACACGTCGTACTCGGCGTGACGCATGACGGCATATGCCGCCGCTCTAGCGCGCAGCGTCGACTGGCCGATGATCGGCTGAACTGCCCGGCCCGTGGTCACGTCGGTGATGGCTCCCCCAAGCCTTGTGGATACAACGCAAACGCTACGGGGAACGAGAACATTTCAACATCCCCAGAACGGGTGCGTGCGTGCCAGACTTTCTCGCATGACCTCACTTTTCGCCCCCACCGTTCCCAGCTCGATCCGCCTCAACCGCGGCGCCCTCATCGCCGTCTCCGTGATCGGCATCGTGCTCGGCATCGTCGCACTCGCACTCCCCGGTGTGAGCCTGCTCACAGTGGCGATCATCTTCGGCAGCTACCTGGTGGCATCCGGCATCTTCCGCATCGTCACCGCGCTCACCGCGACGACGCTGAGCGCCTCGCAGCGCTGGCTCACGGGCGCGATCGGCCTGCTGGTCGTGATCGCCGGGGTGTTCTGCCTCGCCGACCCGCTCTCGTCACTGAGCGTTCTCGGCATCCTGATCGGCATCGGCTGGATCGCCGAGGGTGCCATCGACATCGTCGCGGCCATCCGTCACACGGTCAGCCCCACCTGGTACGGCTGGGTGAGCGGCGTCATCTCGGTGATCGCGGGAATCGTCGCCATCCTGCTGCCGGCGGCCGCCGTGCTGGTGTTCGTGACCGTTGGTGCGATTCTGCTGATCGTGGTCAGCGTCTCCACGTTGCTCATGATGCCGAAGCACTCGTAACGGGCCGACTGCAAGGCGCGGCACGGCCAATTCCCTGGCCGGGGCAAGTACGATTCAGCGGTGACACCCGGATCGCTTCTGCTCGACGTGCTGCTCATCGCCGTGCTCGTGGCATGGGCCGTCTACGGCTACCGGCGCGGTTTCGCACTCAGCCTGGGCGGCATCCTGGGCGTGATCGTGGGATCGATCCTGGCGTTCTTCGCCATCCCGCTGGTCACCGGGGTCGTCGGCACGAGCGCGTGGCGGCTGCCCGCGATCCTGTTCGTCGTCGCCGGACTCATCGTGGCCGGGTTCGTGCTTGGCACGGCAATCGGCCGGGCGATAAGCCGCGGTGTCCCGAAGGGCGCGCTGCGCACCGCCGACCGCGTGCTCGGCATGCTGGTGTCCCTGGTTGCGACCTCGGCAGTCATCTCAATGCTGGCGTTCAGCATCGGCTCGCTCGGTATTCCGTTCGTCTCCGACGCCATCGCGAGTTCACGCGTCGTCGCGGCGATCAACGCGGTCACCCCC
>JAZJYU010000200.1:0-5690 GCA_040390225.1 Actinomycetota bacterium | reverse complement strand
CGACGCAGGAGCAGATGCGGCGCTGCTCGCGTGGATCAACGCGGTCACCCCCGCACCGGTGGGCGACCTCGAGGCCCGGGTGCGGGCCGCGATCAGCCAGCAGGGCATCCCGAGGCTGCTCGACTCCATCGGAGCAGGCCGCCCACTGCCCATCCCGACCGACGGCGCCGACACCGCGCAGCAGCTCGCCGCGCACTCCGTTGTCAAGATCACCGGCAACGCCTACGCCTGCGGGCAGAACCAGTCCGGCAGCGGCTTCGTCGTGTCACCGAACCGTGTCATCACCAACGCGCATGTGGTCGCCGGCGTAACCGAACCGGTCGTGGTCGCGCCCGACGGCGGCAGCTGGACCGGCCGTGTCGTGTACTTCGACCCGGTGGGCGACCTCGCCGTGGTGGCGGTCTCAGGGATGCCGACGGCAGCGCTCAAGATCGGGGCCACACTCAGCACCGGCGCCAGCGCGGTATTCGACGGCTACCCGCTCGGCGGTCCATTCAGTTCGAAGCCCGCCGCCGTGCAGGGCGTGAGCACGGTGCGTGTTCCCGACATCTACGGCGACAGCAGCTCCGACCGCGAGGTCTATTCACTTGCGGCGGATGTCGAACAGGGCAACTCCGGCGGCCCGCTCCTGAACCCGGCCGGCCAGGTCGCCGGCGTCGTGTTCGCCAAATCGTCGACGACGAAGAACGTCGGATTCGCTCTCACCACCTCCGAGCTGGTGCCGGTCGCGGCGCAGGCCGCCTCACTGTCGAACGCCGTCGCATCCGGGCACTGCACGACCGAATAACGGCTGATGGCAGCCCGGTAGACAGCCCTGTACGCCCCCGTCACGTTCTGGTGACGCCCCAGTAACGACCCCTGCTGCACCATGCATCCAGGGGGAATTACAGATGAACAGAACGCGCACTAATAGAGGAACCATCGCCAAGGCACTCGGGGCGGTAGGTATCGTGCTTGCAATGCTGCTGGGCTGGGGGACGTTCGCCACGCAATCGGCATCCGCCGTCGCGCCGCTGGCGGTCAACCAGTGCAACTCGGTCTTCAACGGCGGAGGGCGCGGTATGGACTGCACCGTCACCGTCACCAACTACTACAACCTTGACACGGGCTTCCAGAGTTCGACGACGACGACCGTCGCCTGCGATGGCGCGGCGAACACGGTGCCTCTTCCGCACTGCGTCACCACGATCATCCCGTCGACACTGATCGTCACCAGCGTGACCCAGTGCGACGGTGCGGCGAACGGCGGCGGCGCGAGCCTCATCTGCCACGTTCACGTGATCAACCAGATCTTCACCGCCGGCGCCGCGCCACTGCATCCGTCGGCGACCGTGAACGAGTGCGCCGGATCCGGCATCCCTGGCACAGCGCCGACCACGGTCTGCAACCCGACCACCACGGTCACGAGTGCCGACGTCACCCAGTGCAACGGCAGCGGCAACGGCGGCACCGCGTCGCTGATCGTGCAGTGCACCGTCGACCCGGCCTCCGAGTCGACCGGCGTCGCGCCGGTACTGATCGACCAGTGCAACGGATCGTCGAATGGCGGCGGCGCGACCGTGCTCTGTGGAGCGAACCTGGAGTTCCAGCTGCTCACGTTGGCGGCCGACGTGCCATCGTCGGCGGTGGCCAGCGTGACCGACAACGGTGTCACGAACTTCGTCCCTCCGGCACCGGTGGGGGGTGGCGCACCCTCCGGCTCGGGCGGAACCCCGACCGCCGGCCCGACCCTGGCGAACACGGGTGTCAACGTCGGCGACACACCCATCCTGGCGCTCATCCTCGTGCTCGCGGGCTTCAACCTCGTCCTGTTCGCTCGTCGGCGCGGCGTGATCTAGGGACAACCAGAATGAGTAACCCGTAGATAAGGAACATTCACGGAGTTACGATTAGCCCAGATCAGGATTGTGGGTTGATCGTGCCCAATACGCCGTTGACTGCCGGAAGCCGGGGGGACCACCCCCGTACGTTCTCACCGGAACGCGCCCTCGAGGCGGTCGGAGATCGCTGGAGCCTCAGGGTCATCCGGGCGGCCATGTTCGCCGGGGTGACCCGTTTCACCGACTTCGAGTCGCACGCCCGGGTCGAACCCGACATCCTTTCGTCCAAACTCGCCGCCCTGATCGGTGCCGGGCTGATGGTCGAGGAGAAGAACGATCAGTACGTGCTCACCGACCAGGGCCATAACCTGGAACCGGTCGTCGTCGCCCTCACGGCCTGGTCTGACGGCTGGACCTCGCGGCATGAGCCGGCCGTCACCCTCGTGCTCGATTCCACGGCCTCCGGCGTCATCGTCGACGAGGTGCCGCTGGATGCGGGCGAGCCGGTCCCGGCACTCGTCATCCAGATGACCTTGCTCGGCGCGTTCTCGGTGCGAGTCGGCGGCACGCCCATCGGCGAACTGGCTGTGGGGTCGCAGCGCCTGCTGGTCTTCCTGGCCCTGCACCATCGCGCTGTGACGCGCATCGCCATGGCCGGACAGATGTGGCCGGAGGCGACCGACGAGCGCGCGGGCATCAGCCTGCGCTCGGCACTATCGCGCCTGGACTCGTCCACCCGCGAGGCGATCCTCTCCGCGTCGGCCGGCCTGAGCCTGCTCGACACTGTCGAAGTGGATCTGCGAAGCGCCCAGTCTCTCGCCCGCCGGCTGCTCCAGCCGGGTGGCGCGAGTGATCAAGCAGACCTCGACGGAGAGGCTCTCGCGGCGCTCTCCAGCGAGTTGCTGCCGGACTGGTACGACGACTGGGTGCTCGCCGAATCCGAGGAATGGCGCCAGCTGAGAATGAACGCCCTGGAGGCGATGTCGATGCAGCTCGCCGCACTGGGCCGCCTGCCGGAGGCCGCCGCTGCCGCCCGTGCGGCGATGAAGGTGGAGCCGCTCCGCGAGAGCGCGAACGCGACGCTGGTGCGAGTGCATCTGGCGGAGGGCAACCAATCCGAGGCGCTGAGGGTCTACGAGGGTTACAGGAAACTGCTTCACGACGTGCTGGGTCTGTCGCCTACCGCCATGATCAACGATCTCGTGGTCGATCTGCGGTCGGCCTGATCGGTCAGGCCGCGGGACCGGGCTGCAGAAGCACTGTGGCTGTGTGGCCGGCACTTGCGGTGTCGGTCCACGTGATCGTGATGCTGTCTCCTGCCGAGTGAGCTGTGATCAGTGGACTGAGGGCCGCCGAACTCGACACCTCGCTGCCATCGACCGACGTGATCGTGTCGCCTGCGGCGAGACCGATGGAGGCGGCCGGGGTGCCGGGAATCACACCCGCGACCACGGCTTCGGTGTAACGAGTGGAGAGCTCGACCCCCAGGAAGGCCGGGTAGCCGATGGTCACGTTGCCACCAGCCATGCCCTTCTCGATCTGCTTCGCGATGGTGAGCGCCTTCGCGATCGGGATGGCGTATCCGGCGGTCTGACGGGTACCGGAGGTCGCAGCGGTGTCCATGCCGATGACCTTGCCGTTCGACTCGAGGAGCGGGCCGCCGGAATCACCGGCGACGACATCCGCGCTGGTTTCGATCAGGTTGCTGAGGTTCTCCGTCTGGTCGGTGCTGTCGCCCTGCACCGTGATCGCCTCGTCTGTCGCCGTGATGGTGCCGGACGCCTGCACCAGGTTGCCGGTGCCTTCGGCATTGCCGATCGCGGTCACCGTGTCGCCGACCGCCGCCGGGTGAGAGCTGTCATAGCTCGCCGTAGTGAGCCCAGAGGCATCGGCAAGCTTGAGCACGGCGACATCGTCGGTGACGTCGGTGCCGACGACTGTGGCGGCATACGTCTTGTTCGTCGACTCGACCGTCACCTTGATGGACGTCGAGCCTTCGATCACGTGGTTGTTGGTCAGTATGTAACCGCTCGACGTGAGGATCGTGCCGGTGCCTGCGGCCTGTTCGCTCGAGTCATAATCGACGGTCGACACGATGGTGACCACGCCCACCTTCTGCGCGGCGGTGGCCGCCATACCACCCGTCGTGCGCGCGGCGGGCTGGAACGTGGGGGCTTGAATGGTCGGTGTCGTCGGATTCTGTGTCGCCTGGTTGACGACAGAGGCCGCGTGGTCAAGGGTCACCCAGGCGATGCCCGTTCCGCCGGCCACGATGCCGAGCGAGAGGGCGACGCAACCCGCGATGATCAGACCGGAGCGCGACTTCTTAGGCTTGATGAACTGCTCGTGCTGCTCTTCGATCTCCATGCATCGAGAGTGAGCCGCGAACCTTCGACTTGCCTATGACTCGACTCGGAGTCCGGTGCACACCCGCTTACAGGTTGCTGGCCAGGAGGTGGCGTGACAGGAACGCCTGCGCTCGCTCCCACGCATCCTCCGCCGCGGCAGCATCGTACGAGTGCGGGTTGGTGTCATTGAAAAAGGCGTGACCGGTGTTCTCATAGACCCTCGAGGTGAAGTCGACGCCCGCATCCACCATCTTCTTCGTCACCTCGGGCAGCGCCTCGATGAGCGACGGGTCGTTCACGCCGTACAGCGCCAGGATCGGCGCAGAGATGGTGGAGTAGTCCTTCACCGTTCCCGGATTGCCATAGAACGGGATGGCCGCCCTCACTCGAGGATCTGCGGCGGCGATGGCGAAGCTGTATGTGCCGCCGAAGCAGAACCCGGTGACGCCGATGCGGCCGTCGACACCGGGCCGGGCCTCGAGGTAGTCGACCGCGGCCGTGAGCGCACCGACCGCCCACTCGGAGTAGCCGGGCTTCTGCAGGGACGCGAAGGCATCGCGCAGGCGCGGCTGAGCCTCGGTACGCACCTTCTCGTCCGGGTGGTTGCGCAGAGCGAACAGTTCGGCGCCCACCTGGGCCTCGATGCCGATCGCGCTCAGCAGGTCGGGTGCGAGCACGAGGTAGCCCTGGGCCGCGAAGCGGTCGGCGACGTCTTTGATGTGGTCGACGAGGCCCCAGATCTCGTGGATGACGATGAGGGCGCCCTTCAGCTCGCCGGTGGGCGGAACGAGGTACGCGGAGTAGTCGACCGGGAACTCGGCTCCCTGCTCCCTCAGGCTCTCGAGGGTCGCGTTCGGAAGGTTCAGGGTGATCATCGATGACATGTCTCCATAGTAGAGACGGCCATTGTAGGTTTGCCAAATGCCCATCGCACTCATCACCGGAGCGTCAGCGGGACTCGGCGCCGAGTTCGCCCGACAGCTCGCCGCGCAGGGCTACGACCTCGTGCTGACCGCTCGAGACGGCGAAAGGCTCAGCGATCTCGCCGCGACGCTGCCTGGGACGGCCGAGGTGCTGACCGCCGACCTGCTGTCGCCTGCGGGCCTCGCGAAGGTCGAGGCGCGGGTCGCCGATGCGGCGAAACCGATCGACCTGCTCGTCAACAACGCCGGGTACGGGCTGCAGAAGAGCTTCGCCGAGAACAGCATCGACGACGAGGTCGACCTGGCCGAGATCCTCATGGTGGTGCCGCTCCGGCTCACCCATGCCGCGCTGTCGCAGATGCTGCCCAGGGCATCCGGAACGATCGTCAATGTCGCGAGCGTGGCCGGCTACACACCGCGCGAGACCTATGGCGCCGCCAAGACCTGGGTGCTGAGCTTCAGTCGCTGGGCGAACGCCTTCTACCGCGGGAAGGGCATCACGGTCACGGCGATCGCGCCCGGCTTCACACGAACGGAGTTCCACAGCCGCATGGGCGTGACCGACGTCGACGACGTTCCCGGCTTTCTCTGGCTGAAGG
>JAZJYU010000199.1:0-26819 GCA_040390225.1 Actinomycetota bacterium | reverse complement strand
CGACGGCGAGATCGCGATCGATGTAAGCCCGGTCATCGAGCGCAAGACGGCGGCCCTCACGGTGTACCGCAGCCAGGTGACCGTCGATGGTGATCGTTTCGCGCTTTCGAGCGGCCCGGCCCGGCCGATCGCGACGGTCGAGCGATTCTCCCGGGTGCGCGACGAGCGGCCGAGCACCGCCGAGCAGGGCTTCGGTGTTCTGGTGCTCGCCTGCGTGCTCGCGCTCGTGCTCGGCGCCGGCGCCGGCGGCATCGCGACGGTCGAGCACCAGTTCTCCGTGCCTGCCTTCGGTGTGGCGTTGCCGATCGGGATCATCGCGACGCTTCTCATCGCCGCGATTCTGTTCACCGGATGCCGCCTCGCGTTCGAGGGACGCCTGGTCGGAATCTTCGCAGCGATCGGCATGCTCGGTGCGATCGGAGTGCTCTCCCTCGCAAGCTCAGGCGGCGGCCTGCTCGTGCCTGCCAATCCGGTGGGCTACCTGCTGATCTACGGCACAGCGGTCGTCGCGATCGTGGTGCTGGCATGGCCGGCTCGCGGCCTGTTTCGCCGCGATAGGCTGGGAACGCCAGTACAGCCGAAGGGAATCTGAAGCCTCGTGACCTATGTCATCGCGCTCCCGTGTGTGGACGTCAAAGACAGAGCCTGCATCGACGAGTGTCCCGTCGACTGCATCTACGAGGGCGACCGGATGCTCTACATCCACCCAGACGAGTGCGTCGACTGCGGTGCGTGCGAGCCGGTCTGCCCGGTCGAGGCGATCTTCTACGAAGACGACCTGCCCGACAAGTGGGCGGATTACTACAAGGCGAACGTCGAGTTCTTCGAAGAGATCGGGTCGCCAGGCGGTGCCGCCAAGGTCGGCGTCATCCACAGCGACCACGCAGTGATCACCGCCCTGCCGCCGCAGGGTCCCGCGGCCGAGTGACGCGCACGCCCCTCGTCCTGCCGGATTTCCCCTGGGACTCACTGGTCGAATACGCCGCGCGCGCAAAGGCTCACCCGGACGGCATGATCGACCTCTCGGTCGGGTCGCCGGTCGACCCGACGCCGGCGGTAATCCGTGACGCGCTCGCCGCTGCGACCGACGCTCACGCCTACCCGCTCACCGCCGGCAGCGTGCCCCTGCGTGAGGCCATCGTCGACTGGTACGCCCGCCGTCGCGGCGTCGACGACCTGAGCATCGCCAACGTGCTGCCCACGATCGGCTCCAAGGAGTTCATCGGCGGCCTCGCCCTCTGGCTCGGACTCGGGCCGGGGGATGTCGTGGTGCAGCCCTCCCAGGCGTACCCCACGTACGCGGTCGGCGCCGCGCTCGTCGGTGCGACCGTCGTCGCGAGCGACGACCCGGCGCAATGGCCGGAGAACACCCGCCTGGTCTGGGTGAACAGCCCCGCCAATCCCGACGGCCGCATCCTCGGCGTCGACGGGCTGGCCGCCGCGGTGACGCGGGCGCGGGAGCTTGGCGCCGTCATCGCGAGCGACGAGTGCTACGCGGAGCTGGCCTGGGATTCCGCGGAGCCGTCGCCGAGCATCCTCGACCCGCGCGTCATCCACGGCGAGCGCAACTCGGTGCTGAGCGTCTACTCGCTGAGCAAGCAGTCGAGCCTCGCCGGCTATCGGGCGGCCTTCGTCGCCGGGTGCAGCGACCTCATCGCCGAGATCCTCGAGGTGCGCAAGAACCTCGGCCTCATCCCTCCCCTGCCTGTTCAGGCGGCGATGGTCGCGGCACTGCGCGACGAGAAGCACGTGGCCGAGCAGCGTGAACGCTACCGTCGTCGTCGCAGCGCCCTTATTCCCGCGGTCGAGGCGGCGGGGCTGCGCATCGATTCAAGCGAGGGGGGTCTGTACCTGTGGGCGACTGCCGGCGAGCCCTCGCTCACGACGGTCGGGCGACTGGCGGACCTCGGCATCCTGGTCGCACCCGGCACCTTCTACGGTGACCCGGCCTCGCAGCACGTACGGATCGCGCTCACGGCGACCGACGAGAGCATCGCGGTCGCGGTGAGCCGGCTGTCAGCTCTCTCCAACTAATCCGCCCGGTCGTTGGCGGATGCAACTGTCGACTCCGCCGACAATTAGGCTGTATACGTGACGGACGCATCCATACCCGAAGGTCCCAAGGCGACGCTGTCTTTTCCGGGCGGTAGCGCGGAGTTCCCGATCCGCCAGAGCACCGATGGCGCGTCGAGCATCGATATCTCCACGCTGATGAAGCAGACCGGGTACTCGACGCTCGACTACGGATTCGTGAACACGGCCGCCACGGAGAGCGCGATCACCTATATCGACGGAGACGCCGGCATCCTGCGGTATCGCGGGTACGCCATCGAAGATGTCGCGGCGAATTCCACCTACCTCGAGGTGGCCTGGCTGCTCATCCATGGCGAGCTGCCCTCCGCCTCCGACCTCAGCGCCTTCGAGGATCGGGTGCGTCGCCACACCCTCCTGCACGAAGACCTGCGACGGTTCTTCGACGCGCTCCCGCACAGCGCTCACCCGATGTCCGTGCTGTCGAGCGCGGTGTCCGCCCTGTCGACCTTCTACGAGGACTCGCTGAGCATCCACGACCCCGAGCAGATCGAGCTCTCCACCATCCGCCTGCTGGCGAAGCTGCCGGTCATCGCCGCATACGCGCACAAGAAGAGCCTCGGGCAGGCGTTCCTCTACCCTGACAACAGCCTCAGCTTCGTCGACAACTTTCTCAAGCTGAACTTCGGCACGATGGCCGAGCCGTACGAGATCAATCCCGTGGTGTCGAAGGCACTTGAGCGGTTGCTCATCCTGCGCGAGGATCACGAGCAGAACGCCTCGACTTCCACGGTGCGACTGGTCGGCTCGACCCAGGCGAACATGTTCGCCTCGATCTCGGCCGGCATCAATGCGCTCTACGGTCCGGCGCACGGGGGTGCGAACGAGGCGGTGCTCACCATGCTCTCCGAGATCAAGGAGTCGGGTGACAGTGTCGACAAGTTCGTGCAGCGGGTGAAGAACAAAGAAGACGGGGTGCGCCTGATGGGCTTCGGGCACCGCGTATACAAGAACTTCGATCCGCGGGCCCGACTGGTCAAAGAGAGCGCCGACCAGATACTGTCAGCGCTCGGCGTGCAGGATGACCTGCTCGACATCGCCAAGGAACTCGAAGCGGTCGCGCTGGCAGACGAGTATTTCGTCGAACGCAAGCTCTATCCGAACGTCGACTTCTACACCGGCGTCATTTACAAGGCGATGGGCTTCCCGACCCGCATGTTCACCGTGCTGTTCGCGATCGGCCGGCTGCCAGGCTGGATCGCCCACTGGCGTGAGATGAACGAAGATCACGCCACCAAGATCGGTCGCCCGCAGCAGTTGTACGTGGGTTCGCCCGAGCGGAGCTGGCCGGCGAAGTAGAACCGCTGCTACGCGTGCAGGGCGGCGTTCAGTTCGACCCCTTTGCCCGACCGCGCCAGCACCTCGACGCCTCCGCTGAGCGAGTTGCGGCGGAACAGCAGCCCGGGTACGGCTGACAGGGTGACCGCCTTGACGGTCGTGGGCGGTTCGCCGTCGCGCAGCACTGTCACCTTCGTGCCGGCGGTCACATAAAGTCCGGCCTCCACGACGGAATCGTCACCGATCGAGATGCCGATGCCCGAATTCGCACCGAGCAGCGCACGGCGCCCGACCGTGACCCGTTCGGTGCCGCCACCCGACAGAGTGCCCATGATGGATGCGCCGCCCCCGACATCCGATCCGTCGCCGACGACCACGCCCTGCGAGATGCGCCCCTCGACCATGGATGCGCCGAGCGTGCCCGAATTGAAATTGACGAAGCCCTCGTGCATCACGGTGGTGCCGGGGGCCAGGTGCGCGCCGAGGCGCACCCGTGAGGTGTCGGCGATCCTCACGCGATCGGGCGAAAGATAGTCGGTGAGCCGCGGGAAGCGGTCGATGGAGTGTGCCGTGATCCCGGCGCGCTGCAGTGTGAGCCGCTGGTCGGAGTACACGTCTGGGTGCACCGGCCCTGCGTTGGTCCATGCGACCACGGGCAGCTGCGCGAAGATGCCGTCCAGATTGATCGTGTTGGGCCTCACCAGCAGGGTGCTCAGCAGGTGCAGGCGAAGGTAGGCATCCGGGGTCGAGGAGGGAGGAGCATCGAGGTCGATCTCGACCGTGCGGAATTCGACATTCACCCTGCGTCGCGCATCCGGTCCGGCGACGAGTTCGAAGTCCACCGGTGCGATGTGCGGGTCGCGACCCGCAGGGAAGGCGCCGAGCGCGGGGTCGCGGAACCAGGTATCGAGCACGGTGCCGTCATCGGCGATCGTGGCGAGGCCGTAGCCCCAGGCCGAACGTTCAGTCATGCTCCAAGGTTAGCGATCCGGGATCGGTAAACTGTGCGCGTGCCCTTCCCCGCGATCGACCTGACCTCGTCGGCGGTCGACCTGACACGGCAGTTGTGCGACATCCCGTCGGTGTCGGGAGACGAAGGCCCCATCACCGCGGCGATCCTGGCCGCGCTCGAGGGTGCGACGCACCTCGAGATCATCCGCGACGGAGACACCATCGTCGCGCGCACGAACCTGGGTCGTGACCGGCGGGTGGTGATCGCGGGCCACACCGACACCGTACCGATCAACGGCAACCTGCCTACCCGGTTCGAGACGGATGCCGCCGTCGATTATCTCTGGGGCCGCGGCACCGTGGATATGAAGGGCGGCGTCGCCATTCAGCTGAAACTCGCGCGGGAACTGGTCGCTCCAGTGGTCGACGTGACCTGGATCTGGTACGACCACGAAGAGGTCGCCAGCGACCTCAACGGTCTGGGCCGTCTCGCCTCGCATCGGCCCGACCTGCTCGTCGGCGACTTCGCGATCCTCGGCGAGCCGACCGGCGGCGAGGTGGAGGGCGGCTGCAACGGGACGATGCGGGCGCAGTTGCGCACCCACGGCATCCGCGCTCACTCCGCGCGTTCGTGGGTCGGCCACAACGCCATCCACGATGTCGCACCCATACTCGCCATCCTTTCGGCGTACAAGCCGAAACAGGTCGAGGTGGATGGCCTGGTCTATCGCGAGGGTCTGAACGCCGTGAGCATCTCGGGTGGTGTCGCCGGAAATGTGATCCCCGATGAGGCGGTGATCGCTGTGAACTACCGGTTCGCGCCCGACACTTCCGCGGCGCAGGCGGAGCAGCATCTGCGGACCGTGTTCGCGGGCTTCGAGCTTGACGTGGTCGACTGTGCAGAAGGCGCCCGGCCCGGACTGAACGCCGCCCTCGCGCAGGAGTTCCTCGCGGCGGTCGGCGGCGAAGCGAAACCGAAATACGGCTGGACCGATGTCGCCCGCTTCTCGGCGCTCGGCATCCCCGCCGTCAACTACGGTCCGGGGGACGCCCTGCTCGCCCACGCCGACGACGAGCGCGTGCCGGTGGACCAGATCATCGCCTGCGAGCGAGGGTTGCGGGCGTGGCTCACCGGCTCCTGACGGCGGCGAAGGTCCGCTACCGGGTGACGCCGTGGTGGGTGAAGGTCTTCGTCATCTGGGCCCTGTCGCGCATCGTCACCACGATTCTTCTGCAGCTCTTCGCGTCTTGGCAGGCGGATAACCCCTGGACGACCGCCAACCCGAACTACATCACGTTTGCTCAGCTCTGGGACAGTACCTGGTATCACATCGTCGCGGTGGGCGGCTATCCGAGCGCCCTCCCGCACGACGCCGCCGGTCACGTCGCTCAGAACGCCTGGGCCTTCCTGCCCGCGTACCCGCTACTGGTGCGCGGGATCATGCTGGTCACGACCCTGTCATGGGAGGTCGTTTCCGTCGTCGTCTCACTGCTGTTCTCGCTGGCGGCAGCGATGGTCTTCTTCCTGCTGATGCGGCTCACGATTCCGACGAGTGCCGTGATGTACTCCGTGGTGCTGTTCTGTTTCGCGCCGCTTTCGCCGATCCTGCAGGTGTCGTACGCGGAGTCGATGTACCTCTTCCTGCTGGTGCTCGCCCTTCACCTGCTGTTGCAGCGGCGTTATGTGCTGCTGCTGCCGGTGATCGCGGTCGCCGCGCTGACCCGCCCGAGCGGGCTCGCGCTCGCGCTCGCGCTCGGTCTGCACGTCATCCATCGCTGGTTCACCAGGCGTCGTGATCCGTTCAGCGCCAACGAGATCGTGCTCTCCATCGGAGCCACCCTGTTCGCGCTGATCATGGGATTCGCCTGGCCGCTCACCGCGTGGCTGGTGACCGGTGACATGAACGCCTACACCGACACCGAGCTCGCCTGGCGGGCGGACTACGTGGGCTGGCAGGCCGGGTTTGCACCATTCAGCTCGTGGATACAGGGGGCCGGATTCTGGGGCGGGTACTGGGGAATGGGGGCGTGGGCTTACGTGCTGCTCGGCGCCGTCGTTGCCGGGTTCGTGCTGGTGCTGTTCCTCCCAGCAGTGCGCCGCCTCGGCGTCGACCTCCGGCTGTGGCTCGCGAGCTACGCGATCTACCTGCTCGCCGTGTTCTTCCCGCAGTCGAGCACCTTCCGCCTGCTCATCCCGATGTTCCCGCTGCTGGGTGCGGTCGCCCAACCCAAATCGAGGATCTATCGAGTGGCTCTCGTGGCCCTCATGATCGCCGGCCAGTTCGGCTGGCTCTACATCTGCTGGTGGGTGAACGGCTACGACTGGAGTCCGCCGTGATCTGCGATTCGTTTCTGGCCTGTCGGTACGGGATAATGGACGTAATTCCACGAAAGGGGATCACTCATGGCAGCCATGAAGCCGAGGACCGGAGACGGGCCAATGGAGGCTGTTAAAGAGGGCCGGCTCATCATCGTGCGCGTTCCGCTCGAGGGCGGCGGTCGCCTGGTGGTCTCGGTCAACGATGCCGAGGCGAAGGAGCTTCACGACGCTTTGGCCGGTGTCGTCGCGACCGCGTAGGTTCTCTCCTACTTCTTCGTGAGTTGCAGCAGTCCGTCACCGACCGGTGAGAGGGCGCTGATGACGGCATCGGATGCCGCGATCTCCCTGAGCAGGGACCGGAAGCCGCTCACGGTGTCGCCGCGCTGCACCGGATCCGCGACGCGGTCGTGCCACAGCGCGTGGGCGACGAGCACGGTGCCCCCGACGCGAGCGAGCCGAAGTGCGTGCTCGACGTATTCGATCACCGACTGCGGGTCGGCATCCACCAGCACGATGTCGTATGACGCCTCGTTCATTCGAGGCAGCACCTCGCCCGCATCGCCGGCGATGAGTCGCATGCGATTGGCCGGGATGCCGGCCTCGAGGAAGGCGCGGCGCGCGTAATCCTGATGGTCGGGCTCGAGGTCGATCGTGGTGATGGTCGCCTGCGGTGCGCCGGCGAGCATCCAGAGCCCGCTCACCCCGACCCCGGTGCCTATCTCGATAATGCTGCCGGCGACAGTCGCCGCCGCGATCACCGCGAGCTGCGCTCCGACGGCGGGACTGATCGCTTCGATGCCGAGCTCGACCGAGTGCCGCCGCGCGTCGGCGATGTCGGGGCGTTCGACGACGAACTCCTCCGCGAACTTCCAGCTCGCCTCTTTGTCGGACACCTGCTTCTCCTTGGTTCGTCTCCCAGCTCACGCTCCTGTAAAGCGTAGGGGAGGCTCGCATGACGAGGGACTATCCTGAACGGGTGTTCGGGCTCGACTTCGAGAAGTTGCTGGTGATCGGCATCATTGCCGTGATCATTCTGGGCCCCCAGCGCCTGCCCAAGTACGCCGCGCAGCTCGGCAGGCTCGTTCGGTCGCTCCGCGCGATGGCCAACGACGCTCGCGATCGGCTGCGTGACGAGATGGGCCCGGAGTTCGACGATGTCGACTGGCAGAAGCTCGACCCGCGACAGTACGACCCTCGTCGCATCATCCGCGATGCGCTCACCGATGCCGGCGATGATTCCGCTCCAGTGGTGCGTCCGGCGGTGAAGCCGAGCAGCCGCATGGCACCCGGTCTCGCTGCCCCGTACGACAACGAGGCGACCTAGCTCCTCGGCCGCCCGACGTTGTGCTCCTTTGTCGACATTGTGGCCGCCCAAGCTTGCTCAACGTTGACGAAACGCGACAACGTTCAGGAGTGCTGCGCCGTGATCTCGCGGCCGAGCATCCGAAGCGCCTCGATCACGAGCCGCACTGAGGGCCGCTCGGCGCGGTCAGGGCGCATGAGGGCGGAGATCTGGCGCTGTGACCGGATGCCGGTGAGCGGCCGCGTGATGATGCCGTTCTCGTGGTCGCGGGTCGTGAACCTCGGAAGAATCGCGATCCCGTGCCCTGTCGACACCAGCGACTCAACGATCCCGTTGTCGACGAAGCGCTGCGCGACCCGAGCGGGCGTGCCCGTGACCGCCTCGATCTGACGAAGGATGCGATCGAACGGATATCCCGCGAGCGTTCCGATCCAGGTCTCGCCGACTACATCGCGCGGCGCGAGACTCGCTTTGGTGCCGAGCGGATGCGTCTCGGGGAGCGCGACATCCAGCGGTTCGTCGAACAGCTTCACCATGGTGAGTCCGCGTTCGACCCAGGAGGGAAACATCCCGAATGAATCGGCCAGCACGATGTCGAAGTCGGGGGTGAGGTCGGCGAAATCCGGCAGGAACGGGTTCTGGTCGCTCGCACGCAGGGTGAGGCCGGGCATTCGCGCGACAGCGTCGAGGAGTCCGGGGAGCAGCATCTGCCCGCCCGTCGGGAACAGCGTGAGGGAGACCTCGCCGCGCGGCTGCTGGATGAACTCCTCCCAGACGGCGTCGGCGCGCTGGAGGGCGACCGCCACGTCTCTCGCCGTCTCGGCGAGCATCCGCCCTGCTCCGGTGAGCGCAAGACCCCGCCCGCTCTTCTCGGTGAGCGGCACGCCCGCCTCGCGCTCGAGCACTTTCAGCTGCTGCGAGACCGCCGAGACGGTGCGGTTCGTCGCCTCGGCGACAGCGGTGATGCTGCCACGATCGCTCAGCTCCCTGAGCAGCTCCAGGCGGTGTACATCCATGTAGTTAGACTACACAGTCATCAAAGTATTGTTTGATTGTGCTAAAGAACGGATGCCCTGACAATTGAAGTATTCATCAGCAAGTACAACCCGAGGTCATCATGTCAGCCATCATCATTCTCAGCCTGTTCAGCGCACTCGCACTCGTCGCGATCGTTTCGTCCGTCGTCGTCACGTCGCGTGACGGGTACCGCCGCGTCCCCACCCGTTCGCTGTAGTCGCGCGTCGACCCGCGTCTGCAGCCCAGACTCCTGGCTTACCGGCCGTGAGTCTGGGCTGCATATGCCATCGCTCCTACGGGCGCGGGGTCGGTCGTCAGAGCCGCGGCGAACGCCGTCGCCACCAGGAGGCGGCTTTGGTCGATCGGGACACTGCTCTCGGCGGCGAAAGCGACCTGCTGTGCCACCGACTTCAGCGCCTCGGCGACAGCGTCGTCCGGAGAGGTTCCGGATTCACCCTCCGGCACGGCTACCGGCGGACAGGCCGGCGACGGCAACGACATGAGTGGCGAACAGACCGGCGCGGAGTAGCTGTGCGGTGTCAGTGAATGCGCATTCGCCAGGTATTCGTATTCGCTTGCCGTGAGCACGGTGTCAAGCCTGTCGGGTGCGGTCGAGATCTGAACCAGATCGATGTCGTGCCCGATTTCTTTGCCTCTGTTGTTCATGACCACCGTGATGGTCGATAGGGAGCTACCGCCTGTGTCCGCGTGCCCCTTCAGCGTCAAGAACCAGGTCATCGCCCGATACCCGGTACCGTTGGCCATGGCGATCGGTGCGCCGCGGAGGGTCGCCCTCAACCCGAGCCACGGCGCCAACCGGGACGTATCCAAGGAAGGCTGGTTTTTCGCCAACTGACGGAGTATCGGCACCGTAAGGGCGGTGGCCGTGGCTAGCAGCGCTGCCTGCTTCACCTGCTTGCCCGGGTCGGCCGGGTCGTACAGATTCCAGGTGGTGCCAAACCCGGGAACGACGGGGCCAGGGGCGCTGATCGGCGTGGCGCTCGCGGTTGTGACGGCGAGACTCGCGCTGACAGCAATGGATGCCGCGATCACGCTCGCGGCGATCGTCACCCTCACGGGCAGGGGCTTCATTCTCGATGGCACTCGTGCTTCCTCTCGTACCGGACCCAGGCCGTTGCGTGGTTCGCAGGCACAGCATGAACCTCACAGGGGCCGAGGTCGGCGAACTATCCACAGAAGTGGACCCGGTCAGCGAACGCTCAACCCGATCTTCCGCCCGGCGAGGCCGCGACCCAGCGACACGAGCGTGTCGGCGAGGGCGGCTATCGCCGCCCCGGCCGGATCGTCTACGAGGGTCTCGCCGGCATCCCCAGCCTCACGCAGCGGGATGCTGAGGGGCACTCGTGCGAGCACCGGTACGCCGAGCCGCGCGGCGACGTCATCCCCTCCTCCGCTGCCGAACAGCTCGCCCACCATGTTCTCGACGACGCCGATCACGGTCTGACCGGTCTGGCGCGCGACGAGCCCGCTTCGCTCCGCGACCTCTGCCGCCGCCTTCTGCGGCGTGGTCACCACCAGCACCTCCGCCTGCGGCAGAAGCTGTCCAAGCGAGATGGCGATGTCGCCGGTGCCCGGGGGCAGGTCGAGCAGCAGGATGTCGAGGTCGCCGAAGTAGACGTCGGTGAGGAACTGCTGGAGTGTACGGTGTAGCATCGGCCCGCGCCATGACACGGCCGCATTGCCGTCGGTGAACATCCCGATCGAGATCACCTTCACGCCGTGTGCGACCGGCGGCAGGATCATGTCGTCGACCCGCGTGGGCTTCGAGCCCGGAATACCGAGGATGCCCGGGATCGAGAACCCGAACACATCGGCGTCGACGAGTCCGACCCGCAGCCCACGAGCCGCGAGAGCGACCGCCAGATTCGCGGTGATCGTCGACTTGCCGACACCGCCCTTGCCGCTGGTCACCGCGATCACGCGCGTGAGCGAGTCCGGCCCGAACTGAACGGTGCGGGTGCCACGCAGACGCGCGGTGAGTTCGGCTCGTTCCGCGGGGCTCATCACGGTGACGTCCACCTCTGCCGTATCGATGCCGGCGACGCCGAGCACCGCCGACCGCACGTCGCGCTCGATCGTGTCGGCGGCGGGGCATCCGACGATGGTCAGCTTCAGCTGCACCGACGCCACGCCGTCGTCCGCCGAGACGTGTCCAACCATGCCGAGCTCGGTGATCGGGCGGCGGATCTCGGGGTCGATGACGCGGGCGAGCGCAGCGGTGACGGTAGCCGCGAGGTCACTCACCCTTGTCGCGATCCTTCTCTAGTTCTTCCAGCAGCGAGCGCAGCTCGGCCCGGATGAAATCCTTGCTGGCCAGGTCGCGCACGGCCAGGCGCAGGGCGACGACCTCCCGGGCCAGGTACTCGGTGTCATTGAGGTTGCGTTCGGCGCGCTGGCGGTCCTGCTCGAACTGCACCCGGTCGCGGTCGTCCTGCCGGTTCTGCGCGAGCAGGATGAGCGGCGCAGCATATGAGGCCTGCAGCGACAGGATGAGGGTGAGCAGCGTGAAGTTCGTCAGGCGCGGGTCGAACTGAAGCGCGGTCGGGGCAAGCGAGTTGTAGACCAGCCACACCACCACGATCACGGTCATGCCGACGAGGAAGTACGAGGTGCCCATCGCGCGCGCGAAACCCTCGGAGAAGCGGCCGACCCGGTCGCGACCGCCGAAACGGGGGACTATCGAGCCGCGAAGGCCCTTCGGGGAGTCGAGTCCTGGATCAGAGCGACGTGCCATTGCCGGTCCTCCTTCCTGCGGTCGCGGTTGCTAGCGGGGTGCTGCTCGTGTCGGTACTGCTTTTATCAGCACTGTTTTTGTCAGCGGAGACTGGGTCGTCTTCGTCGTGACTTCGCCAGTCGTCGGGCAGCAGGTAGTCGAGAACATCGTCAATGGTCACCACCCCGACCAGTCGGTGGTTGTCATCGACAACCGGCAGTGAGACGAGGTTGTAGCTGGCAAGAGTGCGCGCCACCTCGGCGGCGGAGGCGCTGGCCTTGACCGGTTCGAGCTTCTGGTCGAGCAGGGTGCCGAGACGCTCGTTCGGCGGGTACCGCAGCATCCGCTGGAAGTGCACCATGCCGAGGAACCGCCCCGTCGGCGGCTCATACGGCGGCAGGGTGACGCAGACCGCGGCGCCGAGCGCCGGCGCCAGCTCGTGGCGGCGGATGAGCGCGAGACCTTCTGCGACGGTCGCGTCCGACGACACGATGATCGGCTCCGTCGTCATCAGGCCGCCGGCGGTGTCTGGCGCATATAAGAGGAGCATGCGCACGTCTTCAGCCTCTTCGGGCTGCATGAGGTCGAGCAGCGCTTCGCCGCGCTCGTCGCTGAGCTGGGCGATCAGGTCGGCAGCGTCATCCGGCTGCATCTGGTCGAGCACGTCGGCCGCGCGGTCGTCGTCGAGCTGGTTCAGGATGTCGACCTGCTCGCTCTCCGGCATCTCCTCCAGTACGTCTGCGAGGCGTTCGTCGCTCATCTCCTCCGCGACCTCGAGCATCCGCTGCTCGGGCAGGTCGAGCAGGGCGTTGGCCAGGTCCGCGGGCAGCAGGTCTTCGTAGGTGGCGAGCAGCTGCGAGGCCGACTGGGCTTCACCTGTGTCGCGCTCGGCCACATCAGACCACTTGGCGAACATCGTCGGGCCTTTTCCGAACGGCGAGCCGGATGCCTTGGGGCGCCGGATGAAGAGCTCACTCACCGCCCACTCGCCTGGTCCGCTTTCTTCGATCGCGACATCTTCGATGGTCGCGTTGCCCCCGCTTCTGCCAAGCGCGGTGTCTGTGAGCGTCACCTCGCGGCCGAGCATCTCGGCGATGACGCGCACCTCGCCGCCGCGCTGCTCGAAGCGGCGGAGGTTGATGAGGCCGGTCGTAATGATCTGGCCCGACCCGATGCTGGTGATGCGCCCTATAGAGAGGAACACGCGCCGCTTGCCCGTCACCTCCACGACGAAGCCGACGACGCGCGGCGGCTCCTTCTGCCGGTAGACGACGAGAACATCTCTCACCTTGCCGACCTTGTCGCCGGCGGGGTCGAAAACGGAGCACCCGGCAAGACGGGCTACGAAGACTCTCGCGGCGCTCACAGGTTCTAACTTAGACCTTCGCCATCTGTACAGAGGATAATGCGGCCATGACCAACCAGACCCCGTTGGGCGCCCGCGCCCGTCTCCTTCCCGCCATTCCGAAGGGCGATGTCGTCGCCTCCTTCTCCACCTACCCAGAAGCGCAGCAGGCCGTAGACAAGCTCGCGCACGCCAACCTGGATGTCAGCAAGGTCTCGATCGTCGGCAGTGACCTCAAGACCGTCGAGCGTGTGACCGGCCGGCTCAGCTACGGTCGCGTCGCGGCCGCCGGCGCGGCCAGCGGCGCGTGGTTCGGCCTGTTCCTCGGGCTCATCCTCACCTTCTTCGTCGTCTCGCCGAACGTGCTGCTGTACGCGCTCGCGGCGGTCGGAATCGGCGCCGGCTTCGGCATCCTCTTCGGCATCGTCTCGTACGCGGTCACCCGTCGCACGCAGGACTACACGTCGACCCACCAGGTGCTCGCGAGCACGTACGAGGTGATCGTGGACCCGAGTGTGACGCTGGCGGCGCAGACGGCACTCGCGAACTAGCGGTCCCTGAGCTTGTCGAGGCGCAGTCGCTTCGACAAGCTCAGCGATCGAGTTTCGCCAGGCGACCGGCATTCGCCCGGGGCGGCCGCGTCGTCCCTCCCGTAACGGCGACAGCGACGACGATGAGCACGATAGCGGCGTGAGCGACAGCTTTCGCGCGCCGCAAACGTGTGGATGCGATAGCAGGTGCCTGCTTGACCAGGCCCGGAAGTTGGACCCTCCTGTGGACAACTGAGCCTGTGGACAACTTCTGCGGGCTGCGCAGAGCTGCGCCAGTCTTCTCTCTGTAGCCACAGGCAGTGGCGGCGGGGGACAGAGGAGAGGAAGACCCTGTGGTCCCCACAACGTCAGCGAGTGCCGAAAAATCCGCGTTCCCCGAAAAGGCAGCGTCACGAAGGCGGAGAGTCCTTGTCGCGGCAGCTGCGGCCGTCGCGCTCGTCGCCGGGGGCATGGGAGTGACCGGCCTTCTTGGCTCGCACGCCCTGAGCGGTGCTAGCGCGGCTGCGAGCGGCCCCATTGACGGCGGGTGGAACGACGCGGCGCTGACACCGGACCAATCGGCGGCGTGGATCGCCCTTGCCAAAGACAACATAGCCGATCGTCTCGGCCACATGGGACTCGTTCTCAATCCCCAATCGGCTGCTCAGATTCATGTGAAGGATGACAAGACTTGGTTGGCGGTCAACTTCTTCGTGGTCGGCACGAAGGACAGCAACGGCAACGCCCCTGATGCAGGCGAACAGCTCTGGAGCGGCTACTACGGCGATGGTTCGTGCTCTACGTCCGACGATGCTGTTGCTTGCACAACCGAGGCCAACGCCGCCGAACCCGTGCCGATACCTGCCCCGGATGACCCTAAGCATGACCCCGCCACCGTTCAGCCGTTCAACCAGTATTCGGAACTCGATGCCCTGTTCCAGCTCAACACCACCGACTACACCAATACGAGTAACGCAACGTTCGCGGGCGATCACGAAATGCTGATCACCGACAACTTTGACACAGACGGTGTCGCGGACACTGGCGGTATCGTCGAGATGGACTACGTCGATGGCGAATACATCGGCACTACGCCGGTGATGGCCGTCTCTCCGTGGGCCGAACCGGCCACGCAGTGCTCGGCCATGGCCGCCATGATCCATCTCGCCCAGCTCGAGAAGGATATGGAATGCCCACTGGCCAAACAGAACATGGCCGGGCGCAACCTGACCTGCTTAAGCAGCGTTGTCCGTTCCCTAATCATTCAGCAGGCCCAGACTCTGCTCTGCGCATCGGCCTAGGGCAGCGACCGTGATCGCCAAAACGAAGATCATCGCCGTGCTGGTCGCCATGACCGTCCTGTTGGTTGGAGGACTGACCGCCCCGAGCGCGGTCGCCCAAACCGCCCAGCGCGGGAGTGCCTCAGGATCGGTCAGCGGAGGTTCGACCGGAACCTATGACCCGAAGACGGGACTCAAGCCGCCATTTGACACGAATCCGTGGAAACCTGTCTGCGCTAGCTCATGGACTTGGTGCCTCCCCACGGCTCCTTCGGCGCCGCAATCGTTCTACACCGCCTGGCGGTCGAAGGCGATGAGTGACGCCAAGTCTCAGATGCCATGGATCATGAACTCGTTCGAGAAGAATGGTCTGCTGAAGTTTGACAAGCCGCCCACAGTGATGCCGGAGTGGGACGGGACAGTGCTGAGCATGGACAATGCGACGGCGACGCTTGCAGTGGTCGTCTATCTCAACTTCACCGGCGTGACGGTGCTTGATCAATATAAGGTCGCCGTCACGTTGCAGCCAATCTCCCACCTCGTCCTTGTGTACCAAGTGGTTCGCGCGAGCGACGACTCGGACCTGCTCCCGACGACCGGGACACTCACTAACAAGACTGCCAATCTGTTCAGAGACGCCAGCACGGCAGGCGCGCCGCTGACCGATGTATTTACTGTTCAGGATGCCCTTCCACCTGTGACGGAGCAGATCTCAGTAAAACTTCCTTTCCCATCCTTTTCCTCGGGACTGGTTGTCTGCGCGGGCCTGACCGGCATCAACTATTCCCTTGGTCAGGCGATGGTCGGAATGACGGCAGCGCATGCTCTTTACTACTACACGCACGCGAAGAAGAAGCCCCAGGAAGTAAGGCTCTGGCTGAAGTTTGAACTAACGATCATGTTCATCGGCACCTGGATTGTGATTGTTGCTACAAACGCTGGGTGCATGGCAACGAAGCCGGTCTGATGATGTGGCCGATCGAAATGGAAGAAGAACGAAATGCTTAAGAGAAGGCAAATGTCGAGACTCTTCGGCACCGTCGCTACGGTTGCTGCAATCGCGGTTGTTTCGACGGTCCTGTCGATGGTCTCGCCCGGAGGCTCCTCCGTGGCTGATCCGCTCGCAAAGACGTCCCAGAATGACACCCCTGTTCGTCCCACAGTGCTCACGGGATCAAGACTCGTGGCGTTGTGCGCCTTCATTCTCGTACCGTCGAAGGGCATGACATGCAATGCTCCTGCAAAGGTCACAGTCGATGGGTGGGTTGCCAGGGCGCTCAGCGATAGTGAGCCGTTGCTGGCAAAAATGGACGTCGCGATCATCTCACCGAACGACACCAAAGTGGTTTCAGTGAGCAACGGAAAGACCGACGTCACCGTTGTTTTCCGGGTGCAGTCCACTTATCCCGGGCAAGCCGGCTACATTACCAACTCGTCGAGTATCGCAATTCAGTACATAACAAGCGGTGATGGGATTACTCCGCCGGTGGTCACCCCTTCGACGACTCGCGGCGGTGCCAATGGGATGCTCATCCGGGAGGCTGACGGCGGTTACTACCTGAGTGACTACCTCTTCATGAATGGATCAACCACGCCGGTCATCTACTCCAAGTTCAAGAAGGACGAGCAAGCCAATTACTCGTTCGCGGAGTGCTTTGCCGCGTCGTTGGTCATCTTCTCTGGTGCCACGGTGCTCCAATATGCCAGGAACATGGTGCGTGAGCAGAAGGCCATTATGGGCCAAAAAGTAAGCCAGGCCGCAATGGTAGGAATCTATACCGGTCTCGTTTTGGCATGGGGCCTCGAATTCGTCGGCGTCATCGCATGCCAATACCTAAACAAGAAATGAACTCCAGAAGGTCCACTATGAAAATCAATTCACTGCGTGCGATCGGTGCCGGGATTCTTGTCACCGTGATGCTGGCTGTCGTCGCGATGTCGGGTTCTGCCCAGGCGTCTGAACAGAGAGATGTCATCGACCCAGGACTGGACGCAAGTTTCTTCAGCCAAAAGCTCAATTCGCTGGCCGCCAAGGCTGTCTACATCCAGGGCTGCACCATTCAGACGCTGTCCTGCGATTCTTCGAATTGGCGCCAGCCAGAATTCGACGCGTGGAAGAGCCGCGCAGAGTCGTCACCGGTAGTCAGCCAACTGTTGACTCAACTCAGCATAAAGATCGACCCATCGAATCCTGTATTCTCCATCAGCAGCACGGACAAATGGTCCACTTATTCGATGGTCGAGTTCCACGTGCTGTCCAGCGACCAGTTGAATCCCGCCCTGTACCAGCCCGCAATTAGCGCGATCGCGGTCGTGTTCACTAAAGCGGCGCTGGATGGGACATCCGGATGGAAGGCCACTTCGATACCGATCGGTTGGCTCGTCACCTTTCCCATGTACAACGCGAACCCCAGCCGCGCGTGGGCGACTGTGATAACGGACGGGAAACCCGGTACCGCGAACGAGGTCGATACGACGAAAGACACGGCGAAGTTGGGTTGGGGCCCAGCGCTAGTCATTATTGGGGCACTGGAGGCGGTGAAGGTGTCGACGGGAATGGCGGGCTCTGCGTGGGCCTTACAACTTGGTATCAACTACGCCAAGGCCTACAAACAGATAGTGGCACTACCCAAAAGCCAAGCGACGGTTCACCAGAAGAACGCAATGATAAACCTTCTGACGGCTACGTACTATTCCAAGACTCTTGCTGTCTCCATCCTCGCGTCAGTTCCGATACTCCTGATTTATTCCCTGGAAGTCTACGTTGGCAGCCTGGCGTGAGGATTAATCGGCATCACTCAACAGCGGGGGCAATCGAAAGGAAAAGAAAATGGTCCCGAAGAGAAAAGTAACTCTGACCATAGCCGCGCTAGTCGGGGCCGCCATGCTGGTCGGAGGAGGGAGCATCGGCGCCAATGCGATAGGCGTGCTCCCCGGCCCGCCTCCCGTTGTCAACTACGACGTGGCCGCCCAGCAAATACACAGCCCAGACACGCAGATCCCGTATTACAACGCGCGTGCCTGGTCCTCTATCCCAATGGACTATGACCTGACGGACGCGCAGGATCCGTTGGCTCCGTTTGTCAACGCGGCAGTCGCTATGGCGTTAAAGTCAGCTCAGGCTCTGAACAGCAAAACCACCACTGTCGGCAACCAATTCCATTCGGATGTCAACAACTCGCGGGAATGGGCCTACGTAAACGTGAAGCCGAACCCGGACGTGCCACCGTTGGTGTACCGGCGCTCGGATGGAGTCATGGCCGTTGTGGTACCGCTATTCGATAGCAGTGCCGGCACTGAATTCACGCCCACTGTTCAATGGGATGGGACATTCACGGGGACGTCCGGAAACCAGCCGGTAGTCAGCAAGTACTCGACGTTCTCAGTGCTCTATGACGTCGGCGCCATCACGCCTCTGGATGGCTATCTCACGTCATCCCTGAATATCATGACCGAGCGGTACATGACGTCGCCGTGGTATGGAGGCTGGGGACGGTACACCTGGATGGAGGTTGCGAGCTCGAACACTTTCTATGTCGAACGTGGCGCGTGGAATGACTTCTACGCGGCGAGGGATGCCTACAAGCTGGATGCGGCGTCGGGCCTTTCCAACCCAGGGCACCTTTCCGCTGCAATGGGTGCGGAGTGGGTCACGACAGACTACGCGGAGAACGTGGCGTGCAAGAAAGACGCGACGTCGGACTGGTGTGCCCTGGCCGCCGCGGTCGCGACAGCGTTTCATGATTTGGGATACGTGGCAAAGAACCTGATGAACTAGCCTGCCGGTTCAGGTGCTGGCGCTGAGCCAGGCCTCAACGTCATCCGCAGTCCGGGGCAGAGCGATCGAAAGATTCTCTGCCCCGGACTCGGTGACGAGGATGTTGTCTTCGATCCGAACGCCGATGCCGCGGAACTCCGACGGCACGGTGAGGTCATCGGGCTGGAAGTACAGGCCAGGTTCGATAGTGAAGACCATGCCGGGCTGCAGGATGCCGTCGATATAGAGTTCGCGGCGGGCCTGTGCGCAGTCGTGCACGTCGATGCCGAGGTGATGCGAGGTGCCGTGCACCATGTATCGGCGGTGGTACTGCGCCTCCGGCAGCAGGGAATCCGCGGCGGAGACAGGCAGCAGACCCCACTCGGCGGTCTTCTCCGCGATCACGCGCATCGCCTCGGCGTGGATGTCACGGAACCGGATTCCCGGTTTCACGATCGCAAAGGCGGCGTCCGCCGCCTCCCGCACGGCCTCGTAGACACGGCGCTGCGCATCGGTGAAGGTGCCCGACACGGGAAGGGTGCGTGTGATATCGGCCGTGTAATAACTGTCCAGCTCGATGCCGGCATCGATGAGAATCAGGTCACCCGGCATCACCGGTCCATCGTTGCGCGTCCAGTGCAGAATGCAGGCGTGGTCACCGCTGGCCGCGATCGTGTCGTAGCCGACCGCGTTGCCCTCGGCGCGCGCGCGCCGATTGAAAGTGCCCTCGACCAGACGCTCGCCGCGGTCATGGGCGACGATGGCCGGCCGGTCGGCGACGATATCGTCGAACCCCTGCTTCGTCGCCGCGATCGCCTGGCGCATCTGCTCGATCTCGTAGGCATCCTTCACCAGCCGCAGTTCGGAGAGATCGCGAGCCAGCTCGGTGTCGCGATCGGTCTCGAGCGACTCCGAGTCGGCGGCGAGCAGTCGCCTGCCGTCCACCTGGTCGGTGAGGTTACGGTCCGCGTCGCGCACGATGATCGTGTCTGCGTCGGTCGTGTCGATGACGGCCTCGAATTCGGACAGATCCTTCGTGTCGAGTGCGAGGTCATAAGCGACATGGGCGAGGGACGGTCGTGGGCCTATCCAGAACTCGCCGATCTCCGGGTTCGCGTAGAACTCATCGGTGCCGCGGCCGGCGGGGCCGCGGAAGTACAGCGTCGCCTCGTGACCGTTGACCGTCGGTTCCAGCACGAGCACGCTGCCGGGCACGGAGTCGCTGCCCCAGCCGGTGAGGTGCGCGAATGCTGAGTGCGCACGATATGTATAGTCGGTGTCGTTCGAGCGCGTCTTCGGAGCACCCGCCGGCACGATGAGTCGCTTGCCGGCATAGAGCTCGGAAATACGCGAGCGCCTCGCCGCGGCGAAAGGGGACTGCTCACGCGGCTTCGGCTTGCCCTCGGTTCGTTCCGCCCAATTGCCCGAGATGTAGTCCTTGAAGGAGTCCGAGACCGGGGTCGTGGAACGGTTCGAGGTCGCGCGCGGAGCCTTGTCGTCGTCAGACATGACTCCATTGTCCAACCTGCCGGCCGAATCATCGAATGGGGCTGAGCTGCACCACGATCGGCCGGTGATCGCTGCCTGCGCCATCGAGGTTCTGCACCACTCGCATGCCACTCACACGCCAGTTGGAGGTGGTCATCACGTGGTCGATCGGGGCGCCGAGCAGGGCCGGCAGCAGCGCCGGCCAGGTGCCGACCGCTGCATTCTTGGTCGCCTGTGCGGCATCCGCACAGTTTCCGATCGTGTCGGATGGACCACTCGCCAACCCGGTGAAGTGATCGAGAGTGGAGTTGAAGTCGCCGGCCATGATCACGTTCGGCTGGGCGCACGTCGTCGTGAGGAATGCAAGGTCGCTCCGCCAGAGTGCGAGCTGGCTGGGGTCGGGTGCGACCGCGTGCACGGCGACGATCACCGGACCGTCGCCGCTGTCCGGCCGCAGCACAACGGTGGGAAGCGTGGAGGTCGTGCCGGCCGAGGTGTCGATGTGATATCCGCCGAGCCGGGTGCTGACCAGCACCGAAGTGGATTTCGCCTTCGCGATGTGATTGAACGCGATGCTGTGCACGGCCATCGGATGCCCGGCCGTGCGCATGAGAGCCGCCACGGCATCCGCGGTCTGCTCCGTCGTCTCTGGCAGGGAGACCAGCTGCGCGTCGTTGTCGATCGCAAGCTTCGCCATCACGTCGGCGCCGGGTGCGTCGCCCAGGGTGTTCCACTCGACGACGGTGACGTCCGAGGCGCCCTTCGTCTCGAAGGAGCCGTTGCCGAAGCCGCGCGTGGAGAGGATGGCGACACCCGCGAGGGCGAACACCAGCAGAACGAGCGCCACCGAGGCGCCGAAGCGGCGGAAGGTGCGGCTCAGCATGGCGAGCAGGAGGAGAGCGACGACGGCGACCGCCGAGATCGCGATGGTGAGGCCGCGCAGCGAGACGAACTGGGCCACGATCGGCGCGCGTTCGAGCTCGAACAGCTGGGGCCAGGTTCCGACCAAAAGGGCGACGGCGAGCACCACCAGCACGACGGCGGATACGACTCTGCGGAGCATGGCCTTCAAGACTAATAGGGTTACAGGATGCCCGGAGCCATTGACCTGCACACCCACAGCAGCGTGTCAGACGGCACCGAGACTCCCGCGGAACTCGTTGCGGCGGCAATCGACGCGGGCCTCGGCACCGTTGCGCTGACCGATCACGATTCGACCGCCGGCTGGTCGGAGGCCTTCGGGGCGGCCGCGGGCACCGGACTCACGGTCATCCCGGGCATGGAGCTGAGCACGAACTACGGTCCGGCCAGCGTGCACATGCTGGCCTACCTGTTCAACCCGACGGACGGCGGGATCATCGCGGAGACCGCGCACATCCGTGACGGCCGGCTGCATCGGGCCGAGCGGATCGTCGAGAAGATCGGCCAGGACTATGCGCTGAGCTGGGATGACGTGCTCGAGCAGTCCGCAGACGGCGGCACGCTCGGGCGTCCGCATATCGCTGATGCCCTGGTGGCCAAGGGCTTCGTCTCCAGCCGCGAGGAGGCGTTCGAGAGCATTCTCAACTGGCGCGGCCCGTACTACGAGAAGTACTACGCGCCGTCACCGCTCGATGGTGTGCGGATGATCGTCGCGGCCGGCGGGGTGCCGGTGCTCGCGCATCCCGCCACTCGCGGCCGGTACCGGGTCATGTCGGACGAAACCATCGGTCAGCTGGTCGATGCCGGACTACTGGGCCTGGAGATCGATCACCGCGACAATACGGACGACGGCAAGGAGCGACTGTATGAGCTCGCTCGCAAATTCGACCTCGTCGTGACCGGTTCGAGCGACTACCACGGTGCGGGCAAGCCGAACCGGCTCGGTGAGAATACGACGTCGCCGGAAGCGCTGGAGCGCATAGTCGCGGCAGCGACCGGCACACGGCCATTCGTCGGCTGAACGCACGGCGTTGCCGGCCTGTGGATAGTTTCGGCGACGAAGACGTCGTTACAGCATAGTCAGACAGGTAGCCACGCACGGTGGCTGTGGGGGACCAGACGGAAGGAAAAACCCAGTGTTCCCGAAGAAGCCTGTTCTCCCCGGGCGGCGAGCCGTCGTCGCGGGGCTCATAACCGCATCCGTGCTACTCACCGGCACGATGGCTGTCTCAGCGGCGAGCGCCTCTACACTCCTTGGCGCAAAGCCGAGTCCGGCGCCGGTGGTGCCAGGGCCAAAGGTGAAGATCAATGGAATGACGGTGACCAATGCCACGACGACCAAGCGCGCATTGTCGCTGAGCACAACGCTGGGCGACTGGACTCGCTACACGCTTACATCGAGCCAGCAAGACACGAAATTGCTTGCGCAAGCCAAGAAGCTCATTGTGGGTCCTCTCAACGACCTGGCTTACGTTCCCGGATCTGGCGGCACGCTGCCGAAGGTCAGCGACGCGCCGAACTACGGCATGAGGTATGCCTCTAACCCGGCCGCTCTGCCAGTGGTGTTGAGGAACAAGGCGAATCAGACTGCCGTTACCTTCTTCCTGTCATACGACGCAGAACACAGCGGTCAAGACTGGTTTCACCAGGACTGGCCATCGGAGTACACGTTGATCACCGTGATATTCAAAGGCACGAAGCTTGTTGCGAACAACATCGTATTCGCAGTGCCAAATTATTCGCAGAAAGGCGGAAAGGGTGCCGCCGCGACTGAGGTCGCGGAATATCCATACGTTGTCGGTGATCAGCCATATGACGGCAACCTTCACGATGTGGATTTCAGTGCGCTGCCGAAATATTCGTCGATCATCGACCAACCCTGCATGATCGCGGAGTCGATCGAGTCGGCGGTGAATCAGGTCGCCGGGTACACGTACTCAGGTCCGCTTCAAGGTGGCGGGTCTTCCGGTTCCGGCGATCCTTCCTCCGTTTCTGACAATCCCGGCGCGATTCTCCTCTCGACAGCGTTGTCGGCCGTATACCGGAACTTCGGTTCGATCGTGTGCGCGCTGGACTACAGCGGTGGCAACCCCGACTATGTCAAACCCTGACGGAACCGGCAGTAACGGCCGAAAGTAGCGATCTCTAACGAGATGCTCGGCGTGATTCGTTCACGCCGAGCATCTCGTTTTTTGTGGCTCGTCGATGTGGAAGAACCCCACTGGGCTCGCACAAGAATTGCAGGAGACGCCGAGAAGTCCCGTGGTGGGCAGGGCGATCAAGCGCATTGAGTCGGCGCATTGAGCGGCGCAAACATTCGTTTGAAACTGCAAGGCCCTCGCCCGCCCGGCGGGTCAGAGGACCCGTTCAACTCCTTCTGTCGAGCCGCCTCGTGCACGCGGGATCCCAGGACAGTGGCTCGACGTTCCGTTGAATTTGCTGAGGTGAGGATGGGACCGGCTGCTACCCGATGCCCACGACGAAAGACTGGGAGAGAAGAAGGGCTTGATAGCCGAGCTTCACGAGATAGCCCCCGTACAGCGCTGTACCGACCAGGACGCCAGTACATTGGCGCACTATCTCCCTGTGTACTATTCGGATGCGGCCGGGAGGGAGGTTCCCGGCCTGGCTCCACGCATAGAGGCAAGCCGCAACTATCCCGGCGTAGTATTGGTGCGTAATTTGGTTGTACCGATCGATTTCGGCCGGAGCAGGTTGAGGAGTGGGTTGGACTTGCTGCTCCCCCAGGGCGCGGAGGGCCATTGTCGAGTCGATGAAGTTCACTACTATGACCACGCCTAGGCGGAGTAACGCACTAGTCAGGCGGAAATAGCCTGGCAGGCTCTGAGTTGGAGAGAGAACAGTCGCAACCTCGATCTCCATGGCTTGAGGGTCGGCAGCATTTCTCGACGGCCCAAGGACGACCCCTCTCGTTAATGCCAACGCGTCCATCTCGTTGTTGAAGCTGACCGCTACCGTGGAGACTGCGGGGTTCACTGAGGATGTGAGACCTGCGCGCGATCTCACGTGCAGCTGCACCAACACGATGGAATTCGTCCGGTCAGGCACCACGACCCGGATCGGTCCACCGAAGTCGAGTTCGAGATCACGCTCGTCCAGATACCTGGTCACGTCGAGGTTGCTCGACACCAGGTTCCACCACAATTGAGTCTGGTCGGGCCCGATCCACTGACAGTGGGGCACGTCGCCCAGACATATCTCCGGGTCCAATAGCTCGGGCGCATGGTTCCAATAGTCTGGAAGCGGGGGCGTATTTCCGACGCCGTTCCAAGTACTCGGAGCACGCAGTGCATTCTCGGATGAGGATGCGCTGGCGGGCGAGGCGCTCAAGGACTCAGCCGTCATTCCAATGCTGAGTACGAGGGCCGTGACGATTGCCACGACCCGGGTTATAGGAATTTCTGGATGTCCCCGAAATCCCGACCTGATCATGACGACCTACTTCTCATCGTTCCGCGTGATGTGAGGTTGAAACACTGGCACTGGCGATACTCCTCCCGAAATACGTGCCCGGCGCAAACTGTCCACAGATGCGTCTTGGGTGGGCGAAAGCCCGGCGTGACGCCGAGCGCGCTATCCGATTCCGATGACATGAGACGTGGGTAGACAGGCAAGCTACCGGGAGGTCGTCCTCCCAGCGCTGGCGATGCGGAGCGAGAAACGTACTCGATCTGCTGAACGCCGCTCGAAGATGACCTGATCTGTGCACCGTGCTCTTCGCGTGCCCCGTGCTCTGGTCGTACCTTTCGCCGGGGCGTATCAGGCGATAAGTCCCCATAATCCGTCTGACCAGCGAGATGCGTGGATAACTATCCACAGCGGGCACGAGTCGGAACCGAGCGGACGAGGAGGTTCTCAGCGCCCCCGGAGACGAGTCGCGGGGACGCTGAAGTGACCGTGTCGGCTAGGCGGCCGGGGTGCCGCCCGCGCCGCCGGTGCGGCGACGGGTGCGATTGCGGTTTCGTGCGGGGCGCGATCCTTCGGCGGCCGGCTGGGAAGTGTGGGGCTGGGCCGAGCGCTGCTGCGGCGGACGCCCGCCGGAGCGCGGAGCCTCGGTGCGAGGCGCGCGCGGTTGCACCGGTCCGGCCCCCGGAAGCCGGCCCTTGGTGCCCTCGGGGATGTCGAGATCGCTGAAGAGGTGGGGCGACGAGGAGTAGGTCTCCTGTGGCTCGGGGATGCCCATGTCGAGCGCCTTGTTGATCTGCGTCCACTTGTGCATGTCATCCCAGTCCACGAAGGTGACCGCGATGCCCGTCTTGCCGGCGCGGCCGGTGCGGCCGGCGCGGTGCAGGTAGGTGTCGTCGTCATCGGGGATGGTGTGGTTGATCACGTGGGTGACGTCATTGACGTCGATACCGCGGGCCGCGACATCCGTGGCGATCAGGATGTCTTTCTTACCGGCCTTGAACGCGGCCATGGCACGCTCGCGCTGCTCCTGGTTGAGGTCACCGTGAACGGCGGCGGCGTTGAAGCCGCGGTCGTTAAGCTCCTCGACGAGCTTCGCCGCCGCGCGCTTGGTGCGGGTGAAGATGACGGTCTTGCCGCGGCCCTCGGCCTGCAGGATGCGCGAGATCACCTCGTCTTTGTCGAGCGAGTGTGCGCGGTAGACGACGTGCTTGATGTTCGCCTGGGTGCGGCCCTCGTCGGGGTCGGTCGCCCGGATGTGGATCGGCCGGTTCATGAAGCGGCGCGCCAGGGCGACGATCGGGCCGGGCATCGTCGCGGAGAACAGCATGGTGTGGCGGGTGGCTGGGGTCTGGGCGAACAGCTTCTCGATGTCGCTGAGGAAGCCGAGGTCGAGCATCTTGTCGGCCTCGTCGAGCACCATCACCTGCACGTCTTTGAGGGACAGCATCCGCTGGCTGGCGAGGTCGAGCAGGCGGCCGGGGGTCCCGACGACGACCTGGGCTCCCGCTTTCAGCTGCTCGACCTGGCCCTCGTAAGCCTTGCCGCCATAGATCGCGGCGATCTTGGTGGAACGGTTGGATGCCGCGAGCACCAGGTCTTCAGCCACCTGCACGCAGAGCTCGCGAGTCGGAACCACGACGAGCGCCTTCACTCCCGGCTCGGGGTCGGTGCCGAGGGCCTGCAGCAGCGGAAGCCCGAAGCCGAGCGTCTTGCCGGTGCCGGTCTTGGCCTGGCCGATGATGTCCTGCTTGTCGAGGCCCATCGGAATGGTCTGGGTCTGGATGGGGAACGGTTCGACGATGCCCTTAGCGGCGAGTGCGTCGACCATGTCCTGGTCGATATTGAGATCTGCAAATGTGGAAATGGTGATGCCCTGTCGTGAAGCTGGCTACGCCCGCTTTCTCGTGGGGCGTGCAGGTGGCCTCCACCAGAATTGGGAGGCATTGCAGCCAGTTTAGCCGGGTAAGCACCGAACACCGGCTCCGTTCGCTCGCAGCGGCCTGTCGCACGGTGCCCGGCTAGGCTATGCGAGTGGTGAATTGGTTCCGCCGTCGGACGAAGCGCGTCGTCGTTCCCCGGCTGCATTCCCGAGGCGAGGTTGCCGCGAACACCAACAAGGTCGATTTCGCGGAACTCACCCCCGGCCTCACACAGTTTCTCGCCCACGCCGCATATCTGCAGCTCACGGCGTTCGAGGCCCTGTCGGAGGCGGTCGCGACCGCGCCGACCACCGTGGCGAAAGAAGCCGTCAGCGAGGTCGCCGGCCATTCGCTCGACAAGCATCGCGAACTGGTCGCCGAGCTGGAACGCCGGGGGGTGGATGCCGGCGACGCGATGAAACAGTACGCCCCGGCGATCGACGCCTACCGTGCTCG
>JAZJYU010000198.1:0-2421 GCA_040390225.1 Actinomycetota bacterium | reverse complement strand
CGGGCGGCGCGACAGCTCGAGGGCAGGGCCGCGTCGGCGAAGCTCATTCTCTGGGGGCACTCGCAGGGCGGGCAGGCCGCCCTCATCGCCGCGGAGCGTGCGCACTCCTACGCACCCGAGTTGGCCCTCGAGGGTGTGGCCGTCGCGGCGCCGGCCGCCAACCTGCGCCGGCTGATGACCGACGACATCATCAACATCTCCGGCACCACGATCGCCTCGCTCGCGGTGCCGGCATACGAGGACGCGTACGCGGGCACCTACTCCAAGGCCGACATCGACTCGATCCTCACCCCGGCCGGGCTTGCCGCGACGCCGGACCTGGCCGCGCTCTGCCTGCTCACCCAGACCAAGCAGATCCACGCCATCTCCGGTCCGCTGGTCGGCAAGTACGTGAAGAGCGACCCGGCGACCACCGAACCATGGCAGACCATGCTGGCCGAGAACAGCGCGGGTACCGGCATCCACGTGCCCGTCTACGTGGGTCAGGGGCTCGCCGACAAGCTCGTCATCCCGACCGCCACGGAGGCCTACGTGCAGTCGCTGTGCCACGCCGGGGTGGATGTGCAGTTCCACCGGTTCGCCGGAATCACCCACGCTCTTGCCGCGTACGCCTCGGTGCCGTCGCTCCTGCCGTGGCTGGAACAGGTGAACACCGGGCGCACACCAGCCGGCACATGCTGATCGTCATCGCCGTCGCAACCGTGCTGGTCGTCGCGGCGGCCGTGTTCGTCTGGGTATCCGTGATCCGGCGACGGCAGGCGGCGGGCTCGCTCCGGCTGGCGCAGACCCTGCACATCACGGCGCGGTGGTGGAAGGACCAGGCCGGTCTTCCCGGCGACCTGCTGTACGTGGCGATCGGCGACTCCGCCGCTCAGGGCGTCGGGGCGTCACGACCCGTGCGCAGCTATGTCGGGCTGGTCGCCCAGCACCTGCGCATCCGAACCGGGCGGAGCGTGCGGGTGGCGAATCTCAGCGTGTCCGGGGCGCGACTGCGTGAGGCGATAGCGGTGCAGCTGCCGGCGCTTGCGTCACTCGACCCAGACATCGTCACCTGCGCGATCGGCGCCAACGACATCGCCGGCTTCGACGAGGGGCGGTTCGAGCGCGAGCTCGCGACCGTCTACGACGCGCTTCCCGAGGGAACGATCGTGGGGGACATTCCCGCGTTCTACTTCGGCGCGGCCCAGCGGCACGCCCGCATCGCCAACTCGATCGTGCACCGGCTCGCGGCCGAGCGGGGACTGGATGTCGCCCCGGTCTACGAGAAGACCCGTCGCCAGGGGGGTGCCCGCTACGCCCTCAACCAGGTCGCGGCAGACTTCTTCCACCCGAACGATCGCGGGTACCGGGTGTGGGCATCCGCGTTCTATCCCCTGGTCGATCGGCGGTTCCGCAAGAATGACGCAGGTGCCGCTTAAGCTGTCGGCATGGCCCGTGTCCAGACCACGTTCCGCTGCACGGAGTGCGGCTGGACGAGCCCGAAATGGGCGGGCCGTTGCGCGGAATGCCAGGCCTGGAACACCGTCGTCGACGTGACCGAGGCTCCGTCTCGTTCGGTCCGGTCGATCCCCGTGAGCGACTCACGGGTGGCGCGGCCGATCACCATGATCTCCGCCGAACCGAGCGCGCACTGGCCCACCGGCATCACCGAATTCGACCGTGTGCTGGGCGGCGGCATCGTGCCAGGGGCCACCGTGCTGCTGAGCGGGGAGCCCGGCGTCGGCAAGTCGACGCTGCTGCTCGAGGTGGCATCCCAGGCCGCCGCGCGCGGCATGCGCGTGCTCTACGTGACGGCCGAGGAGTCGGCCAGTCAGGTGCGCCTGCGCGCCCAGCGCACCGGCGCCCTTCACGACGAACTCTTCCTGGCCGCCGAAACCGATCTCGCCACCATCCTCGGCCAGATCGACCAGGTCGAGCCTCAGCTGCTCATCGTCGACTCGGTGCAGACGGTATCCAGCTCACTGAGCGACGGTCTCGCCGGCGGGCCGTCGCAGGTACGGGAGGTCGCATCCACCCTCATCCGGGTCTCGAAAGACCGTAACCTGCCCGTGCTGCTGGTCGGCCATGTCACCAAAGATGGCACGATCGCGGGGCCGCGACTGCTCGAACATCTGGTGGATGTCGTGTGCCAGTTCGAGGGCGATCGCCAGACAAGCTTGCGCTTCATCCGCGCCCAGAAGAACCGCTTCGGCCCCACCGACGAGGTCGGCTGCTTCGAGATGACGGGCGACGGCATCGCGCAGGTTCCCGACCCGAGCGGGCTGTTCATGTCGCGCAGCAAGATCGCCGTGAGCGGCACCTGCGTCACGATCGCCGTCGAAGGCCGGCGGGCGCTGCCCGTCGAGGTGCAGGCGCTCGTGGTGAAGTCGAGCGCGCCGAACCCGCGGCGGGTGACCAACGGCGTCGATTCGTCACGGGTCG
>JAZJYU010000197.1:7127-16414 GCA_040390225.1 Actinomycetota bacterium | reverse complement strand
GCCATCGGCGGCCCACCCATCAGCAGAATCAGGAACAACCTCCCTGAGCATCACAACTAGACGGTGATCGCCGTGGCGAAACTCATCAGGGACGCGCGCAGCATGTCGAAGGTCTCCTCGCTGGTGGACACGTGCGGGCTCAACCGCACCGAACCCTGGCGAGTGGTCGAGGTGACGCCGTGGTTGAACAGCGACGCGGTGAGCACGGTCAGTTGGTCCGGCGCCGGATCGAGCACGATGATGCCCGCGCGCTCGTGTTCGGCCCGCGACGACGAGATCGGCACGGCGAACTCGTCGGCGAGCTCGATCACCCGGGACAGTTTCTCGGACAGGTTCGCATTGATCGCCCGCACGCCGACACTCTCGATGTCTTCGAGAGCCATCGCCATCCTGGCCTGGGCGATCGGGTCGGGGTTGCTGATGCTGAAGGCGCCCGCGCCGGCCGTGGGCGGGAACACGGTGTCGAGCGGTGTCCCCTCCTCGTCGGTCGCGCTGAAGCCCGAGAACACCGGCGTGAGTCGCTCGGCCGCGCGGTCGCTCAGCGCGAGGAAGCCGGTGCCCCACCCGGCGCGCACCCACGTCTGCCCGCCGGACACCACGACATCCGCGACCTGGTATGGAGCGTCCACCACACCGAAGCCCTGGACCGCGTCCACGATCAGCAGCCGGTCGCCGATCACCTGCCGGATGCCCTCAAGGTCGACAAGGTATCCGGTACGGAAGTCGACGAGGCTGACCGCTACGGCGACGATCGTCTTGGTGAGCTGCTTCTTGATGGCCCCCGGCGTGACCGGCCCGCCCTCGGTGTCGAGCCACTTGGGCTTCAGAACGCCCAGGGCGTCGGCCGCACGGCTCGCCGCGAACGTGACCGCCGGGAATTCGGCCGCCGAGAGCAGCAGCCCTCCGGTGACGCCGAACATCGCGTGCATCAGGCCGGATGCGGTGTTCGGCTGGAACACGACCTGGTCGGCGCGGAATCCGGTCAGATCGGCGACCGCGTTGCGCAGGCGCGCGTCCTGCAGGTCGAGACTGGCGAGACTGCCGAAACGCGATCGGCGCAGCAACTCGACCTGCGCCTGCTCCTCCTCGAGAACGGACCTGCCGAGTGGCCCGAGATGCGCGAAGTCGAGGTAGCCGGAATCCTCATCGAAGCCGGCGACGAACTCGTCTATGGAGATCACTCAGCTACCGTACCTGCGGTGACGGGTCGCGTAGTCACGCAGAGCTCGCAGGAAGTCCACCTCGCGCAGGTCCGGCCCGAGCGCCTCCACGAAATAGAACTCGCTGTGCGCGCTCTGCCACAGCATGAAGTCGCTCAGCCGCTGCTCGCCCGAGGTTCGGATCACGAGGTCGGGATCGGGCTGACCGCCGGTGTAGAGGTGGTCGGCGATCAGCTCGGGGGTGAGGATGTCCGCGAGATCGTCGAGGCTTCCGCCACTCGCGCTGTGGGCAGTCACGATGCTGCGCATCGCATCCGTGATCTCCCGCCGGCCGCCGTACCCGACGGCGAGGTTGATGTGCAGGCCGGTGTTGTCTTTGGTGCGCAGTTCCGCCGCGCGGAGCGCGTCGACCAACGCGACCGGGAGCCCCTCGTCGGACCCGACGTGCTGCACACGCCAGTCGCGAAAGTGGGACAGGTCGTAGGCGAGGTCCGCAATGATGAGGAAGAGCTGTTCAAGCTCTTCAGGGGTACGGCCGGTCAGGTTGTCCGTTGATACCAGGTAGAGCGTCGCGACGGAGATTCCGAGCTCATCGCACCATTCGAGGAATTCCTGGAATTTCTCAGCCCCCGCCCGATGACCGGGCGCCGCGGTCTCCAGCAGGCGCTGTTTCGCCCACCGGCGGTTGCCGTCGAGGATCATCGCGACGTGGCGGGGCAACTCCTGCCCGGCCAGCGAACGCCGGAGCCGGCGCTGATAGACGCCATAGAGGAGTCCTCTACCAAGAGGTGTCTCGCGCTCGGCCACGTGAATACGTTAGTCCTCCCAGTCTGTGCGAGTGTGCTGCCCTTAGGCTGTCGCCATGACCGCCGACACCCCTGAGCCGGCACTGCCGCACCTTCCCCTGCTCGACGACGCCCTCGCGGTGCCGGCCGAGGAGAAGAAGCCCACCTGGCGTGGCTGGATCCACGCCGGCACCTTTCCGGTCGCGATCGCGCTCGGCGTCGTGCTCATCGTGCTCGCGGATGGCGTGGTCGCGAAGCTCGTTTCCGCCGTATTCGTGCTCTGCTCGCTTCTGCTGTTCGGCGTCTCGGCGCTTTACCACCGCATCAACTGGAGCCCGAAAACCAAGAAGCTGCTGAAGCGCTTCGACCACGCCAACATCTTCCTGCTCATCGCCGGCTCATACACGCCGATCACGGTGCTGGCCCTGCCGCACGACAAGGCGCTCATCCTCATCTGCATGGTCTGGGGAGGTGCGATTCTCGGCATCGCGTTCCGGGTGTTCTGGGTGGGTGCACCGCGCTGGCTCTACGTGCCGCTCTATCTCTTGCTCGGCTACGCGGCCTTCGCGTTCATTGTGGACTTCTATCAGGCGAATGCCGTCATGATGACGCTCATCCTGGTCGGCGGATTGTTCTATACGCTCGGCGCAACCGCATACGGCTTCAAGCGGCCGAACCCGGTGCCGGGCGTCTTCGGCTTCCACGAGATCTTCCACGCGTTCACTCTTCTGGCGTTCCTCTGCCACTGGGTCGCGATCCTCATCATCGCGACCCACCCGGTCTACTTCTGAGCAGATCGAGTTCGTCGAGGTTTCGACACGCTCAACCCGCCTTGCGATCCTCGGCAGCGCGCTCGGCTTCGAGCTGCTCGCGGATCTCGCCGCGGTAGCGCGCCCGGCGCAGCCGCCGCACCATGTCGATGATGAGCAGGATGGTCACCACACCGATCAGGAATGTCACCGAGAAGCCGACCCAGCCGGGCGTGACCGTGTTTTCGTCGAAAGGCGCGGGCGACGGCGTGGCCGCCAGGTACAGGATTGTGAACATCAGTCCTCCGGGATCCCGGCGAACAGGTCGCTTTCGGGTTTGTCGGTCTCGACGAGGGAGCTCGCCAGCTGGTAGTCCTCGTACGGCCAGGCGTCACGCACCGACTCGTTGGGCCAGAAGAAGAAGCGGCTGTCGGGCGGAACCTGGGATGCATGGGACCGCAGCGCCTGGTCGCGCACCTCGAGAAAGTCGCCGACGTCGATGTGGCTGGTCGCGAGATCGGGCCGGTCCTTCATGCGCTCGCGCATCTGCTCCATGAACTCGAGGGTCTCGGCATCCAGGTCCATCGACCTGACCGTCTCCCACATCGCCTCGAGCTTCGGCAGGTTGAAGGTGCGGTCGTAATAGACCTTGGTCACCTGCCAGGGCGCCCCGGCATCCGGGTAGCGACTCGGGTCCGCCGCGGCCTCGATCGCGTACACCGAGATCTCGTGTGTGCGGATGTGGTCGGGATGCGGGTAGCCGCCCGTCTCGTCGTAGGTGAGCACGACCTGCGGCGTGAACCGGCGGATGATCCTCACGAGCGGCTCCGCGGAGATCTCGAGCGGGATGAGCGCGAAGCTGCCGGGCGGCACGACCTCGTCGCCCTCGGGCAGGCCAGAGTCCTGGTAGCCGAGCCAGAGGTGATCGAAACCGACAGCGGCCTGCGCTTTCGCCATCTCGATGCGGCGAAGGCCGGCCATGTCGCGGTTCGCCATCGCCTTCTCGACGAGGGATTCGTTCTGGATATCCCCGCGCTCGCCACCGGTACAGCTCACCACGAGCACCTGTGCGCCGGCCTTGACATAGCGCGCGTAGGTTCCGGCACCCTTGCTCGACTCGTCGTCGGGGTGGGCGTGAACGGCCAACAGGCGGTGGGTCACCGAACTCCTAGGGAAGATTATGTAGCCTTGCGTTACCAGCCTAAACGTCCAGGGGACATCGATGACCGTCACACCTCCCACCGCGATCGACTCGCGGTACGGTCGCACCCCGTCGAGACGGCGTCGCCAGCGCTGGCTCTACATCGGCGGCGGTGTCGCCGTCGCGATCGTCGTCGTCGCGTGGGTGGTGTGGGCCGGGCTGGACCAGGCCGGCGCGACCATGGATGCCGAGGACGTCGGCAACACCATTGTGAACTCCCACACCGTGAAGGTCACCTACCAGGTGTCGATGCCGCCCGGCCAGACGGCCAAGTGCGCCCTGCAGGTGCAGGCCTCCGACCACTCCATCGTGGGCTGGAAGATCGTCGATGTTCCCGCATCCAAGGCCTTCACCAACACCTATACCCAGGTGGTCAAGTCGGTCGGCAAGCCCACGACCGGGTTGATCTACGAGTGCTGGCTGACCTAAACTCGGTGAACAGTATTGGAGACCGGCCGTGGTGGCCGGTCTCATATTTTTTGCGCGAAGGAGGGGCTGATGTCTGAGACGCAGGAGACCTGGCTCACCCAGGAAGCGTTCGACCGCCGCACGGCGGAACTCGAGCAGCTGCAGAACGAGGGTCGTATCGAGATCGCCAAGAAGATCGAGGCGGCGCGCGAGGAGGGCGACCTCAAGGAGAACGGCGGATACCACGCCGCGAAAGAGGAGCAGGGAAAGATGGAGGCGCGCATCCGCGTGCTCACCGAGCTGCTCCGTCACGCCAAGGTCGGCGAGGCTCCTGAGAGCGACGGTGTCGTCGGCTCCGGCTCGGTCGTGACGGCACGCATCCTGGGCGACGAGAGCGTGTTCCTGCTCGGCAGCCGCGAAATCGTGGGTGAAGACAGCGACCTCGACGTCTACAGCGAGGGCAGCCCGCTCGGTGCGGCCATCATCGGTCACAGGGTCGGCGACACGGTGACATACACCGCGCCGAACGGCAAAGAGATCACCGTCGACATCGACAAGGTCGAGGCGTACAGCGCGTAGCGGGTCGAGCGTGTCGAGACCTCACGGTCGGGCTACTCGCTGGTGAGATTTCGACGAGCTAAATCTCCTCTTACGACTGCACGCGCGGTTCGTATCCGGCGTCGACGAGGTGTGACAGCACCCGCGCCACGTGCTCGGGTCCGCGCGTTTCGAGGCTGAGGTCGATCTCCACGTCGCTGATCAGCGTGTTCGGGTTGTGCCGCGTGTGCAGCACCTCCACGACGTTCGCGTTCGCCTCCGAGATCAGTTCCGCCACGCGCGCGAGCTGTCCCGGACGGTCGGGCAGCGCGAGCCGGATGGTGAGATAGCGGTCGGATGCCGCGAGCCCGCGCGAGATGACGCGCTCCATCACCAGCGGGTCGATGTTGCCCCCGCTCAGGATCGCGACCGTCGTGCCGGCGCCCGTCACCTGGCCGGTGAGCATGGCCGCAACAGAGACGGCGCCGGCCGGCTCGACGACCAGCTTCGCGCGCTCGAGCAGCATCAGCATGGCGCGGGCGATGTCGTCGTCACTGACGGTCACGACCTCGTCCACCGTGGCGGAGACGATGTCGAAGTTGAGCAGGCCCGGCTTGCTCACCGCGATACCGTCGGCGATCGTGGGGGCGATCCGGATCTCCGTGGCGATCCCCGCGGTCAGTGACGGCGGGTAGGCGGCGGCACGCTCGGCCTGCACACCGATCACCCGCAGGCTACGGCCCTGGGCAGCCAGGGTCTGCTTGAGCGCGCTGGCGACACCGGAGATGAGGCCGCCGCCACCGATCGGGATGACGATCGTATCGAGCTGCGGAACCTGGTCGATGATCTCCAGGCCCAGCGTTCCCTGCCCGGCCACGACATCCGGGTGGTCGAATGGCGGGATGAAGACGGCCCCTGTGGTTTCGGCGAATTCGGCCGCAGCACGCAGGGACCCGTCAACCGCGTCGCCGCGAAGCACGACATCCGCTCCGTAGTCCCTCGTCGCCTGCAACTTCGGCAGCGCGACGCCGACAGGCATGAAGATGGTTGCGGCGATACCGAGCTCGCGCGCGGCGAGGGCGACACCCTGGGCATGGTTGCCGGCCGATGCCGCCACCACTCCGCGGGACTTCTCGTCGTCGGTCAGCTGGGAGAGCCGGTTGTACGCCCCGCGGATCTTGTACGAGCCGGTGCGCTGCAGGTTCTCGCACTTGAGGAACACCGGCGACCCGATCACGTCTGCGAGAAAGCGCGAGCTCTCCATCGGGGTGACAGCGGCGACCTTCGCCACCCGCTCACGGGCAGCGACGAAGTCGTCGAGGGTCGGGCCCGGGAACGCTGAGGTCACCGGGTCAGTCTACGGGCGAACGTATGCCGGAATGGGAATGCGCTAGGCACGCTCGCTGGCTGCGACCGGCTGGCCGCTGAACGTGAGATGCACGATCTCCCCCGTCTCGGGACGGGTGCGAACGTCATGCTGCACGAACAGCAGGGTGCCGTCGTCGAGCCGCACCTGGGTGCGGCGCAGCGAACCGAGAAAGCTCGAGGCGACGACCGTCGCGGCCAGTCCGGTGGTCGACAGCGAAATGTCCTCCGGACGGATGTACACCGTGACCGGACCGTCCGCCGGGCCGGTGCCGAGCAGCGGGAAGGTCGAGCCGAGAGCCGAAATCGCCGGACCGGCGAGCACGCCGTCGACGGCATTGCTCAGGCCGACGAACGTCGCCACGAACGAGGTCGCCGGCTTCGTGTAGAGGTCCTCAGGCGTACCGACCTGCTCGATGTTGCCATCCCGCATCACGGCGACCCGGTCGGCGACGGCGAGCGCCTCCTCCTGGTCGTGCGTGACGAAGAGGGTCGTGATGCCGAGGTCGGTCTGAATGCGGCGGATCTCGTCGCGCAGCTGCACGCGCACCTTCGCGTCGAGGGCCGACAGCGGCTCGTCGAGCAGCAGCACGCGCGGACGGGTGACGAGGGCCCGGGCCAGGGCCACGCGCTGCTGCTGTCCACCGGAGAGCTGGTGCGCGTAGCGCTTGCCGAGGTGGCCGAGGCCGACCATCTCGAGGGCATCAGCGGCGCGCGCCTTACGGCTCGCGGCATCCACCTTGCGCATCTGCAGGCCGAACTCCACGTTCTGCTGCACCGTCATGTGCGGGAACAGCGAATACGCCTGGAACACCCTGCCGATGTCGCGCTTGTTCACTGGAACATGGGCGACATCCTGCCCGTCGATGAGGATGCGGCCCTCGGTGATGTTCTCGAGCCCCGAGAGTGCGCGAAGCACGGTCGTCTTGCCGCAGCCGGACGGGCCGAGCAGCGCGATGAACTCGCCCGGTGCCATCGACAGGTTGACGCCGGTGAGGGCGCGGTGACCCGCGTAGTCCTTCACGACGTTGCGCAGGTCGACGGTCGCGCCTTCGCCCTGAGTGGCGAGGCTCGTCGACACGGTGGCCTTGGTCGTCTTCGTGGGTGCGTTGGTCATGATTCTTTCCTGTTCCGTCCAATGCTGCCGATGCGGCCGATGATGAGAAGAATTGCGAAAGTGAAGATCAGCGCGACCAGCGCGAAGATGACTCCAACATACGGGTCCGTCTGCTGCAGGAGGAACAGCGCGGTCTGGAAGGTGTTCTGGCTGGCGAACGACGCGATCGTGAACTCGCCGAGCACCACCGCGATCGTGATGAAGCAGGCGGACAGGATGCCGCGGCGCAGGTTCGGCAGGATGACCCGCCACAGTACTTGGCCCCAGTTGGCCCCGAGGGAGCGCCCCGCCTCGCTGAGGATGGTCACATCCACACCGGCCAGATTCGCCGCGATCGGCCGGAATGCATACGGCAGCACGATGACGCCGATCGCGAAGGCCAGCGTCCACGGGTAGCTGCCGAAGATCTGCGACACCACCCGGTACACCGGCACGAAACCGACGACGAGCACGATCGAGGGGATCGTGATCGGGATGATGCAGACGAACTCCAGCACCCCCCGCAGCTTCGGGTAGCGCAACTCGACCAGCAGCATCGTGGGCAGCAGCAGCACGAGCACGATAGCAACCGTGATCACACAGATGACGAGCGAGTTGATGATGCCCTGGAACAGGCCGTCGTAGGTGATCTCATTGGCCGGCTGGAAGATCGCCGTGTAGTGGTCGAATGTGAGGGCAGTCTTGCTGCCGACGACGCGGAGCGAGAACAGCACCATGGCGAGCAGCGGAACGACGAACACGATCGCCGTGACGATGAGGATTGTCCTGCCGGTCGCCTTCGACGGCACCGCTCCAACCCGGCTCGGGCGCTTCGGCAGTTTCGGGAGCAGCTGGCCGTGCTCGTCGATGTGCTCGACCGGCGCTGCGGCGGCGACTGTGCTCATCGCTGCCACCTCGACGCCCGGCGCTGCAGCGCCGAGTAGACGCTCATGACGACAACCATGACGATCACCATTCCTAGTGCGAGCACCCCAGCGACGTTCGTGGCACCGACCACGGTCTCGCTGCTGATCTGCTGGTGGATGGCCAGGGGCACGATGCCACCCTGGTCGATGAGTGCCGCCGCCGTCGCGTACGACGAGAACGAGTTCGCGAACAGCAGGATCAGGCTGCCGAAGAACGCCGGCGCGAGAATCGGGAACGCGATGCGCGTCCAGTAGGTGAACCGCGTGCCGCCGAGGGTTGCGTTGGCTTCACCCCAGGTGGCCTTCAGCCCCTCCATCGCCGGCATGAAGCTCAGCACCATGAGCGGGATCTGGAAGTAGAGGTAGGGAATCAACAGGCCGGGCACCGAGTAAAGCAGCGGGCCGCCGTTGAAGTTGTTGAAGATGTTCTGGGTGAATCCGAGCGAAATGAGCGCCTGCGTGATCGCGCCCTGGATGCCGATGGTCGCGATGAAGGCGAACGCGAGCATCAGGCCGCCGAACTGGGCGAGCACGCTGGACGCGGAGTCGACGACCGAGCGAAGCACGCCGTCGGGTTTGGCGGTCAGCAGAGCGAAACAGACGATCGCTCCGAGGATCGCACCGAGCACCGCGGTGACCAGCGACACCCAGAACGAGTTGAAGAAGTCCAGCTGGATGTGGGTGTCCGCGAACGCGGACAGGTTGGCGAAGGTGAATCCACCTTCTTTGTCGAAGAAGCTGCTCCCGACAGCGAGCACCGCGGGAACGGCGAGGAAGAGCAGCACGTACACAGCGAACGGAGTGAGGCCGAGCCACGCCGCGCTGCGACGCCGGAGCTGGGGAGCTCCGGCGTCGCGCGTGGTGGTGGCCGGCGCAGCAGCTTCTGCGACAGTCATCATTGTTGTGTGTGGTTTCTACTTAACCGATTGCCGCAGCCCACTTGGACTTCAGCAGCGTGCCGGCGGCCGTGGCCTGGTCGGCGGTGAGCTGCACGAAGTTCGACGGCGGGGCGCCGACGCTCTTGAGCACAGTGGCGTCGACCGTCTTGTTCTTCTGCATG
>JAZJYU010000197.1:0-7117 GCA_040390225.1 Actinomycetota bacterium | reverse complement strand
TCAGCGTGGCCGGGTATGCACCGGACGCGAGGAACAGGTTCTGCACCTGGGGGGTGTAGAGGAACTCCTCCCACAGACGGGCAGCGGCCGGGTCCGGCGCGTCCTTGTTGATCGCCTGGTTGTAGTAGCTGCCGAGCGCGACGCCCGGGAGCACGACGGTCTTCCAGTTCGGGTTGCCGGTGGCTCCGCCAGCCGAACCCCACGCGAGGTTGTTGTAGCTCCACTGGAACACGACCGGGGTCTCACCCGAGTTGACCGTGGCCTGGGTCGGCAGCACCGAGAGGAAGTTGCCGGCGGCCTTCAGCTTCTGGAAGAAGTCGATGCCGGGCTGGATGTTCGACGCGGTGCCCTTCTCCTGCAGCGCGGCGAGGTAGACAGCCGAAGCCGCCTCGTTCGCCTGGGTGGGGTCACCCTTGATGGCGACCTTGCCCTTGTACGCGGAGCCGAGCAGGTCGTCGATCGACTTCGGGGCCGTCTTGATGACGCTCGAGTCGTAACCGATGCTCATGAGGCCGCTGTAGTCGTAGTACCACGCGCCCTTGGAGTCCTTGAAGTCGGCCGGGATGTCGGCCCAGTTCGCGACCTTGTACGGGGCGACGATGTCGAGGTTGGCCTGCAGAACGGCGGTGCCGATGTCGAACACGTCGGGCGCGGTGGACTGGCCCTGCTGCGCCTTGGCAGCGGAGACCTCGTCGGCGCTGGAGCCGTTCGGGTTGGCCGAGTTGATCTTGATCTGCGGGTACTTCTGCTGGAACAGGGCGATGATCTTGCCGTAGTTCGCCCAGCTCGGCGGAAGGGTGATGACGTTGAGCTGGCCCTCCTTGTTGGCGGCCGCGACAAGCGCGTCCATGCCACCGAAGTCCGCGGCACTGGTCGCGGTCTTCGCGTCGACCTTGCTGTTCGTCGTCGAGCTGCTCGTACCCGCACATGCGGTGAGCGAGATCGCGACGGCGACGGCGAATGCCGCGCCCGCGATGTAACGCTTGGTGTTCACTGTGTCCTCCTGGTGACCGGTGGGCCGCTCTGCCTGAAGGCGAACTAGGGGATGCCACAGCCGATCAGGTCGATGGTCGTTCGGAAGAGTGGCGCACTGGCAGTGCCGAGGTGAACGGAAGGCGAACTGCGAGCATCCATCCGTTCGCATCGATCGTGTAGCTTTTCGCGCATGCCGACACAGAGTGAAAGCGATACCAATGCGGGCACCGGGCGTGCCGCCTGGAATACCGGCCATCCGGACACCCTCGTCGACCGGGACTCGGCGGTCTACCTGCACCAGGCCGTGTCGACACCGGTGCTGGCCTCCATCGTGGGTGCCGAGGGCGTCCACCTGATCGGGCGCGATGGCGCGCGCTACCTCGACTTCCATGGCAACTCCGCCCACCAGCTGGGGTACGGGCATCCGCGGATCGTCTCAGCGCTGACCGAGCAGCTGCGTGCGCTTCCCTTCGTGCCGCGCCGCTTCACCAGCGAGGTGAGCGTCGAGTTCGCCGAGAAGCTCACCGCGCTCGCCCCGGCAGGCCTCGACCGCATGCTGATGACGACGGGCGGCTCGGATGCCGTTGAGGTGGCGCTCAAGCTGGCCCGCGCCAAGACCGGCCGCTTCAAGACCGTGTCGTTCTGGGAATCCTTCCACGGTGCCGGGTTCGGAGCCGCGTCGGTCGGCGGCGAGCAGCTGTTCCGCACCGGGCCGATCGGGCCGCTGCTCACCGGAACCGAGCACGTGCCGCCGATCGGGTGCTACCGCGACCGTTTCGGCGCAGGTCACCGCTTCGACGAGCCGCACACGCCCGACTGCGGGCGCGCGCTGGCCGAGCTCATCGACTACACGCTGCGGGTGCAGGGCGACGTCGCCGCGGTCATCGCCGAACCGATGCGAGCGGTACCCGAGCTGGCGGCACCCGGATTCTGGCAGGCCGTGCGGCGGTCGTGCGACGACACCGGAACCGTGCTCATCTTCGACGAGATCCCGACCGGGCTGGGGCGAACCGGCAGACTGTGGTCGTCATCGCACGAGGATACGGTGCCCGACATCCTGGTCACCGGCAAGGGTCTCGGCGGCGGAGCGATCCCGGTGGCCGCCGTGCTCGCCTCCTCGGACTTCGACATCGCCGGCGACTGGGCCTTCGGCCACTACACGCACGAGAAGAACCCGCTGATGGCGCGCGCCGGCCTGACGACGCTGCAGGTGATCGAAGAAGAGGGACTCGTCGAGAACTCGGCGCGGCTGGGCGCGGTCGCCCAGGCCCGCGGGCGCTCCCTGGCCGCCAAGTACGACTCCATCGGGGATGTGCGGGGTCGCGGCCTCATGGTCGGGCTCGAGCTGGTCTCCCGAGAGGACGGCCGCGCGCCCGACAACGAGCTCGCCGAGGCCGTGCTCTACGCGGCCCTCCGTCGCGGCCTCAGCTTCAAGACCACGATGGGCAACGTGCTCACCCTCTCCCCGGCGCTCGTGGTCACCGACGAACAGCTCGACGAAGCCTTCGGAATCCTCGACGACGCCTTCGCTGAGGTCAGCTGAAAGCGCGCTCGGCGAGGCCGAACGAGATGGTCATGCCGACACCCGAGGTGACGCTCACGGCGGTGACACCCGGCTCGACCTCCTCGATGAGATACGGATGCCGCGGGCTGGACGCATACACCCCCTGCCAGCGCTCCACGACCGTCACCCGCGGCACACCCAGCACCTCCGCGATGCGCGCGAGCAGCAGCTCGGTGGTCGCCTCCCGCTGGAACGGGTCCATCGTCACGTCGTAGCGATGGCTGTCACCGGCGATGATCGTTCCGTCGGGCCGCTGGGTGAACATGACGTTGGCTCCGACGTCGACGAGGCCGAGGTCGTCCCGCGCGACGCGCGCGCGAAGGGCGACTGCGGCATCCGTCTCGGTGAACGCCGGATACCGCAGCATCGAGGTACCGGTGAGCACGGCCTGAACGATGCGTCTCCCGCCCGGCGCGTCGATCCGCGTCATCTGCAGGCCGCAGCGCTCGATCTCGTGTTCGGCGGCGAGGTCGGGGTAGAGGTAGTCCAGGTCGTGACCGACGCAGACGATGGTGCGCCCGGCGCGGACGGTTCCTCGTGAGGTCTGGTCGCCGCCGAAGTAGCTCGTCCGCCAGAGGAACCTGACTCCCTGGGATTCGAGCCAGGCCGCCAGCTTTCCGACCGCTTCGCGCGGGTCGACCCGCACGTCATCCCGCAGAGTGGCACCGCCGACGATCGCGGTGTCGCCCGATCCCAGGCGCTCACGGATCGCGTCCGCGCCTTCCAGCGCGACCTGCCCGGCCTCGCGGCTCGCCGAGAGCTCATCGAGTACCGCGAGCTCCTCGGCCGAGCGTGCGACGGCGATCGCGCCCGACTCGACCGAGAAGAACCCGGCGAGCGCCGAGTAGTGCACCCAGCGCTCGCGTGCGACGAGCGCGAGGTCGAGCAGCTCTCCGGACTGGGCGGTGACGCAGGCGTGACCGAAGTTGCGCACGGATGCCCCGATCGCGCGACTGTCGCGGTCGATCACCGTGACGCTCAGTCCCCTCGCGTGGGCCGCGGCCGCGTGGGCGAGTCCGGCGATTCCCGCGCCGACGACCAGGACATCCGTTTCTGCGATCATCGTCCGAGCCTGCCCGTTCGCTCACCGGCTCGGCAACTCGCCCCGGCGACATTCATCCGCCGTTCATCGAACCGTGCTGGGATGTGCGGATGATCGAACTCGTCGCCCTCGACATGGCCGGAACAACGATCGACGACCACGGTCTGGTCTATGACGCGCTTCGCGAGAGCGTCACAGAAACCGGCGCCACCGTCGACCCGGTTCACCTGCAGACCTGGATGGGCACCGACAAGCTCACGGCGATCGGCGCGCTGCTGCCGCTCGGAGGGGGCGACGCATCGGCGGCACCTGCCGCCTTCGAACGCTTCCGCGTGATCCTCGCCGACTCCTACCGCGCGAACCCGCCGGTCGCCCTGCCCGGTGTCGAAGAGGCGCTGCGGTTCCTGCGCGAGCTCGGCCTCAAGATAGCCCTCACCACCGGGTTCTCGGATGACGTCGCCTACCCGATCCTCGACGCCGTCGGGTGGACGGTCGGCGTGCAACTCGACGCCGTCGTCACCACATCCGACGTCACCGCCGGCCGCCCGGCGCCGTACCTGATCCACCACGCGATGGAGAAGACCGCCGTGACGGATGTCCGCACGGTCCTTGCGGCCGGCGACACCGCGGTGGACCTGCAGGCCGCCCGCAACGCCGGGGTCGTGGCCGTCGGGGTACTGAGTGGCGCGCTGGGTCGTGACGACCTGCAGAAGCACCCGCACGACCACATCCTCGACAGCGTCGTCGACCTGCTCGACCTGCCGGAGGTCAGTCGCCGTTAGTAGTGTCGGTGACGATGGTCACCACATTCTCGGCGCCGCAAGCGAGGCGCATCGCGCTCGCCGCGCAGGGGTTCGGTGCCGCCCCACCGGCCACGGTGGGTACCCGGCAGCTCAACCTCGGCATCCAGCGGCTCAACCTGCTGCAGCTCGACTCGGTGAACGTCTTCGAGCGCAGCCACTACCTGCCGCTGTTCGCGCGCCTCGGCGCCTACGACCGCGCCGCGCTCGACCGCCTGGTGTTCGCCCGGCGATCCGGCTACACCGAATACTGGGCGCACCAGGCCGCCGTCATCCCGATGGAGGACTGGCCGCTGTTCCGCTGGCGGATGGAGTTCTATCGCGCACGGCACAGCCGCGAGGGCAGCTGGGGCGGAGCCAACGGGCAGATGATGGACTGGCTCCGCGCGGAACTCGCCGACAAGGGACCGTTGCCCGCGAGCAAGATCGAGCACGAGTCGAACGTGCGGCGCGGGCCGTGGTGGGGCTGGTCGGATGTGAAGCTCGGCCTGGAGACACTCTGGTTCCAGGGCGATGTCGCGACCGCCGGGCGAACCCGGTTCGAGCGCAGTTACGGGCTTGCGGAGCACGTGGTTCCCGCCCACCTGCTCGCCCTCGAGGTGTCGAAGGAGGATGCCATCCGCGAGCTGGTGCGCCGCTCGGTGCGCGCACTCGGCATCGGCACGGTCAGCGACATCTGCGACTACTACCGCCTACGCAACGACGATACGAAGAAGGCGCTCGCTGAACTCGTCGAAGCGGGCGAGGTGGTGCCCGTGACGGTCGAAGGCTGGAACCGCCCCGCCTTTTTGAACGCCGACGCCCGCATCCCCCGTCGCATCGAAACCACCGCGCTGCTCTCGCCCTTCGATCCGGTGGTCTGGGAGCGGGATCGCGGGTTGCGCATGTTCGGATTCCACTACCGCATCGAGATCTACACGCCGGCGCCCAAACGTGTGTACGGCTACTACACGCTGCCGCTGCTCATCGACGAGAACGTTGTCGGGCGCATCGACCTCAAGAGCGACCGGCAGAACGGGGTGCTCAGGGTGCAGTCCGCCTGGCGTGAGGAGGGGTCTTCGCCCGACCCGGCGCGGGTGGTTCCGCTTCTCCGCCGCATCGCCGACTGGCAGGGCCTGGGCGACATCCTCGTGGTGGATCGCGGCGACTTTGCGCGGGAAGTCGCGGCCGCCGGCGCGCTCCTGATCGAGGCAGTCGGCTCCTAGCGCCCGTTCTCTGATCCTCGTTCGCCTTCTACCGGGATTCCCGCAGCCAGCGTCCGGCGCCCGTGTGTCAAGGCGTCCACTGCCGCGCAGCGGCGCCGCATGCGAGATGCCAGATGCCAGATGCCAGATGCCAGATGCCAGATGCCAGATGCTCGACAAAACAAGGACATTTCTGGCCGACGAAACGCGCGGAAACTGTCCTTGATTCGTAGCGTCCGCGAATCCGACAAATCAAGGACATTTTGAGCCATGCAATACACGGAGAAATATCCTTGTTCCGTCGAGTGTCGGTGACGCCAGAGGCATCGCCGACCTCGAACGTCCAAAACACTCTGGTAGTCAGCGCGAGGGCGAGCCAGGCGCTGCTGAGGGGGCAAGCTAGAACGAGCCGCCGATTTTCTCGAGGCGCGCGATACGGTCCGGGATCGGCGGATGGGTGCCGAACAGGCGGGTCATGAGGCCCGGCTTGTTCGGGTCGGCGATCCACATGTGGGCCATGCTGGTGTTCTGCTTCGCGACCGGACGACCGTAGTCGCCGAGCTTCTTCAGCGCACTCTCCAGCTCCGGCGGGTTACGCGTGATCATCGCGCTCGACGCGTCGGCGAGGTACTCGCGCTGACGAGAGATGGCGGCCTGGATGAGCGCGGCCAGGATCGGTGAAAGCACCAGAGCAACGAGGCTGAGAATCAGGATGACCGGGTTGCCGCCGCCCCCACCGCTGTTGTTGTTGCGGTTGTTGCCTCCGCCGAACCCGCCGAAGATACTGAAGCGCAGCAGGATGTCGGCGATGAACCCGATCGCCACCACCAGCCCGAAGACCAGCGTCGACACTCGTATGTCGTAGTTCTGCACGTGACCCATCTCGTGAGCCATGACGCCCTCGAGCTCCGAATCGTCCATGAGGTCGAGGATGCCCGTCGTGGCCGCGACGGACGCGTGCTTCGGGTCGCGCCCGGTCGAGAACGCGTTCGGAGCCGGGTCGTTGATGATGTACACCTTGGGCATCGGCAGGCCGGTCGTGATCGACAGGTTCTCGACGATGCGGTACAGCCGTGGGTTGTCCGCCTTCTGGATCTGCTGCGCCCCGGTCAGTGCGAGCGCCTGCGATGACGCCGCGAAGTACTGGATGAGCGTGTAGATGCCGGCGCCGATCACCACCGCGATGAAGATGCCGTAGTTGCCCTGCTGCCCGCCGCCCCAGAGGTAGTTCACGGCGAAGCCGATCGCCGCCAGGATTATCAGAAAGAGCGCGATGATGAAGACGGTGTTCCGCTTGTTAGCGGCTATTGCCCGATACATGAAACCTCAGTTGCTCGTTGGTGAGGTCTCGACAAGCTCGATCACCGATGACTAGAACTGAACGCGGGGCGGCTCCGCGATGGAGGCCGTGTCCGCGACCTCGAAGAAGTCGCGCGCGGTGAAGCCGAGGCGCCGGGCGAAGATGTTGGTCGGGAACACCTTGATCTTGGTGTTGAGCTCGCGAACGCCGCCGTTGTAGAAGCGGCGCGACGCCTGAATCTTGTCTTCGGTG
>JAZJYU010000196.1:4780-35841 GCA_040390225.1 Actinomycetota bacterium | reverse complement strand
GATGATATCGGCGCCGGAGTTGATCGCATCCAGCAGCAGCGTGCGGGCCGGCTCGAGGCCGCCCATGAGTTCGATGACGATGTCAGCGCCGAGGATCAGGGACGCGGCATCAGTCGTCAGCAGTTCGCGCGGGATGTCCGGAGTGCGGCGGGCGTCGAGGTTGCGCACCGCGACGCCGATGAGCTCGAGGCCCGCTCCGGCACGACTGGCCAGCTCGTCGCCGTGCTCGAGAAGCAGCGCCGCGACCTGGGCGCCGACACTTCCACCCCCCAGGACGGCGATGCGCAGGTTGCGGTACTCGATCATTTCTTCTCCGATGGTGTTTCCAGTCCCGTGTCCCGCGACAGCAGGTCGTCTTCGGTCTCGCCGCGCACGATCACGCGTGCCTGCCCGTCACGCACGGCGACGACCGGCGGTCGCCCCAGGTAGTTGTAGTTGCTGGCGAGCGACCAGCAGTACGCCCCCGTCGCCGCGACGGCGAGCAGGTCGCCGGGCTCGACATCCGAGGGAAGGTAGTCTGCGCGCACCACGATGTCACCGCTTTCGCAGTGCTTGCCCGCCACACGCACGAGCGCGGGGGCCGCGCCGGATGCCCGGCTCGCGATGCGGGCGCTGTAGTCCGCCTCGTAAAGGGCCGGCCGCACATTGTCGCTCATACCGCCGTCGACGCTCACGTACTTGCGGATCGCTGAGCGGGTCGAGCCGGACGAGGCCTCACCGTCATCCGCTGCCGAGGTCTCGACAAGCTCGACCCGCACGTCCTTAATCGTGCCGACCTCGTACAGGGTCACCGTGGTCGGACCCACGATGAGCCGCCCCGGCTCGAACGCGACCACCGGAACCTCGATGCCGAGCCGGGCGCACTCACCGGCGACGATGTCGGCGAAACGGGTGGCGATGACCTCGATCGGCAGCGCGACGTCCGCACTCGTGTAGGCGATGCCGAATCCGCCCCCGAGGTTCAACTCGGGAACGGGTCCGCCCTCGAGCAGCACGGCATGCAGCGCGATCAGCCGGCGTGCCGACTCCTCGAAGCCGTCGGACTCGAAGATCTGCGAGCCGATGTGGGAGTGAAGTCCGATGAACTCGAGGGAGTCATAGGACCGGATCTCGGCGACAGCATCGGGGGCGTCGGAGATCGGGATGCCGAACTTCTGATCCTCCCGCGCGGTCGCCAGATACTCGTGGGTGTGGGCGTGCACACCGCTGTTCAATCTCAGACGCACACGCTGCACCCGCCCGTGCCGCGAAGCGGCATCCGCCACCCGTTCGATCTCGATCAACGAATCGATCACGATCACTCCGACGCCGGTCGAGACCGCGCGGTCGATCTCGGCGAATGACTTGTTATTGCCGTGAAAGCCCAGTCGTACCGGCTCGACCCCGGCCGCGAGCGCAACCGCGAGTTCACCGCCACTGCAGACGTCGATGTAGAGGCCGGCCTCGGTGACCCAGCGCGCGACCTCGGTGCAGAGGAAGGCCTTGCCCGCGTAATAGACCTTGGCGCTCGAGCCGACGCGCGCGAGCTCCCGGTCGAACGCGGTCTTCACGGCCGAGGCACGGTCGCGCACATCCTGCTCGTCCATGACGAACAGCGGGGTACCGAACTGTGCGACGAGATCGCCCGCGCCGACGCCCGCGAACATCAGCTCGCCGCCCGGCGCACGCGTGGCGTTCGCCGGCCACACCGATTCGGCGAGCTCGTTGGCGTCGGGCGGCTCGACCAGCCACTCCGGAGCGAGCGGGTTCACGGGCATGTTCCCTTGGTCGTGAACGCCGTTTCGTCGAGCACGACCGGCGAGATCGTGCCCGCCACGGTCACCGTCGTGCCCCTGATGGTCAGCGACCGCAGGTGCAGAGGCTTCGGCAGCATGTTCGCGATGCAGAGACTCTGCGTTCCGGTTATGCCGGAGGCGAGCACGCCGAAGGAATTCGCCAGCTGGGCGGCGGTGAACTCGGCACCGTTCACCTCGAACGACTTCGGCGCGAGAGTCAGCTGCCCGTTTTTCGCGCCAGGCACGAGGGTCACCTTCACCGGGATCTTCACCCCGAAGATGTCGAACGATCCTCCGAGGCGCACCGCACCACCCACGAGGTCGACCGACGTGACCGGAATACCGGAGAAGCTCTTCAGCAGCTCACGCAGGCCGGCCTGGTCGGTAGAGACGACGAGTGTGCCGCCCTTGATCGGCTTCGTCTGGTCGATCGGGATGCCGCGAACCGACAGCGTCGCCGACCCGGTGATCGCGCCGATGGAGGCCTTGGGCAGGTCGACGTCGATCTTCTCGAGCGTTCCGGTGGCGAGCTGGTACAGCACCGAGGCGCCCTCCACCTTCACATTGACCGGCGTCGAGTCGGAAACCGACAGCGCGCTGCGCACCTTGGTCTGCACGAGGTTCTCGGCGTAGCCGCGAGCGACGCCGTCGAGCACGATGCCGGCGATGACCAGAAGCACGACCACGATCGCGAGCACAATGAGGGCGGTGCGGCCGCGGTGCTTCTTCTTGGCCGGCGGCTCTACGAACACCACGTTCTGGCTCATCACATCCGCTCCGGTGCACTGACGCCGAGCAGTCCGAGCGCGTTGCGCAGCACCGTGCCGGTCGCGTCATTCAGCCACAGCCGGGTGCGATGCAGGTCGGTCACCGGCTCCTCCCCGAGCGGCGTCACACGGCAGCTGTCGTACCAGCGGTGATAGTTGCCAGCCAACTCTTCCGCATAGCGCGCGACGCGGTGAGGCTCGCGCAGCTCGGCGGCCTGCGTCACCACCCGCGGGAATTCGGCGAGCACGCCGAGCAAAGTGCTCTCGGTCTCGTGGGTGAGCAGCGAGGCGTCGAAGGCAGTGCGGTCGACCCGGGATGCCGCCGCATTCCCGGCGACCGAGTGCGTGCGCGCGTGCGCGTACTGCACGTAGAAGACCGGGTTGTCGTTGGTGCGCTTCGACAGCAGGTCGAGATCGATGTCGAGCTGCTGGTCTATCGACGAGCGCACCAGGGCGTAGCGGGCCGCATCCACCCCCACCGCCTCGACCAGGTCCTCGAGCACGACGATCGTTCCGGCGCGCTTGCTCATGCGCTGCGGCGTGCCGTCTTTGACCAGGTTCACCATCTGCCCGATGAGGATCTCGAGGTTCACGTACGGCTCATCGCCGAACGCGGACGTCATCGCCATCAGCCGGCGCACGTAACCGTGGTGGTCGGCCCCCAGCATGATCAGGTTGCGCTCGAACCCGCGCTCCCTCTTGTTCAGGTAGTACGCGAGATCGCCCGAGATGTAGCCCGCCTCGCCATCGCTCTTGATGACGACCCGGTCCTTATCGTCCCCGAAGTCCGTGGAACGGAACCAGATGGCGTTGTCGGCCTCGAAGATGTGGCCGTTGTCACGCAGGCGCGCGATCGCACGCTCGACGTCACCGGACTCGTGCAGGGTGTTCTCGTGGAAGTACACGTCGAAGTCGACGCCGAAGTCGTGGAGGCTCTGCTTGATGTCGGCGAACATGAAGTCGACGCCCATGGCGCGGAAGATCTCCTGTTGGTCCTCCCTCGACACGACCGACAGGTCACCGGGATACGCGGCGACCACGCGATCTTTGATCTCGGAGATGTACTGGCCGCCGTAGCCGTCCTCCGGCGCCGGTTCCCCGAGATAGCTGGCGAGCAGGCTGCGCGCGAAGCGGTCGATCTGGCCACCGTGGTCGTTGAAGTAGTACTCGCGGGTGACCTCGCCACCCTCCGCCTCGAAGATGCGGGCGAGGCTGTCGCCCACCGCCGCCCAGCGAACTCCGCCCAGGTGGATCGGTCCGGTCGGGTTCGCGGAGACGAACTCCAGGTTGATGCGCACCCCGCTGTAGAGGGTGCCGTGGCCGAAGGCCGCTCCCTGCTCGACGATGGTCTTCGCGAGGGCACCGGCCGCCGCCGCGTCCAGCGTGACGTTGATGAAGCCCGGGCCCGCGACATCCACCGCAGCGACCCCGCCGATGGCGCGGATGGCGCCGGCCAGCTCTTCGGCGAGCTCGCGCGGGTTGGCGCCGAGCGGTTTGGCAAGCTTCATCGCGATATTGGATGCCCAGTCGCCATGCTCGCGGTTCTTGGGCCGTTCGAGGGCGACATCATCGATTCCGACGGTGAGCGTGGACTCCCCGCGGCGCTCCAGCGCACCATCGACGATGGCGAGCAGGTGGGCGGACAGTTCGGCTGGAGTCACGGTCACCGATTCTATCGGGCCGTAGGGCGCGCCTTTCGGGCCGCTGTCATCGCCATCGGTGATGATTACCGTATGGCGACATCCGCACGCACTCCGCTTCTTGTCGGCGCGATCTTCGCGCTCACCGCCGCCGCTCTCACCGGCTGCGTCTGGCCGTCGACCCCGAGTTCCACGTATACATCCCTGAGCTCACCGACCGACTCGCCGACGGCGACCGTCACCCCGAGCCCGACGCCGACCGCCGGGACGCCGGCCCAGCCGATCTCGATTGCCTGCAGCACGCTCGTGTCGCCCCAGACCATGTACGACTTCAACCCCAATTTCACGCTGCAGGCGGCGTATGCACCGAAGTCCGGAACCTTCGCGTACACCGCTGCAGCCGATGGCGGCACGGCCTGCAACTGGGTGAACGACACCAGCGGCGAAACCCTCGTCGTATCGGTCGCCCGCCCCGGCTCGATCGAGTTCGCATCGCTGAAGTCGTCGGCGGCGCAGGGCACGCCGGTCTCTGGCTACGGAGACGCGGCCTACTTCTCGTCCGGCAGGCTCGACGTGTTCAGCGGCGATTACTGGCTGGTCACCCAGTCGAGCCAGTACTCGACCGCGAACGACGCGTCGGCGATCGCGAAGTCGGCGCTAGCGCAGTTGCACTAGTTCACGCGGGTCGTCGACCGGCAGCTCATCGACGACGGCAAGCACTTTCAGGTCGCGCAGCCTGAGGTTCGACCAGTGGTTGGTGAGGAACGCGATGTCAGCGGCATCCCGGCCCGTTGCGATGCGCACCAGGCTCTGCCTTGGCGCGAGGCCCGTCGCATCGACGATGTGCCAGGTGCCGTCGATGTAGGCCTCGGCGACGGCGTGGAAATCCATCGGGCTCAGACCGGGCGCGTAGACCGCGACCATGCGGGCGGGGACGTCGATCCCGCGAAGCAGGGCGATGACGAGGTGCGCATAGTCTCGGCACACCCCCTGGCGGGCGAGCAGGGTGCCGACGGCGCCATCGGTCACGCGGCTGGAGCCCGGCACATAGTACAAACGATCGTGCACCCAGGCACCGATGGCGTTCAGCAACTCGGTGCCGGTCAGCCCTGCGAATTCGGACTGCGCGGTGGGGCCGAGCGAATCGGACTCGCAATATCGGCTCGGTCGAAGGTACACGACAAGATCGAGCGGATCGACCGGGGCGGGCAGGGCCTGCCCGCGCACCGTCGCAGAATAGTCGACGGTCATCGAACCCCCGCCGGAGACGAGCTCGTGCAGCCGTGACCCGTGCCGGTCGACGAGTTCCACCGGTTGGAGACGCTGTCCGTCGAGGACGATGTCGAGCGTCTCAGAGTCCAGCAGGTTGGCCTGCGCGACAGCGATGCTGAACACCATGCTGGTGCGCCCCGAGAGGTCGATCTCGAGGTGGGCTGACACGTTACGGAGCATGCCCCGATGATGCCATGTCAGCGTGTCGCGCCGGTGACACGGTAGAGGAACGCGGTGGAGGAACGCTGTGTGGTGCAATGCGGGGGCAAACGCAAGAAGTTCGCTGGTAACCTAACTGGAGTTCCCGGGCCCCCATAGCTCAGGGGATAGAGCACTGCCCTCCGGAGGCAGGGGCGGCAGTTCGAATCTGCCTGGGGGCACTACAAACCTCCCTGTTTGACGCTGTGTTACGGATTCGGGCTGAAGACGAACCTGTCTACTTGTATACATGCACGTCATCCGTACTCTTTTCGTTGGGCACCTCGTCCCCTGATCCGGCGGGGAATGCCTTCGGGCCCGGCGGATTGTGGTTACTCCTCCGGGCCCATCTCACGTCGGGGAAGCATGGTCGGCAATCCCGGGACGGCATCGTGCGGTCACTGCGATCCAGGAACCAACGAGGGCGGCAGCACCGATGCGGGCAGCGCGGCGCGCTTCTACGGCAGTGGCTCCCAGAAGTCCTCGTCGTCGACGAGATCGGTGACCGCAGCGGCCGTGCTCACATGACGAGAGACCGCCAGCTCACTGGTCTGCCGCTTCAGGTCGGCGACCGCATCCACGGTATCGGGCTCATCGAACGCTGAGGTCACCGGCGTGACGAACACTTCGCTCGCCGGCCCGATGACCAGATCCGCAGTGATGGGCGCGCCCGTACTGTCCACGGCGGGGACATGCACGACCGCCGCGAAATCGCTCAGAGCAGCAGCAGCCGCAAAGTCGAGCAGCGCGGCCGCCGCCGCATCGCTCGTCACGAACGACTCTCCCCCGTACGAGACTGTCCTCATGGTGCACATGGTGCTCCCGTTCCGCACGGCGCGCGAGTGCGTTGCGCAAACGGATCACCCGGGGTATGGGCAGAAGACGGGAGGGCCGGGATTTACCCGAAAAACCCCGGCCCTCCCTCGGGGAAACGCCGGCGACCCGCGGAGTGGTTACGCACGCGGGGCGCGAACCTGGGCTGGCCGACGTTCGAGACGATGCTAACCCATCATGTGCCGCTGGGCAGAAAGGCCGGTCTGTCCCCGGAACTGGGACTCCCGGGACCAGCGGAACGGGGGCGCAAGTGGGGTACAGTCCAGGTGGTTGCTTCTTCTTCCTGATCCGAGAGGGCGGCCTGGGCTCGGCGGATTGTGGTTACTTCGCCGGGCCCGCACTTCGCCATCGTCTCCCCTCGCCTCACTCAGGGACCGGGAGTTCAGGCCTCGGTGTGGCGGTCGAGGAATTCATACAGCTCGGTGTCGTCGACCCCCGGAAAGGTTCCTGACGGCAGCGGCGACAGGATGTGAGCGTGCAGCCGCGCGCTCGGCCACGCTTTGTGCGCCCAGCGGTTCTCGGCCTCCCGGCCGGCGCGACGGCAGCAGCTCTCGTCGGGGCAGCGCGACGTCTCGCGGTTGGTGGTCTCGCGGCCGCGGAACCACTTGGCCTCGGCGAACGGCACGCCGAAGCTGATCGAGAACTCCTCGCTGCCGGCCGTGCCGGTCTGGCTGGAGCACCAGTAGGTGCCGGTCGGGGTGTCGGTGTACTGGTAGAACTCGTTTGTGCGATTGGAACGGCCGAAGGCGGTGCGGGCGCTCCAGTGCCGGCAGACGAGCTCGCCCTCGATCGAGCCGGTGACATCCGTCGGCAGCTGGAGTCCGTCGTTCTCGTAGCCCTTGTAGAGCGCCCCGTCTTCGCCGACCCGCAGAAAGTGCACGGTCATGTCGAGGTGGGAGGTCGCGAGATTGGTGAACCGCAGCGCTGCGGCCTCATGGGTGACCCCGAAGGCATCACGGAAGTCTTCGACGGCGAGATTGCGCTCGTTCTTCGCCGCGGTGAGGAACTCGACGGACTGTCTCAGCGGCATGAGGCAGGCGGCGGCGAAGTAGTTGATCTCGAGCCGCTGCCGCAGGAATTCGGCGTAGCTCTGCGGCTCGTGATGCTCGAGCAGCCGGTGGGCGATGGCCTGCAGCGCCATCGACCGAAGGCCGTGCCCGCCGGGGATCGACGCAGGCGGCAGGTAGATGCGGCCGTTCTCCAGGTCCGTGACCGATCGCGTGGAGTGAGGCAGGTCGTTGACGAAGATCAGCTCGAATCCGAGCTTCTTCGCCATGAGGTTCACCGCGCGATGGGTGAGCGCTCCGGTCGTGTAGCCGACCCCGCGCACCGCATCCTCAGCGAGCTCCTCGATCTCGGGGATGTAGTTGTCCCGCCCGCGCATGTAGTGGCGCAGTTCGGTATTCGCCCTCCGGGCCTCCTCGGGCGTCGCGATCGACTCCCGAGCGCGTCGCGCCAGTTCCCGATGCAGCCCGACCAGCGACGAGAGCGTCTCGTCGGCCATCGTGCGCGACGGGCGGATGGCCGGGAGCCCCAGCCCCTGGTACACGGCGCCCTTCTGCAGGCGGTCGAGTTCGATCTCCAGGGCGGCCCGCTCGGTGGGCGGCTCGGAGTCGAGCAGATCGGAGACCTGCACGCCGACGGTGGACGCGATGCTCTGCAGCAGGGAGAGGCGCGGCTCTCGCCGCCCGTTCTCCATCAGGGAGAGCTGGCTGCCCGCGATGCCGACGGTGGCACCGAGCTGGTCGAGCGTGAGATTGGCTTCGGTGCGGAAGTGACGAATGCGCTGCCCAAGCGTTGCAAGATCGGTCATGTAATTGAGATTAGTGAAAGATCTATGGTTTTTTCCAGTCGGATTCTTGCCGATATACCAGAAACTCGCCGCAGAGTGGATTTTGACCACTTCTTTGCGAGAACGGACGACACGATGACTCTCACTCCCACCCGCCCCGGTATCGCCGGCGAGGAGAACGTTCCGGAGCCATCGAGCATCGCCGCGCCCGAGTGGACCAACGCGGGCGTCGTCTCCTGGGTCGACTCGATCGCCGCCATCACCACACCCGACGCGGTCGTCTGGTGCGATGGATCCGCGGCGGAGTTCGACCGCCTGACCCGCCTCATGGTCGCCAGCGGCACCCTGACCCAGGTCAACCCCGAGCACCGCCCATACAGCTTCGTCGCCCGCAGCCATCCCGCGGATGTCGCCCGCGTCGAAGCTCGCACCTTCATCTGCTCCGAGAAGCAGTCGGATGCCGGTCCCACCAACAACTGGCGCGACCCCGCCGAGATGCGGGCGACCTTCGACCGCATCTTCGCCGGCAGCATGCGCGGTCGCACGATGTACGTGATCCCGTTCTCGATGGGTCCGCTCGGCAGCCCGCTCGCCCGACTCGGCGTGCAGGTCACCGACTCCCCGTACGTCGTGGCCAGCATGGGGATCATGACCAGGATGGGCACAGCCGCCCTCCGCCTGATCGGCCCGGACACCGAGTGGGTGCGTGCCGTGCACAGCGTCGGCGCTCCCCTCGAAGCCGGCCAACAGGACGTGGCCTGGCCGTGCAACGAGACAAAGTACATCTCGCACTTCCCCGAGACCCGGGAGATCTGGTCGTACGGGTCCGCGTACGGCGGCAACGCCCTACTGGCGAAGAAGTCGTTCGCGCTGCGCATCGCGTCGGTGATGGCGCGCGACGAGGGCTGGCTTGCCGAGCACATGCTCCTCCTGAAGCTCACGAATCCGCGTGGTCGGGTGTTCCACCTCGCGGCGGCGTTCCCATCCGCCTGCGGCAAGACCAACCTCGCCATGCTGAAGCCGACGATCCCGGGCTGGTCCGTCGAGACCATCGGGGACGACATCGCCTGGCTCGCGCCGGGAGCCGACGGCCGTCTGCGCGCCATCAATCCCGAGGCGGGCTTCTTCGGCGTCGCACCCGGCACCTCCACCGCGACCAACCAGACCGCCATGGACACGATGTGGGGAAACACCATCTTCACCAACGTCGCGATCAGGGATGACGGCGACGTGTGGTGGGAGGGCATGACCGACAAGGTCCCCGAGCACCTCATCGACTGGCAGGGCAACGACTGGACCCCGGCATCCGGTACACCCGCCGCTCACCCGAACTCGCGGTTCACGGTGGCGGCCAGTCAGTGCCCGACCATCTCGGACGACTGGGAAGACCCTGAGGGTGTCGTCATCGACGCGATCGTGTTCGGGGGCCGCCGTGCCACCAACGTTCCCCTCGTCGTCGAGGCCCGCGACTGGGAGCACGGGGTGTTCATCGGCGCGACGATCTCGTCGGAGCGCACCGCTGCCGCCGAGGGAACCGTCGGCGAGTTGCGCCGCGACCCGTTCGCGATGATGCCGTTCTGCGGCTACAACATGGCCGACCACTGGGCGCACTGGCTCGAGCTGGGCACGGTTCTGCGGGCGAACGGCAGCGTTCCGCGCATCTTCCAGGTGAACTGGTTCCGCAAGGGCGAGGACGGGTCGTGGCTCTGGCCGGGATTCGCTGAGAACGCCCGGGTTCTTGAGTGGATCATGAACCGGGTCGATGGCCGCACGCCGGCACTCGACACTCCGCTCGGCTGGAAGCCGGTGCCCGGTGGCATCAACCTCGAGGGCACAGACGTAACCAACCGCGACTGGGAGCAGCTCTTCGAGATCGATGAGGACGCCTGGCTGGCGGAGCTCGACGACACCGAGGGATTCTTCGACACGTTCGGCGACCGACTGCCCGAGGCGATGACGCGCCAGTTGGCCGACATCCGTCGCCGGGTGAAGCTCTCGCGGGAGAACTGACCGAGCACATACAGTGGGCGGGTGACCCCGCTTCGCGCTGCAGCCCTCGCCGTCGTCGTGCTCGCGACGATGGCGGGCTGCAGCGCGCCCGCTCCGGCCCCGACAAGCACGCCGGGCACCACGGCGGCGACTCTCAACCGCTGCGCCGAGAAGCTCTCGCGCGAAGCGGGTCGAACCGCCGCCCTCGAGCTGACCGCCTCGTTCCCTGACGCGTTCCGCAGCGACGGCACCATCAACGGCACCGTCACGCTGACCAACAACACGGCCCGGACCGTCGCGGGGACAACCGCGGCCACCCCCACCGTCACCCTCTCGCGCAACGGCCGCGTTCTCTGGCACAGCAACGGCGCCATGATCATGATGGCGGTCACCGTCGACCTCGCGCCCGGCGCATCGATGACCTACCCGGCGAGTTTCTCACCGGTCGAGTGCGCGGCGCAGGACGAGAGCGACAACACCTTTCGCGAGAACCTCCCGCGGGTGCCCGTCGGGCGCTACGACGTCTCTGCGGCGATCGATCTCACACGCGACGACGGCAGCTCGATGCTCATCACGGGCCCGCTCACCCGCGTCCGCATCCGTTAGGGAACAACTCCCACCCGTTCGCCGTTAGGCCCGTCATGACGACAATCGGATTCATCGGTTCAGGACACATCGGCAGTCAGATCGCCCGCAAGGCCATCGAGAACGGGTACGCGGTGGTGCTCAGCAACTCGCGAGGACCCGAGACGCTCGCGGACCTGGTCGCAGAGCTGGGCGAGCACGCTCGCGCTGCCACCAGCGCTGAGGCGGCGGCGGCAGCGGATGTCGCCGTCGTCTCGATCCCGTTCAAAGCCATCCCCGATGTTCCGGTCGCCGAGCTCGCCGGCAAGATCGTGCTCGACACGAACAACTACTACTGGGAACGGGACGGACATGTCGCCGACCTCGACGACGGCACCTCGACCGTGACCGGCCATCTGCAGGCGCACCTGCCGACATCGCATGTCGCGAAGGCCTTCAACGCCATTCAGGCCGCCCAGATCACGGCGGACTCACGACCGCTCGATGCGCATGATCGCCGTGCGCTCGTGACCGCCTCCGACTACGAAGACGCCGCCGAGTTCGTGACGCAGCTCTACGCCGATTTCGGCTTCGACACGGTCAACGTCGGTCCGCTGTCGGAGAGCTGGCGAGTCGACCGTGATCGACCGGCATACGGCATGGTGGGCGATGTCGCCGCCATCACCGACGCGCTCGCGCGGGCGCAGCGCATCCTCTAACGGTCATACTGGTCCGGTGCCAGCAACCTTCTTCGTCGTGCCGCAGTGGCAGGGTTCCGGCTCGTCGCGTGCCATGAGGCTCGTCGACGGTGCTGAGGCGATCCGGGGCGACCTGCCATCGTCCGCCACCGTCGAGGTGGCGGTGCCGGCGGAGGCCGGCAGCAGCGAGGGCACCGACGTACTGAGACTGTCGTCGATCGTCGCCGTGCGCGACGCCCTGACGACGGCCCTCACCGGCCGTACCGGCCTCCCGGTCGTGATCGGCGGCGACTGCGGTGTCGAGCTCGGCGCGATCGCCCACGCCATCGCCGGCGGCGACACAGCAGTGCTCTGGCTCGATGCGCACCCGGACCTGAACTCTCCCGAGACATCGACGACCGGGGCGTTCCACGGAATGGTCGTGCGCACCCTGCTCGGGGACGGCCCGGCGGCGCTCGTGCCCGCCCACCCGCTCTCGCCCGGCATGCTCGTGCTCGCCGGAACCCGGGCCAGCGATGACGCGGAGTCGGAGTACATCGCGAGCTCGGGCATCCGCGTCATCCCTCCCGGCGAGGTCACGGCAGGCTCGATCGGTGACGCGCTTCTCGCTACCGGGGCGGCATCCGTCTACGTGCACGTCGACCTCGACGTGCTCGATCCGGCCGACATCGACGGCATCGGATTTCCCGAGCCGCGAAGTCGGCCCTGCCGATCGCGGGCGCCGGCATCACCGAGTTCGCCCCGGCCGAGCCCGAGACGGCGGGCGATGATCTGGGCAGCATTCTGAGGATCGTCGGGTCGCTGAGCCGATAGCCGCGCGGGCGAGCGGAATCCCCACTAGCCGCTGTGCCAGTGGCGGAGCTACGATCAGCGCAGCCGAACAAGGAGAGCTCGATGGGATTCTTTTCCAAGGCAGGTCAGAAACTGGGAATCGCCGATTCGAAACTGATCAAAGAGGGCACCCTGGCTCTCGGCAACGTGATCAGCTGCGATCCGACCGGAATGGTCACCGGCAACGATGGTGGCCTTGGCCAGAGTGTCGTCTGCAACGTGACGGTCGAAGTCGTGCCGCTCGACGGATCCGCCAGCTACCAGGCGACCGTGAGCCACGCCATCCCGCAGGTCTACGTGCCGCAGATGCAGACGAAGGGTGCATCGGTCGCTGTGCGCGTCGACCCCGCCGATAAGACCCGGATCGAACTCGATCTCGCACACGACGTTCCTGCGGCACCGGGCGCGGCGGGAGCAGCTGGAGTGGCTGGTGCACCGCCGCAGATCATTGTGACGAGCGACGATGGCACCGAGACCCCGCTCGAGACCCACCAGGCGAAGCTGACGACCGCGGAGGTTCTCGCTACGGGAAAGCCCTGCACAGTCGACGTGCTCGCCGTCTTCCCTCTCGGCCAGAACGACGCGAAAGGGCTTCCCGCTTCCGGCCTGATTCTCAACGTCCACCGCGACGGAGGCGCCGACTTCCAGGCACAGATGGGCATACACATCCCCGACGACAAGGCCGCGAAAGTGGTGGTCGGAGCGAAGCTTCCCGCCAGGTGGGTCGACGCGGACACCGGCAACACCGACGATGATCTCGTCGCGCCGGAATGGGACAAAATCTAGCCGGTCGGCGCGCGTAGCATGACGCTCATGGCCACACACGAGTACGACCTGATCGTCATCGGCGCGGGTGCCGTCGGCGAGAACATCGCAGACTACGCGCACAGAGGCGGCCTCAGCGCACTTCTGATCGAGAGCGAACTGGTCGGCGGCGAGTGCTCGTACTGGGCCTGCATGCCCTCGAAGGCCCTGCTACGCAGCGGTATCGCGCTGCGAGCCGCGCAGGCGGTCGGCGGCGCGAAGGAGGCCGTCGGCGGCACGATCGACGTCGCCGCCACGTTCGCACGCCGCAACTCGTTCACCCACGACTGGAATGATGACAGCCAGGCCGAATGGGTGAAAGGCGCGGGCATCGATCTGGTGCGCGGCCACGCGCGTCTCGACGGTGAGAAACGGGTCATCGTCGACGGCGTCACGTACACCGCGCTGCAGGCCGTCGCGGTGAGCGTGGGATCGGACCCGCTGCTGCCGGAGGTTCCAGGCCTCGCCGACGCGAAGCCGTGGACCAGTCGTGACGCCACCAGCGCCCAGATCGCGCCGAAGCGACTCGCCATCATCGGCGGCGGCGTGGTCGCCGTCGAAATGGCCACCGCGTACGCGACCTTCGGTACCAGGGTGACCGTAGTGGCGCGGTCACCTCTGCTCGCCGGCGAGGAACCGTTCGCGGGTGAGATCGTGAAGGCATCGCTCGAGAAGCTCGGCGCGACAGTGCTCACCGGCGCGACCACGAAGTCTGTCACCCGCGACGACTCGGGCGTACACCTCACTCTCGGCGACGGCGCGGTGATCGACGCAGACGAGGTGCTGGTCGCGATCGGCCGCACGCCGCGCACGATGGACCTCGGTGTCGAGACGGTCGGCCTCACCCCCGGCGACTGGATGCAGGTCGACGACACCCTGCTGGTCAGGGGCTTCGACTGGCTCTATGCCGTCGGCGATGTCAACCACCGCGCGCTGCTGACCCACCAGGGCAAGTACCAGGCCAGGGCAGCGGGCGACGTGATAGCGGCTCGGGCGCTCGGGCGCCGGGTGCACGACAACCGGTTCGGAAAGCACGCCGCCACCGCGGACCACGAGATGGTGCCCCAGGTGACGTTCACCGACCCGGAGGTGGCGTCCGCCGGCCTCACCGCGGCAGCGGCAGTGAAGGCGGGGTACGACATCCGGGTCGTCGACTACAACCTCGGCTGGGTGGCCGGCGCGTCCCTGCAAGCGGATGGCTACGAGGGTCAGGCGCGCATGGTCGTCGACGAGAAGCGCGGCGTGATTCTCGGTGTCACCTTCGTCGGGCAGGACGTCTCGGAGCTCATCCATGCCGCCACGACCGCGATCGTCGGAGAGGTGCCGCTCGACCGGCTCTGGCACGCCGTTCCCGCCTACCCGACGATGAACGAGATCTGGCTGCGCCTGCTGGAGACCTACGGGCAACCGGCCGACTAGAGCAGCGACTCGTAGAGGGCCAGCAGTGCGGTGGCAGACGCCGCCCAGGTGTATGGCTCGGCGTGGTGGCGCGCGCTCGCTCCGAGAGCCGCGAGACGCTCCCGGTCACCGAGTAGTTCATCGATGCCGGCCGCCCAGTCCGCGGGCTCCCGGGTGTCGATCAGCAGACCAGACACACCGTCGGCGACCGACTCCACCATGCCGGAACCCCGGTATGCGATCACGGGGGTGCCGCTCGCGGCCGACTCGAGCGCCACGATGCCGAAGGTCTCCGAGTGCGACGGCAGTATGGTGATCCACGCCGCCGCGAGCAGATCGGCGAGGCGCTCCCTCGACAGCGCACCGACGAAACGGACATCTCCGCCCAGCGCCCGAAGCGACTCCAGGTATCCCTCGTCGCCGGGGGTCGCCTCGCCCGCGACCACCATGACCGGCCCGGGCTTCGCAAGAGCGAGGGCGCGAATCGCAAGCTCCTGGTCTTTCAACGGCTGAATGCGGCCGACCACGGCGACGATAGGCCGGCCCGGGTCGATGCCGAGCTCGCGATGCACCCTGACCGGCGCGACCAGGGACGGTGCGAACAGGTCGAGGTCGACCCCCGGCGGAATAACCCAGACCCGATCGGCGGGCGCTCGCGCCAGGTCGATCAGCGCGGTCGCCTCCGCAGCCGACCCGGCCACGATCGCGGTCGCCTGGTTGGCCAGGAACATCTCGGTCGGCAGCCGGCGTTCCGGCTCGCCCGACCCCACGACGGCGTTCTTCATCGCGGCGAGGGTGTGGAAGCTCTGCACGAGCGGCAGGGCGAGCTCGAGCGCCACCGGCAGCACTGCGAGCCCGCTCAGCCAATAGTGGGCGTGGATGACGTCGTAGCGCGGCCGCCGCCGCCCCGTGAGCGCCGCGACGGCCTCGCCGAACTCGTCGGTCACGCCGGCGAGCTCTTCCTTCGCGAGCACTCCGCGCGGCCCCGCAGCGAGCTCGTACAGCACGACGCCGGGCGACACCTCTCGTTCGACGGGATCGCCGGTGGCGCGGGTCAGCAGATCGACCGTCGCGCCACGACGGGCGAGTTGCTCGGCCAGGCCGAGGATCGCAACGTTCATGCCGCCAGAATCGCCGGAACCCGGCTGGGTCAGCGGTGAACTGTGCAGCGAGACCATCGCTACCCGGGGCGCTGCCGTCGACATGCTGTCACCCTAGCCGCCACGGCATGGCGAAAACCGGTAACCCGGAGATGGTACAAACGACTCATGCCCGCCCAGCCGCCGTTCGCGTACCGCGCGCTGCGAACGGTGCTGCTCTGGCCGCCGATCGCGCGGCCCGGGTACTGGTTCGCGACCGGCGTGGCTTACGTGTGGGGCGCCATCCTGTCACGCCACCTGCCGAAGCTCACGAACGGTGTCTATCTGGCGAGTGGATGCCCGGCCTGGGCTTTCGGCCGCGGCGGCACCACGGTGGGCGCCGTCTATCTCACCCGCGACAATGACGCACAGCCGGTGCTCGAGCACGAGTCCGTGCACCGGCAGCAATGGAAGCACTACGGGCTGGCCTTCATCCCGCTGTATGTCAGGGCCGGCTCCGCCGCCCAGAACAATCGTTTCGAGATCGCGGCGGGGCTCGCGAAGGGCGGCTACGCATGACCGGACCACTAGAGGGCAGAACGATCGTGATCACCGGGGCGAGCTCCGGGCTGGGCGCGGCAGCCGCACGCGGGCTGGCCTCCCGCGGTGCGACGGTCGCGGTCGTTGGGCGAAACCCTGAGCGCACCCGTGCCGTCGCAGCGGAGATCGGGGGCACCCCCTTCCTCTGCGACTACGACGAACTCGGCCAGGTGCGCGCTCTCGCGGCAGCACTGCTCGGGCGGTACGAGACAATCGATATGCTCGCGAACAACGCCGGCGGGCTGGTCGCCAAGCGCGCCACGACGGTGGACGGCCACGAGCGGACCTTCCAGCACAACCATCTGGCCCCCTTCCTGCTCACGGGTCTGCTGCTGCCGCGGCTCAGGGCGTCCGCGGGCCGGGTGATCTCGACGGCGAGCGCCGCTAACCTCCTCGGCAGGGTGGTCATCGACGATCTCGACCGCTCGCATCGCGCCTGGGTCGCGGGCTGGCCGGCCTACGGCGCCAGCAAGCTCGAGACGATCATGTTCATCGACGAGCTCGCCCGCCGCGAGCCGGGTATCTCCGCATACGCCTTCCACCCCGGCTACGTGTCGACCAACTTCGGTACGGAGCTGGCGCTCATCCGGTTCGCGAACTTCGTGAGCGGCAGGCGCCTAGGCATCAGCCCCGAGCAGGGCGGCGCACCGCTCGTGCACCTGGCATCGGCGGCGGTGATCGACGTGCCGAGCGGCACGTATTTCGACGGGCTCACGCCGGGCGGCCGCACGGCGGTGCAGGCGAAGGATGCGGCGCTCGCGGCCGCACTGTGGCAGAGGAGCACGGAACTGGTGGGCCTGTGAGCACCATCGTCATCACCGGATCGAGCTCAGGCATCGGCCGCGCCGCGGCCGTCGAACTGGCCGCACGCGGGCATCAGCTCGCGATCGTCGGGCGCAATCCCGAGCGGACGGCCGCCGTCGCGGCCGAGGTCGGCGGCACCCCTTTGGTGGCCGACTTCGACCGCCTCGACGACGTGCGTGCGCTGGCGCGCGACCTGCTCGCGCGCTTCGACACGATCGACGTGCTTGTCAACAATGCGGGCGGTCTGGTGCAGCTTCGCGAGACCACGCCAGACGGCTTCGAGCGAACAGTTCAGTCGAACTACCTGTCTCCGTTCCTGCTCACCGCGCTGCTGCTTCCCCGGCTGCGCGCGGGGGCCGGGCACGTCATCTCGACGGCGAGCAATTCGAACACGATCGGCTCGATCGACCTCGGCGACCTGAACCGGACCACGAAGCCGTGGCTTGGCGGCTGGACCGCGTACGGCGCGACGAAGCTCGAGACGATTCTGTTCATCCGCGAACTCGCCCGCCGGGAACCCGGCATCACCGCCCACTCGTTCCACCCGGGCTACGTGGCGAGCAACTTCGGATCAGAGGTCGGCATCATGCGTTTCGCCCAGTGGATCAGCCTCGGGCACCTCGGTCTCAGCAACGAGCAGGGCGCGGAGCCGCTGGTGCGCCTCGCGACCGGTGAACTGACGGCGCCGAGCGGCACATACTTCAGCCGGCTGACGCCGGACGGCCGCCAGCACAGGTCGGCGTCTGACGAGAGACTGGCAGGCGCCCTGTGGGCAAGGACCGAGCGGTTGCTGGGTCTCTGATCACCACTGGGCCGGATGCCGCCGCTGCCACTGCAGGCGCCGCTCGAGTTGCGCGCCGATCGCCAGCAGCGTCGATTCCCCGCCGGGCCGTCCCACCAGCTGGACGCCCATGGGGATGCCGTCGGCCGTCTGGTGCACCGGCAACGTGATCGCGGGCAGGCCCGAGACGTTGGCGAACGACGTGTACGGCGTGTACTGGCACTGCTGTTCGAAGTTGCGCTCGGCATCCTCGCGGTCGTACCAGCCGAGCGGCCGCGGTTCTTGCGCGAGGGCCGGAGTGAGCACTGCGTCGAAGCGGGAGAACTGGCGGATGACCGAGCGCTCATAATCGGCGAGTGCGGCCAGTGAACGCGCCAGCTGTCGGGCGGAGAGCTCGCGTCCCCGCAGCACCAGCCACTTCGTCAGCGGCTCAAGCAGGTCGAGGCGCTCGTCTTCGGCGGGAATGCCGGCCGCTCCCGCCTGCCAGATCACCGTGAAGTTCGGCGCGTAACTCTCGTCAGGCTCCAGGCCGAACTCTTCGATGCCGTGCCCGATCGCGTCGAGCTCGGTCACGGCGAGCGCGAGCGCCTCCGCCGCGGAGGGGTCGAGCCTGATGTCGAACTGCAGGTCCCACGGCGAGGTCGTCATCACCCCGACCTGGAACCGCCCCTCGCCACGCACCGCCGCGTTGAGCAGTTCGCCCCCGTCCCAGCGCGGCGCGCGCACGGTGAAGGGGTAGTCACCACCGTCGATCAACGCGTCGAGCAGCATGGCCGCGTCGGCGACCGTTCGTGCGAGCGGTCCGGGCACGACGAGGCCGGCGAGCTTGTCGAGGGCGGTCCCCGAAGGAACGAGGCCGCGGGAGGGTTTGATGCCGACCAGCCCGCAGGCGGCGGCGGGGATCCGCACAGAGCCTCCGCCGTCCGAGCCGGGCGCGAACGGCAGAAGACCGGCGGCCACGGCAACGGCGGCTCCGCCACTCGACCCCCCGGCGCCGAGAGTGGTGTTCCATGGGTTGCGCGCCGGCGGCGCGACCAGGCTCTCGGTGTACGCCGGTAGACCGAACTCGGGGGCGTTCGTCTTGCCGAGACTCACCGCTCCTGCGTCATCGAGCACCGTGACGATCTCATCGGACCGGTCCGGCACGAAGCCCGCCATCAGCCGCGAGCCGAAGCCGGTGGGTACGCCGGCGCGGTTCACGAGGTCTTTGTCGGCGAAGGGGATCCCCCAGAGCGCAGCCGCCCTTGGCACGTTCGTCTCGAGCCGGCTCGCGCGCTCGACGGCGGCATCGGCGGTCACGGTGGTGAATGCGCCGAGCTCAGGGTCGAGCCGGGTGATGCGCTCGAGGTAGTGGGAGGCGAGCTCGACCGGGGTCACCTCGCCCCTGCGCAGCCAGTCGACCTGCTCCTGCGCGGTGAGGTGGTGGAGTTCGAACACGATTCGAGCCTAGGTCTTGACAGCGTGCGCGAAAGCTGGTTGGTTCGTTGGTGAAGTAACTAACCAAGGAACAGGGAGGGCGTGAATGGACGACGATCGTCCGCTGTTCGCCCAGATCGCCGAACAGATCGAGAACGACATCATCGACGGCACGCTCGCCGAGGATTCGCAGGTGCCGTCGACGAACGAGTTCGCCGCCTTCCACCGGATCAACCCCGCAACGGCGGCCAAAGGAGTCAATGTGCTGGTCGACGACGGCGTGCTCTACAAGCGCCGGGGAATCGGCATGTTCGTCTCCCCCGGGGCCCGCGCCACGCTCATCGCCCGAAGGCGCAAGCAGTTCGGGACCGACTATGTACGCCCTATCGTCGCGGAGGCCGCCAAGCTCGGCATCTCCGGCGCGGAACTCAGCACCATGATCGAGAAGGAGAGCGCGCAATGAGCGCAGTCATCGAGGTCGACCACCTCACCAAGCGATTCGGCAGGTTCACCGCCATCGACGGTGTCAGCCTGGCCGTCGAAGAGCACGGCATCTACGGGCTCCTCGGTCGCAACGGCGCCGGGAAGACCACCCTGATGCAGCTGCTCACCGGTCAGGAATTCGCCACGAGCGGCAGCATCCGTCTCTTCGGCGAGCCGCCGGTGGAGAACAGCTCGGTGCTCGACCGTCTGTGCTTCATCAAAGAGAGCCAGCGCTACCCCGACGAGTACCGGCCGCATCATGTGCTGACGGCCGCACCCTGGTTCTTCCCGAACTGGGACGCCGAGTTCGCCGCGAAGCTCATCTCGGACTTCCGGCTTCCCCTGAACCGCCGAATCAAGAAGCTCTCACGCGGCCAGGTCTCGGCACTCGGCGTGATCGTCGGGCTCGCCTCGCGCGCGCCCCTCACCTTCTTCGACGAACCGTATCTGGGGCTGGATGCCGTGGCGCGGCAGATCTTCTACGACCGGCTGCCCGCGGACTATTCCGAGCATCCGCGCACCGTGCTGCTTTCGACCCACCTCATCGACGAAGTCAGCAACCTGCTCGAGCACGTGATCGTGATCGATGACGGCAGAGTGCTGATCGACGCGGATGCCGATACCCTTCGCGGCTCGGCGACGACCGTATCGGGGCGCACCGGTGCGATCGACGCCTTCTCCGCCGGCCGGCGCATCCTGCACCGCGAGAGCGTCGGCGGCCTCAGTTCCGCCGTCATCGAGGGACTCGACGCTGATGCCCGAGCCCAGGCGGTTCGGGACGGGCTCGACCTCTCCCCCGTCTCGCTTCAGCAACTCGTCGTCGCGACCACCACATCGTCGCCGACCGAATGGAAGGAATCGGCATGACCACCACCGCACCCGCGACCCAGCACGTCTGGCGGGTCGTCAAGCTGCACTTCGTGAACCGCTGGACCATCATCGGTGTTCCGGGACTCGTGCTGACTTTCATCCTCCTGGTGAACGTCGCCATCTGGGCGATCATCGCTGCGACCTCGAGCGGCCAGGATCGAGTCGACGCGGAACAGGGGCTGACATACACGGGCGCGAGTTTCTACATCTTCGTGTACATGCTCATCGTCGCCCTGCAGGCGATCAACAACACATTTCCATTCGCGCTCGGCTTCGGGGTGACGCGCCGGGAGTTCTCATTCGGCACGGCCATCGCCTTCGTACTGCTCGCGATCGGCTATGGCGCCGCATTCACCCTTCTCAGCTACATCGAGCAATGGACGGGAGGCTGGGGCCTCGGCGGCCACATGTTCACGGCGATCTATTTCAGCGACGGCCCCTGGTTCGCACGACTTCTCGTGTTCTCCGGAGCGATGGTGTTCTTCTTCTTCTTCGGTGCGTGCGCGGCGAGCGTCTTCGTGCGCTGGCGGTCCAACGGGCTTCTCGTGCTCGGCGCGGCCATCGCCGTGGTCATCGTCGGGCTCGTCGCGCTGGCCACGTTCACGTCATCGTGGGGTGTAATCGGCCGCTGGTTCCTCGGTGCGGGGCCGACCGGCATCGTGGCCTGGCTGCTCGTGCCGACGGCGATCGCCGCAGTCGCCGGGTACTTCGTGCTCGGCCGCGCTACCCCGCGCAGCGCCTGAACGGCGGCCGGTAGTCCGTCGGTTAGAGTCGATCCGTGCCCATTATCGCTCCCGCTTCGATCATCCGGCACGGCCGGCTGCACCGCGCACCGGCATGGGCGAGCGCACTCAAGATCGTCGGAATAGCGGTCGCGGTGATCGCTGTGAGCGCCGTGTCGGTCGGTAGCATCGCTGTCTGGGACCTGGCCCACAACATCAAGCCCGGGGTCCATCTGATCGGCGAGACCCAGGGGCCACCGCCGGCCATCGGCGACTACGAGGGCGGTTTCAACGTGCTCGTGGCCGCCAGCGACAGCGGTGGCGGCGACATCCAGACCTACGGCAAGCGCGGTGAGCATCTCAACGACGTGACCATGCTCATCCATGTCTCGGGCAACCACCAGTATGCGACTGTCATCAGCTTCCCACGCGACCTGCAGGTGCAGATCGCCTCGTGCCCGGACGGCAAGGGCGGCAACTACGGCACCCAGACCACCAAGATCAACGTGGCCCTCACCTATGGCGGTCTGCCCTGCATCGTCAAGACGGTCGAGAACCTCACCGGACTCGACATCCCATACGCGGCGCTCACCGAATTCCAGGGAGTGGTCGGCATGTCGAACGCCGTCGGAGGTGTGACCGTGTGCGTTGCGACCGCCATCCACGACGAGCAGATCGGTTTCGACCTCGATGCGGGTCAGCAGACGCTCGTCGGCGGGCAGGCCGTTCAGTTCCTGCGTGTGCGCTACGGCCTCGGCGACGGGAGCGATCTCGGCCGGGTGAGCAACCAGCAGCTGTTCCTCTCCGCTCTGGTACGCAAAGTGAAGACCCCGGAGGTGCTCGGCAACCCGATCACCGACTATCAGCTGGCGCAGGCGATCACGAGCAACATGACCCTCTCCGACAGCCTCACCAACCTGAACACCCTGGTTGCGATGGCCGGCGCAGTGAAAGACATCGACTTCAACAACGTGGTGTTTGTGCAATATCCGAACGGAAGCTCTGCGCAGGGGCCGGTTCCGAATGTGGCCGCCGCGAAGGTGCTCATCGACGCGATCAAGGCCGACCAGCCGATCCAGCTCACCGGCAAGCCGAGCGGGGTCGGCGGCACGGTGCTCGACACCTCTGCACCCGTCGTCACCGGCAACGGATCGACGGCGACACCCACGCCCGGGGCGAGCACCGCTGCGCCCGACACCGGCGATGGCACGGCAGTGTCGCTCCCCAGTGACGTCTACGGACAGACCGCAGCGCAGACGACGTGCACCAAGGGCCAGCGCGCGGGCTGACCGCTCTTCGGGCCGGCGCTATTCCAGATCGATGCGCAGCTCTTTCATCAGGCGGCCGAAATCGGCAGGAGCATCGTCGACGACCCTGCGCCCGGCGCTGCCGCTCATCCGTCGCTGCTGAGCGATGTTGAGCATGACGTGCTCGACGTTCGACCCGGACTCGTCCGGAACCACGCGGTACTCCCCGCGGTACCACCAGCCGCCCTGAGCGATGATGAGGAACGCCGCGGGATCGGCCGTGTACAGGCTGCGGGAGCCTTCCTGTGGCCGGAAACGGCGGTCGAGGGCATCGAAAACGGCCTTCGGCCGAGCCTTCACATGACCCGAGAACGAGTGCAGCACGACAGCATCATCCGGGCGTCGTCGAGGCGCTTCAGGCATGCATCGACTGTAGCGCCGGTAGCCTCGAGCCATGACCTTCGATCCCATGGGAACCACCGCCATCGTCACCGGCGCATCGAGCGGATTCGGCCTTGAATTCGCACACCGGCTCGCGGAGCGGGGCGCTGACCTCGTTCTCGTCGCACGTCGCGCCGACCGGCTGGAGGCCCTCGCGGCAGAGCTCGGCCGGCGCTACGGAACGACCTGCACGGTCGTGCCGCTCGATCTTTCCAGAACGGATGCCGCGACGAGCCTGGCAGCGATCCTGGCCGAGAAGAAGATCACGGTCTCCACCCTCGTCAACAACGCCGGATTCGGCACCCACGGCCTCGTCGCCGACAGCGATCCTGCACGGCTGGACGCCGAGGTCGCGGTGAACGTGTCCGCGGTCGTCTCGCTCACCCGCGCGTTCCTGCCGGGAATGATCACCGCGGGCAACGGGGCCCTGGTCAATGTCGCGAGCACGGCCGGGTTCCAGCCGATCCCGCGCATGGCCGTTTACGGGGCGACGAAGGCGTTCGTGCTCAGCTTCACTCAGGCACTGTGGTGGGAGGCGAAGGGCACGGGGGTGAAGGTGATCGCGCTGTGCCCCGGCCCCGCCTCCACCGAGTTCGTCGATGTCGCCCACAACGCGGACGCCATGGTCGGAAAAGTGGAGACCGCGGCGGAGGTCGTGGCCGCCGCGTTCCGCGCGCTCGACCGCCGCGATCCCTCACCGGTCGCGATCACCCGCGCGGCGAACGCTCTGAACGCGAAGATGGAGGGCTTCGTGCCACGGCGCGCGCTCGTCAACATGGTCGCCAGACTCGGATCGCCGAAGAAGTGATGCTCGGCTACCTTTTTCTGGCCGGCGCGATCGTCACCGAGGTCGTGGCCACCACCGCGCTCAAGTTCGCCACCGGCGACGGCAACAAGGTGGTGCCGTACATCATCGTCGCGGTCGGCTACATCGCGGCGTTCGTGTTGCTCTCCCAGTCGCTGCAGAAAGGTGTGCCGCTCGGGATCGCGTACGCGATCTGGGCGGGCGTCGGCGTCGTGCTGGTCGTGGTGATCAGCTGGCTGGTATTCCGCGAGTCACTCACCTGGACGCAGGTCATCGGCATGGTGCTGGTGATCGGCGGCGTCGCCCTGCTCGAGCTGGGGGGCGCCAAGCAACACTGATGTCTACTTCTTCAGGCTCTTCTGCAGCATCACGGTACCGAGCCAGCGGTCGAACTTGAATCCCACCTTGCCCATCCGGCCCACCTCTTTGAAGCCGAAGTTCTTGTGCATCTGGATCGAGGCATCCGCACCCTGATCGGCGATCACCGCGATGATCTCCCGCAGCCCCGCCGCCTTCGACGCGTCGATGAGCGCCGACATCAACACCTTTCCGAGACCCTTACCGGTAGAGGCAGGCCCGAGGTAGATGGAGTCCTCGACCGTGAAGCGGTACGCGGCACGTTCTTTCCACGGGTACACGTACGCGAAGCCGAGCAGGCTGCCGTTCGGGCTGACTGCGACGAGCATCGGCATCTTCGCCTTCTCGACCTGGGCGAACTTCGTGCGCCAGGCCTTGAGCGACATCGGCTTCTCATCGAAGGTGACCGTCGAGTTCATGACGTAATGGTTGTAGATCTCCCGGATGTCGGGCAGGTCCTCGGCGACCGCCGGCCGAATGGTGAACTCGAACGGCACCTCCAGCGGGGGCAGGTTGCGCTGCGCCTCGGTCGGGCGATGGGTCGCCTGGTATTCCTCTTCGAGCATGGCCCAAGCTTATGGTCCGTCGCCCTATTCCCCGACGGTGCTGACCTCTCGCACCGGCACGGAACGGTCCTGCTTCAGCAGGAACGACAGCAGGCCGGCAACCACGGCGATCGCGATCAGGATGGCCCCGACGAAATGGAAGTCGTCGATGGTCGCGGCGAGAGTCGCTCCGCCCGCCACCAGCGAGCCGAGGATGCTGACACCGATCGATCCGCCGAGCCGCTGGGTGATGTTGAAGAGGGTGTTGCCGTCGGCGAGCTGGTCCTCAGGCAGCGGGGCGAGCATCGCCACCAGCAGCGGTGCCGTGACCAGACCGATGGCTATGGCCCGGCCGGAGAGGATGAGCGCGGTCACCCAGAGCGGCGTGTCCTGTTCGAGGAAGAGCAGGAAGACGCTCGAGACCGCGAGGATGGCGAAGCCGGAGACCACGAGAACCTTGAGCGGAACGCGCACCGAGAGCTTCTGCCCGAAATAGGTGGCGATCCCCATGACGACGCCCTGCGGCAGCAGCGCGATACCCGTCGCGAACGCGCTGTGGCCCTGCACCGACTGGGTGAAGACCGGCAGGAGGAACACCGTGCCGAATGCGACGACGGAGCACAGTACCTGCAGCACGAGCGCGATGGCCGAGTTGCGGTGGCGGATCATGCCGACATCGACAGCCGGATGCTCTCGCCGCAGTGCCCAGAAGGTATAGCCGATGAGCAGCAGCAGGCCGCCGCCGAGGGGTGCCCAGCACGATGGACTGTCCCACCCCTCGGTGGTGCCCTGGGTCGCTCCGAACAGAGCGCCGGTGAGACCGACGGCCAGCAGAACGAACCCGAACGGGTCGAATTTCGCGAGTCTCGACCCGAGCGCGCCGATGTGCTTCGGCACACGCAGAAGCAGGAGCAGCCCGACGATGCCGACGGGCACGTTCACGATGAAGATCCAGCGCCATCCGCCCGCGCCGATCAGCAGGCCGCCGAGTGTCGGGCCGAGGGCCGGGGCGAGGAAGAGGGTGAGGGCCGCCGAGATGGGCACCTTGCCGCCGCCGATGCCGTCCTTGCCGAGCAGGATGCTGAGCGCGAGCGGCACGAGCGGCGCACCGACGAAGCCCTGCACCGCCCGGAACGCGATGAGCGTGCCGATCGTCGGGGCGATCGCACAGGCCGCAGAGGCGAGCACGAACAGGATCATGCTCACCGTGTAGACCCGAAGCACGCCGAACCGCTTCGCGAGGTAGGCCGTGAGGGCGAGCGAGACGCCGAGCGCGAGCAGGTAGCCGCTGACCACCCACTGCACCTGATCGAGCGTCGCCGTGAGCTCTTTGGAGATGTCGGGCACAGCGACGTTCACGATGCTCGAATCGATCATGCTGAGCAGGGGGCCGATCAGCAGGCCGTAGCGTGCGATGGCCCCGAGAGGGGTGGAAGTGCCCTCGATCTGGCTAGCGGGCGCCTGCGACATGGCTCTCCGTTTCTGTGTTCATCGTGAGTCTTCTGTGTTCATGGTGAGTTCGGCGATCCATTCGAGTTCGCCGCTGAGCTGTTCGAGCAGGTGGTCCATGGCGATGGCACGCCACTCCGGCATCGATTTCGCCTCGCCTTTCAGTGCCCGCACCTGCGCCAGACGTTCGGCCAGCACCTCCGCACGGGCCGCGAGGATCGCCGCGCGCGCCGGAGCATCGATCTCGCCGAAGAAGCTCAGCCGCACCAGGAACTCCTCGTCGCTGCCGGCGAGCTCGCGTGGCAGAGTCGAGACCAGGTCGGTGAACAGGCGGCGCCCGGCATCCGTGATCGCGTAGACGCGTCTGGCCGGCCTGCCCTCGTGCTCTTCGACGCTGCTGGTGACCGCCCCGAGCCGCTCGAATCGCCTGAGGTGGGGGTAGAGCGAATTGTTGCTGAGGCGAGCGAAGGTGGGGCGCTGCACCTGGCGCTTCAACTCATAGCCGTGCGCGGGTGCAGCGCGCAGCACGCTGAGAAGAATGAGATCGAGCGCCACGCGGTCCATTGTGACATAGGTCACGATGGACTAGATAATCCGCCAATCGATGGGGGTCGCGCCCTGCTGGATGAGCAGCGCGTTCGCGCGGCTGAACGGTTTCGAGCCGAAGAAGCCGCCGGAGGCCGACAGCGGACTCGGATGCACCGACTTCACCACGGGCACCGACCCGAGCATCGGCTCGAGCGAGATCGCGTCCCGCCCCCACAGGATCGCGACCAGGGGACCGCCGCGCTCCACCAGGGCATGGATCGCCGTCGCCGTGATCGCCTCCCAGCCCTTGCCGCGGTGCGACCCGCTCGCGCCCGGCTTCACCGTAAGCACTCTGTTGAGGAGCATCACTCCCTGATCGGCCCAGGCGCTGAGGTCTCCGTGCTCAGGCGTCTCGACGCCGATATCGTCGTGCAGCTCCTTGTAGATGTTCTGCAGGCTGCGCGGCACCGGGCGCACGCTCCGCTCGACGGCGAACGACAGGCCGATCGGATGCCCGGGGGTCGGATACGGATCCTGGCCGACGATCAGCACCTTCACCTGGTCGAACGGACGGGTGAACGCCCGCAGCACATTCGCGCCCGCGGGAAGGTATGGCCCGTTCGTCCTCAGAAAGTCACCCATGGCGGCCACCTGCGTCGCGACCGGCGCGAGTGCCTCGGCCCAGCCCGGGTCGATGAGTTCCGAGAGCGGGCGTGGGCTCATGCCGTGACGGGTGGTTGTGCCGACCAGGGGAATGCGATCCAGCGATCCGTGTGACGCCAGACATAGTCCGGCTCGAGCACGGTGTGCGACTTCGAGTAGAGGCAGACCGTACGGGTATCGGCGCCGGCCAGTCTGATGATCTCGAGAACCATCTTGAGGGTGCGTCCAGAATCGGAGACATCGTCGACGAGCAGCACCTTCTTGCCCTTCAGCGACACCTCGTCGAGATACGGCGCCAGGATGATCGGCTCGTCGAGCCGCTCGTCGACCCCGGTGTAGAACTCGGCGTTCAGCGCACCGCAGCTCTTCACGTCGAGCGCGTACGCGAGCGCCCCGGCGAGCAGCAGACCGCCGCGCGCGATCGCGACCACCACCTCGGGCACGAAGCCACTCCTGTAGACGGTCGAGGCGAGTTCACGCGATCCGTCCCCGAAGTCTTGCCAGGTCAGGATTTCGCGTTCGTCGGCCATGGAGTCAACGTTATCGGTAGCATCCGTTCATGGAATCCACCAAAGCGCGTGCGGGCAGCATCACCTTCGGCCTGATCGGCTTTCTCTTTCTGGTCGAACTCGTCAGCGGCATCCTGCAGGGCTATTACGTTCCCCTGATCAGCGATCTGGTGAAGTACCTGCACATCAAGGATGCCGACTACAACTGGTTCGAGGCGGCCCAGCTGCTGGTCTCAGCGCTGGTGGTGCCGGTGCTCGCGAAGCTCGGCGACATGTTCGGGCACAAGCGCATCCTGCTCTTCGCCACGATCGTCACCGCTCTCGCCTCCTGGGCGCTCGCCTTCTCGGGCAACTTCACCAGCTACCTGATCTCCTTCGCGCTGCAGGGCTTCTACGTCGTCTGGCTGCCGCTCGAGATCGCCCTCATCTTCGACCGCGGCCGGCGCACCGGGCACGGTCCGTCGCAGACCCGTCGCGCCGCCGGATTCCTCGTGGTCGCCCTCGAGGCAGGCGCGATCATCGGCGCACTGCTCGGCGGGTATGTATTCAGCTGGCTGGGAAACAACGTCACCCTGACGCTGATGATCCCGGCTGTCGCGGTCACGCTCGTGTTCTTCGCCATCCTGTTCGGTGTTCCCGAGTCGACTCCGGTGCCCGGCCGCAGACTGGACGTGAACGGGTTCATCATCCTGACCCTCGCTCTGCTGCTCATCACCGCAGGCCTCACCTTCCTGCGACTGAATGGTCCTGGCGCGTGGTGGTGCTATCTGCTGATCGTGCTCGGTGTGCTCGCCTTCGTGCCGTTCGCCCTCTACGAGCGGCGACAGAAGGACCCGGCGATCGACCTCCGCGTGCTGATGCAGCCGAACATGTGGCCGGTGCAGCTGACCGCGGGACTGGTCGGCATCAGTCTGCTGGGCGCCCAGGCGCCGCTCAGCGCGTACGCGGGGACCGACCCCAGCAACGGATACGGTCTGGGACTCAGTTCCGGCTCACGGTCAATCCTGATCGGCGTCTACCTGATTTCTATGATCGTCGGCGCACTGCTGTTCCCGCTGATCTCCCGCTGGCTGTCGCCACGCATCGCCATGATCATCGCGGCATTCCTCGTCGCCATCGGCTACCTGTTGTTCATCCCGTTCCATCTGAGCGAGGTGGAGGTGATCATCAACATGGTCATCGCGGGTCTCGGATCGGGGGCCCTGGTCGGTGCCCTCCCTGCCGCGGCGGCGGCAGCGGCCCCACGCGGGCAGACCGGCATCGCCGCCGCTCTCACCAATACCACGAAGACGATCGGCGGCTCCTTCGCCTCTGCCGTGTTCGGTATCGCCCTGGCGATGGGGGTCGTGACGGTGGCCGGCAGCACGGCATCGAGCCTGACCGGCTATTACACCGTGTGGATCATCTGCGGGGTCGGGGCGCTGGTGGCGGCGGTGCTGCTGTTCTTCGTGCCCAAGCTGGCGTTCGCCGATGCGGATGCTGAGCTGGTCGAGCCTGTCGAGACGCCACCGACGTCGTAGGTGAGGTCTCGACAGGCTCGACCCCCTTACAGCTTCGGCGTCAGTTCGCCGCGGATGACCTTCCACGGTGCGGCCTGCGCAACGGGTTTGATCGTGACGAGGTCGAGGTTGACGTGGGCGGGCAGTTCCATCGTCAGCACGATCGCCTGCGCGACGTCCTCCGCCGACAGCGGATCGGGCACGTTGTCGTAGACAGCGTCGGCTTTCGCCCGGTCGCCGCCGAATCGCACCAGCGAGAATTCGTCCGTCTTGACCATGCCCGGCGCTATCTCGAGCACCCGGATCGGCTCCCCCGCGAGTTCGAGACGAAGCACGGCAACCAGGGCGTGCTCACCGAACTTGGCGGCGTTGTATCCCCCGCCGCCCTCGTAGGCGATATGTCCCGCGATCGAGGTGACCGTCATGATGTCGGCGTGGCCGGCTTCGGCCGCCCCCAAACGGAGCAGGGGCAGAAGGGCGCTCGTGACGCGCTTCGTCGCGACGACGTTGATGTCGAACATCCTGCTCCAGTCGGCGGGATCGCTTGCCTCCACCGACGCCATGCCGTACGCGCCACCGGCGTTGTTCACCAGGGCGTGAATCGGCCCGAGTCCCGCGGCGTGATCGCGCAGTGCGTCGACCTGCGCCTGGTCGGTGAGGTCGGCGGTGAAGATGTCGCAACCGGTCTCCGCCGCCAGCGACTCCAGACGGTCGGTGCGGCGGGCGACCGCCAGCACGTCCCACCCGTGCTCGCGGAAAAGCCGTGCCGTCGCCGCACCGATACCGGAACTGGCCCCGGTGACCACAACTCGTCGCTTCGTCATGGCTCTACCGTATTCGAGTCGATCAGTGCAGGTTGACCCGCTTCGGCAGCGCGAACACGAGCGCGAAAGCCACGACCGCGAAAATCGCGCTGACGAACATGGCGATCGTCGCGGCCTGGTCGAAGTGACTGGCGAGCAACTGCTTCGCAACCTCCTTAGCCGCCGCCACGGGGTCCCGGTATGTACCGTCCTTCATGCCTGCCGCGACCGTGTCCTTCACCTCGCCCGTGATGCTCGAGAGGTTCGCGACACCGAACAGCACGCTCGAGACCACCGCGATGCCGATCGCGCTGCCGATGCGCTGCATAGTGCCGATGACACCGCTAGCCGCACCCGCCTCAGACCCGTCGACGGTCGCGACGATGAAGCGCGCGTTCGGGGCGATGAAGAAACCACTGCCGACACCGGCGACGAGCAGCGGGGCGAGCAGGATCCAGTTCGTGAGGTCCTGCTCCTTCACGAGGAGCAGCACCAGCCAGAGCGAGATGAGGCCGATGGCCACCATCCCGGTGCCGATCACGAGCACGGTTCGGCCGAGTCTCTGCGCCAGCCGGTCGCTCTGCGACGCGCCGACGATGCTTCCGATCGCGAACGGAATCGAGACGAGGCCGGACTCGAGTGCGGTGTGGCCGAGCCCGGCCTGCCACAGCAGCGAGATGGTGAAGAAGATGCTCGTGAAAGCGGCGAAGTAGACGAGTGCGAGGAGCGTACCGCCGGTGAATGACGGGTGCGAGAACAGGTGCGGCGGAACAAGCGGCGACGCCCCACGGTTCGCCACCCTGCGCTCCCACAGAGCGAATAGCACGAGCAGCACCACGCCGCCGACGAGGGACAGGTACGTCCAGAGCGGCCAGCCCTGGTCCTGGCCCTGGATGAG
>JAZJYU010000196.1:0-4770 GCA_040390225.1 Actinomycetota bacterium | reverse complement strand
TGGCCACGAGCGATCCAGCGAGCAGCACGAGTCCGATGAAATCCATCGCCGCCTTCACGCCGGCGACCACCGTAGGGAGCACGATCGCCGCGGCGATCAACGCCCCGATACCGATCGGGATGTTGACGAAGAAGATGTAGCGCCAGCCGTTGGCGTCACCGAGTGCCTGGATGATGAGGCCTCCGACCACCGGACCGAGCGCCGACGAGATGCCGATTACCGCACCCATGATGCCGAAGGCCGCGCCGCGCTTCATCGGTGGGAACAGCAACTGGATGAAGGCCGTCACCGGTGGGAAGAAGATACCGCCGCCGAGACCCTGCACGACCCGGGCCACGATGAGTTCGCCAGAGTTCTGCGAAAGGCCGGCGGCCAGGCTCGCGACGGTGAAGAGAGCGAGACCGGTGAAGAATACCCACTTGTGGCCGAAGCGATCCCCGATGCGCCCTGCCGGAATGAGCGCCAGTCCGAACGCGAGGGCGTAGCCGGAGATGATCCACGCCAGGGTGGCCTCGTCAGCCTTGATGCCCGTTCGGATGCTCTGCAGCGCGACGTTCACGATGGTGGTATCGAGCAACGACATGAACATGCCGATGAGGAGCACGGCGAGCGCACCCCATGCCCTGCGAGTGCTCACGCCCTCTGGTGCTGTCCATACCGGGGCGTTGCCCCAGGCCTTGGGCTGGTCGGTCATTGCTGGTGTCCTTTCTCGGACTGTCGCTGTCGTTCATCGGAAATGATCTCGGGAAGCGCTGACAAAAGCTCTTTGTGATAGTCGATCTCGGCCCGGTAGCGCGAGAACTTGTGGCTCATCGACCAGTTCTCGGCGAGGGTCAGGTACTTGCGAATCTCTTCGAGGTGATGCTCCTCGCTCGCAAGAGTCAGCTCGAGGCGGCGTAGACGCCGGCTCAGTATCCCCGGCAACTCGTCGAGGGCGCCGGGGTCGAGGCGAGCGAGTGCGAGGTCGAACGGGTCGGGTTTGATCACGATGTCGGACAGTCCCCGGATGCGCAGCTCGTCCAGCGCGTTCTGGCCCTCCGCACTGATCCTGTACACCTGCCGTTCGGGATAGTTGCCCTGTTTCTCCACCCGATCCTCGCCGATCAGGCCTTCCGCTGCGAGCCGCTTGATGGCACCGTAGACGGCGCTGGGGGCGAAATCGGTCCAGTCGTCGATGTGCTCCTGTTCGGCCAGTTGCAGCAGGGCACGCCCGTGCATCGGACCGTGCTGGTCGAGCGATCCGAGCACGAACAGACGAATGGATGACACGCGACTACTCTTGCATGACTAGTCTTGCGAGTCAAGCGCTGTATTACCTCGTATTGCGCCTTCCATTGCCGCTCCAGGGTCGGCTGCCTAGGCTCGCTCCCGAGTGGGCAGGCCGTCCGCCCAGCACAGATTTCACCCAAGGAGAACAACAATGAGCGACGCCTCAGCCTGGAAGTTCGAAACCAAGCAGATCCACACCGGCGCGGCACCCGACCCCGTCACCAACGCCCGCGCGACGCCGATCTACCAGACCACGTCGTACGTGTTCAACAACGCGGAGCACGCCAAGAACCTCGTCGCGCTCGCCGAGTTCGGCAACATCTACACCCGCATCCAGAACCCCACCCAAGATGTCGTCGAGCAGCGCGTCGCGGCACTCGAGGGCGGCACGGCGGCCCTGCTCGTGTCATCCGGACAGGCGGCCGAGACCTTCGCGGTGCTGAACATCGCTCAGGCCGGGGACCACATCGTGTCGTCGTCCTCCATCTACGGCGGCACATACAACCTGTTCAAGTACACGCTTGCGAAGCTCGGCATCGAGACCACCTTCGTCGAGAACCAGGATGACGCGGCCGAGTGGGCGGCGGCGGTCCGCCCGAACACCAAGCTGTTCTTCGCAGAGACCATCGGAAACCCGAAGATCAACATCCTCGACATCAAGCTCGTGTCCGACGTCGCGCACAAGAACGGCGTGCCGCTCATCGTCGACAACACGATCGCGACGCCGTACCTCATCCGCCCGTTCGAGCACGGCGCGGACATCATCGTGCACTCGGCGACCAAGTTCCTCGGCGGCCATGGCACCATCATCGGCGGCATCATCGTCGACGGCGGTACGTTCGAGTGGTCGAAGAACGTCGAGAAGTTCCCCGGACTCACCGAGCCCGACCCGAGCTACCATGGCGCCAGCTACACGACCGTGCTCGGCGACGGCATCGCCTACATCATCAAGGCCCGCGTGCAGCTGCTGCGCGACCTCGGTTCGGCCATCGCCCCGGCGAGCGCCTGGCAGCTCATCCAGGGCATCGAGACCCTCAGCCTGCGCATCGAGCGTCACGTGCAGAACGCCCAGGCGGTCGCCGAGTGGCTCGACAACCACGAGGACGTCGCGTCGGTGAACTACTCCGGCCTGCCCTCCAGCCCCTGGTACGCGAAGGCGAACGAGTATGCGCCCAAGGGCGTCGGCGCCGTGCTGAGCTTCGAGCTGAAGGGCGGCGTTGATGCCGGCCGCGCCCTCGTCGACAACGTGTCGCTGTTCAGCCACCTGGCCAACATCGGTGACGTGCGCAGCCTCATCATCCACCCCGCATCCACCACCCACTCGCAGCTCACCCCGGAGCAGCAGCTGACCTCGGGTGTGACGCCCGGGCTGGTGCGGCTCTCGGTCGGTCTCGAGAACATCGACGACATCCTCGCCGACCTCGAGGCGGGCCTCGCCGCTGCGCGCACGGTGAGCACCGCCGCCTCCAAGGCGTAGCTCAAGAGCGGGTCGAGCCTGTCGAGACCTCCCGTACGTACACCCCCTGCGGTGTGACGTCGGTGAGGTCTCGACCCGCTTAAGGGCGTAACACTTCCCGAGCGCGCGGGATACTGGTGATGAGATGGATTGGCAGACACCCGAGGACACCGCACCCGCGAGCTTCGTGACCGAAGCGAACGCGCGCGCGATCTCCGGCAAGCCACGGGCGACGGGCGCCTGGCGCGAGGGCGACCCGCCCGGCGACCGCCAGTTCGTCTCGATCGGGCGCCGCAGCCTCGAGCGCGGCGGCGAGGTGCCCGTGGTACGCATGTCGTACGAGACCTGGGGTGAACTGAACCCGGCGAGAGACAACGCCGTGCTGGTGCTGCACGCCCTGACCGGCGACAGTCACGTGATCGGCAACCCCGGACCCGGGCACGCGACCGGCGGCTGGTGGTCGGGCATAGTCGGGCCGGGAAAGTACATCGATACGGATCGCTGGTTCGTCATCGCACCGAACATGCTGGGCGGCTGCCAGGGCACGACGGGTCCTGCATCGTTCGCACCCGATGGGCGCGAATGGGGAGCACGCTTCCCGTACATCACGATCCGCGACCAGGTGGATGCTCAGGCCGGCCTGGCAGACGCGCTCGGCATCGAGCGCTGGGCGGCTGTCGTCGGCGGTTCCATGGGCGGCATGCAGGCGCTCGAATGGGCCGTCGGCTACCCTGACCGGGTCGCGCGCGTCGCAGTGCTCGCCGCGCCCGCGATCAGTGATGCCGACCAGATCGCCCAGAACTCGGTGCAGGTGGAGGCGATCCACATGGACGCGAACTTCGCCGACGGCGACTACTACGAGGCCGCGGACGGAGAGGGTCCGCATCGCGGCCTGGCCCTCGCGCGACGCCTGGCGCTGCTCAGCTATCGCTCCCCCACCGAGCTGAACGACCGATTCCAGCGCAGCTGGCAGTCGAAGGTCAGCCCGCTCGGCGACTCCGGGCGGTTCGCGGTCGAAAGCTACCTCGACTTTCACGGCAACAAGTTCACCAGACGATTCGACGCGAACAGTTACATCCTGCTGGTGCAGGCGATGAGTTCCCACGACATCGGGCGCGATCGCGGCGGCATGGGCGCGGCACTGTCGAGGGTCACCGCGCGAAGCCTGGTACTCGGCATCGACAGCGACCGGCTGATGCCGGTCGCCGAGCAGGTGGCCATCGCCCGGGGCCTCCCGACGACCATCGACGGCGGCGAAGCCGTGGTCATCCACTCCGATTTCGGGCACGACGCGTTCCTGATCGAAGACGATCTGATCGGCCCTCACCTGGCGCGACTTCTCTCCGACTGACCTCGCTACACGCGAGGGAGATTCATGTTGGCTATAGTCGGTAGACAGAGTGGTCTGTGCGTGCACCCGAGCCGCACATCACTGAGGGGAATCATTGTCTCTCGAACCGAGAATCGCGGGTGAGCGCACACGCGTTGCACTGGTCGACGACCATCGTCTGGTCATCGACGGCGTTTCGGCGCACCTCACCGCGTCGGCGCCCGACATCGAGGTCGTCATCGAGGCGACCACCTGGGGCGACCTCCTCGAGCATCCCGCGTTCCCCGTCGACGTGGTGCTGCTCGACCTGAACCTCGACGACAACATCGCGATCGCCACCAAGATTCGCGCGCTCGCGGCCGCGGACGTGCGCACGATCGTATTCAGCAGGCACGCCGATTCCGCATCCATTCATGGCGCGATCAAGGCAGGCGCGCTGGCCTTCGTGCCGAAGACGGATCCGGCGGACGAACTGGTGCGCGCCGTGCGCACGGTGATGAGCGGGCTCTACTACCGCAATAGGCAGGTCGTCGACGCGCTCGAAGTCATCTCGACCGTCGAGGAACCCGGTCTCGGCAAGCAGGAGCAGCGAGCCCTCGTGCTGTACGCGTCCGGGCTGTCCATCAGAGAGGTGGCCCGCGAGATGGGGACCACCGTGGAGACGGTGAAGTCATACATCAAACGCGGGCGGCGCAAGTATCGCGCTGTGGGCGTC
>JAZJYU010000195.1:2547-14275 GCA_040390225.1 Actinomycetota bacterium | reverse complement strand
CAGCGCACCAAGACCAACGCTCGCACCCGCAAGGGCCCGAAGCGCACCGTCGCCGGCAAGAAGAAGGCCGGGCGCAAGTAAGCGTCCCCGCCACCCAACACTTTCGATCTCAGGAGAATTTTCATGGCAGCACCCAAGGCCGCGGCCCGCAAGCCGCGTCGCAAAGAGAAGAAGAACATCGCTGTGGGCCAGGCTCACATCAAGAGCACCTTCAACAACACGATCGTGTCGATCACCGACCCGACCGGCGCAGTCATCAGCTGGGCATCCTCCGGCGGAGTCGGCTTCAAGGGTTCGCGCAAGTCGACCCCCTTCGCCGCACAGCTGGCAGCCGAGTCGGCCGCCCGCCAGGCGCAGGAGCACGGCATGAAGAAGGTCGATGTCTTCGTAAAGGGTCCGGGTTCGGGCCGCGAAACCGCGATCCGCTCGCTCCAGGCCGCCGGTCTCGAGGTGGGATCGATCAACGACGTCACCCCGCAGGCGCACAACGGATGCCGCCCACCCAAGCGCAGGCGCGTGTAGTTTCCCATGATCGAACTCGTCGAAATCTCGCCGACGGCACATCCGACGTGAGATCTCGACAAGCTCGATCCGCTCTGTCGTACGAAATTTAATAACTCAATAACGGCCGGCCCGCCACCGGTTTCACGCCTAAGTGTCAAATAGCGGACACTTCGCCGAAAGGAAACAACAGTGCTCATCGCACAGCGCCCCACCCTGACCGAAGAGAACATCTCGGAGTTCCGTTCGCGGTTCATCATCGAGCCACTCGAACCCGGCTTCGGTTACACCCTCGGCAACTCGCTTCGCCGCACCCTGCTGTCATCGATTCCGGGTGCCGCCGTCACGAGCATCCGCATCGACGGCATCCAGCACGAGTTCAGCACCGTCCCCGGGGTGAAGGAGGACGTCACCGAGATGATCCTCAACATCAAGGGACTCGTGGTCTCGAGCGAACACGACGAGCCGATCACCGCCTACCTGCGCAAGCAGGGCGCCGGCGAGGTCACGGCAGCCGACATCTCGGCTCCCGCGGGTGTTGAGATCCACAACCCCGAGCTCGTCATCGCGACGCTCAACGACAAGGCCAAGTTCGAACTCGAGCTGACCATCGAGCGCGGCCGCGGCTACGTGTCGGCCACCCAGAACCGCAGCGAGTTCAGCGAGGCGGGCCAGATCCCGATCGACTCGATCTACTCGCCCGTGCTGAAGGTCACCTACCGCGTCGAGGCGACCCGTGCCGGTGAGCGCACCGACTTCGATCGCCTAGTCGTGGATGTCGAGACCAAGAACGCGATCACCCCCCGTGACGCGATCGCGTCGGCCGGCCGCACCCTGGTCGAGCTGTTCGGACTCGCTCGCGAGCTGAACGCCGCCGCCGAGGGCATCGAGATCGGCCCGGCTCCCGTCGACGCCGTGCTGTCGAGCGAGCTGAGCATGCCGATCGAAGACCTTGATCTGTCTGTGCGCAGTTACAACTGCCTGAAGCGCGAGGGAATCAACACGGTGAGCGAACTGGTCGCCCTGTCGGAGACCCAGCTCATGAACATCCGCAACTTCGGGCAGAAGTCGGTCGACGAGGTCAAGGACAAGCTCGTCGAAATGGGCCTGTCGCTGAAGGATTCGGTGCCCGGCTTCGACGGAGCGCACTTCTACAGCGGGTACGACGACGACGAGACCAACGTCTAGTCCTCGCGGCCTAGATACGTTTTTGATACTGGAGAACTGACATGCCTACACCCACCAAGGGACCCCGCCTCGGCGGAGGGCCGGCGCACGAGCGCCTCATGCTCGCGAACCTCGCGGCCGCCCTGTTCACGCACAAGAGCATCAAGACGACGGAGACGAAGGCGAAGCGCCTTCGCCCCGTCGCCGAGCGCCTGATCACTTTCGCGAAGAAGGGCGACCTGCACAACCGCCGCCGTGCGCTCGCCATCATCGGTGACAAGAGCGTCGTGCACGAGCTCTTCACCGAGATCGCGCCGCTGGTCGAGTTCCGTGAGGGCGGCTACACCCGCATCACCAAGCTCGGCTTCCGCAAGGGCGACAACGCGTCGATGGTGCAGATCGAGCTGGTGCTCGAACCTGTGAACGCGAAGCCGAAGGCGAAGGCCGACACCAAGCAGCCGAAGGCCGCCGCCGCAGCACCGGCCGAGGAGCCGGCCGCCGACGAGGCAGTCGACGCTGAGACCCCGCTCGAGGCCCAGGCCGACGCGGTGGGCGACGAGAGCGCACCCGAGGAGTCGACCGCGCAGTCCGAGGCGATCGACACCGAGACCGAAGAGGTTGCGGCCGAAGAGGGCGCGGAGCCCGACGAGGCAAGCACGGACGAGGCAAGCACCGACGAAGCCAAGTAGGACCCGTTTCACCGACAGAAGCCCCGCTCATTCGAGCGGGGCTTCTGTCGTTGTGTGCTGTACCGTATCGGCCATGGCGAGCGAAGCGACGACGATCGAGGTGCCGGGACCGAACGGGGTGCGGGAGATCCGCATCTCCAGCCCGTCGAGGGTGGTCTGGCCGCAGCCGGGCATCACCAAGCTCGACCTGGCGAAGTACCTCGTCACCGTCGGCGACGCCTTCGTGGCGGCGAACGGTGACCGGCCGATCTCCCTGCAGCGCTTCGGTGACGGCATCGAGGGCGAGCAGTTCTTCTCCAAGAACCCGCCGAAGGGGGCGCCCGACTTCATCCGCTCGGTCATGGTCGTCTACCCGAGCGCGCGCAGCCACCCGCAGCTGGTGATCGACGAGCCGGCGGCAGCGGTCTGGGCGATACAGATGAACACGGTCGTGTTCCACCCCTGGCCGTCGCGGGCCGAGAATTCGGATAACCCCGATCAGTTGCGGATCGACCTCGATCCGCAACCCGGCACCGACTTCGACGACGCGATCCCCGCGGCGATCGAATTGCGTTCGGTGCTCGCTGAGGCCGGCCTCGACGCCTTCGTCAAGACCTCCGGAAACCGCGGTCTGCACGTGTTCGCCCCGATCGAGCCGACTCGAGAGTTCCTCGATGTGCGGCACGCGGTGATCGCTGCGGCCCGTGAACTGGAGCGACGGATGCCGAAGCAGGTGACCACGAACTGGTGGAAGGAGGAGCGCGGCGAGCGCGTCTTCGTCGACTTCAATCAGGCCAACCGTGACCGCACCATGGCCGGTGCGTACAGCCCGAGGGCACTGGCGCACGCCCCGGTTTCGGCGCCGATCACCTGGGACGAGCTCGAGAAGACCGACCCGAAGACCTTCACCATTCTGACCATGCCCCACAGGCTGGCGACCATCGGGGACCCGTGGAAGGACTTCGGCGCGAAGCCGGGAACGATCGACCTGCTGATGGGCTGGTGGCAGCGGGATCTCGCGAACGGACTGGGCGAACTGCCCTTCCCTCCCGACTATCCGAAGATGCCGGGCGAGCCGCCGCGGGTGCAGCCCAGCAAGGCGAAAAAGGCCTAGCCCAGCACCTCGCCGAGGTCGTAGCCCGCGACCTTCTCGAGCTGGTCGAAGGTGCACGAGGTCGCGTCACGGTCGGGGCGCCAGCGGAAGAACTGCACCGAATGCCGGAAGCGCGTCCCCTCGAGCTGGTCGTAGTTCACCTCAAGTACGCGTGAGGGTTCGAGGCGTACGAACGACACGTCCTTGCCCGCCGAGAAACGACTGCGGTCGGTCGCGCCCTTCACGGCTTCGCCCGACTCGTCGCGGATCACCAGCGGCTCGAGCTCGTCGACGAGTTCCCGTCGCCTGGCGTCGGTGAATGCGGATGCGCCGCCAACGTTGTGCAGCTCGCCTTCGCTGTCGTACAGCCCGACGAGAAGCGAACCGACACCGCTGCCGCTCTTGTGGATGCGGTAACCGAGCAGTACGACATCCGCCGTCCTCGCGTGCTTGGTCTTGAACATCACCCGCTTGCCGGGTGCGTACGGTGCATCGAGTGGTTTGGTGACGACGCCATCGAGCCCCGCGCCTTCGAACTCGATCAGCCAGCGGCCGGCGAGGTCGCGGTCGGTGGTGGTCTGGGTCAGGTGCAGTGGAGCCGTAACGCCCGCGAACAGCCGTTCGAGAGCCGACCGCCGCGAGGAGAACGGCTCGTCGGCGAGCGATCGATCGTCGAGCGAGAGCAGGTCGAAGGCGACGAACGCTGCCGGTGTCTCAACCGACAGCTTCGTGATGCGGCTCTCGGCGGGGTGGATGCGCTGCGACAGCGCCTCCCAGTCCAGCCGCTCGGACCCGGCGAGGCCCCGTCGCACGACGATCTCACCATCGATCACGCACGGCTCGGCGAGCTGACGCTCGAACTCGGCCACGAGCTCAGGAAAGTAACGGGTGAGCCACTTCGATCCCCGGCTGCCGATCGACACGGTCGACCCGTCCCAGTAGACGATGGCCCTGAAGCCGTCCCATTTCGGTTCGTAGCTCACCCCGTCCGCCGGCGGGATGACGCTCACCGCCTTGGCCAGCATGGGCTCCACCGGAGCGTCGGGCGTGATCTGCATGCCCCGATCATCCTCCGCGACAGGTCAGAGCGGAACCGGCGCGAGCCCGTAGTCGTTCGGTCCGAGGGTCGGTGGCAGTTCTGCAAGGCGCTGCAGGGCCTCCGTGACCGCCTGCACGTAGACCTGACCACCGCTCTCGCCCGGATGGATCTGGTCCCGCGCGAGCATCCCGAGCTTGTCCGCGATCGCGGCCTGCCAGTTGGCGAGCTCGACGTTCCGGTACTCCTGGGCGAAGTGGCTGAGTTCGCTGTTGACTCCGTCGACCCAGCCGCGCGGAGCCTGAACGTTCACGACGACGATCTGGTGTCTCGACCCGACCATGCTGTGCAGCTTCTCGAGGATGCTCGGGTCGATCGGTCCATTCGTGCCAAGGCCGATGAGCAGGGTCTGTCGAAGCGTTCCCGCATCGATCATGCCCTGCACGATCTCCGGAGCGGAGGATGCCTGGCGGGAGACGACGGCGTTGATGTCGATCCCGGGGAAGGCGGCCTCCAGCTCAGGGGCTGAGGCGAGCATCACGGAGTCGCCGATCGCACTGATCTGGTCCCCGCCGGGGAGGGCGGGTGGAGCGGCGGGAGCCGGTGCGGCGGCACTCGGCCTCGCCGTGTCCGGAGCGTCCGGGCTCGTGGTGGGCGTTGGCGTGATCGCTTTCGCGCCCGCCTCGATCGCCGCCTGCGCCGACCCCTCTCCGGGGTCGCGCAGTACGGCACCGGTCGTCCCGACCAGTCCGGCGACCACGAAGATCGCGACGGCGGCCGCGCCGACCGCTCGCGCCGCACCGGCCGACCAGGAGCGGGTCCAGCGCCGCCAGGTGGCACCGAACCCGTCCCGGCGGATCGGCTGCTCGACGAAACGGTAAGACAGGGTCGCGGCGACAGCCGTGATCGCGAGGGCGATGCCGCCGAGTTCCCACCCGCCGAGGCCGGTACGGTCCCAGGTGGGGAACGCCGCTTCGACGAGCACGAACACGGGCCAGTGCCAGAGATAGAGCCCATAGGAGCGGGCGCCCACCCAGCGCAGTGGCCGGACATCCAGTACCCGACCGAGCCGGGATCCGACCGAGCCGGCGATGACGACCGCAGTGAATAGAGCGACCCCGACCAGGCCGCCGTGGTAGGTGATCGGCGAGCTGTCCGTGAGCAGAGCGGTGGTGGCGATGACCCCGGCGAGCGCGACGACGCCGAGTACCGTGAGCCAGCGTCGCCCCACAGCGCGGGAGGTCATTGCGAGCGCCAGTGCCGCGCCGATGGCGAGCCCGAAAGCGTGGGTGTCTGTGCCGTAATAGACGCGTGTCGCGTCGCCCCCCGGGGAGAAGAGCAGCACCATCGCCCCCGCCGAGAGTATGGCGAGCACCGAGACGATGACGACGCGCACAGCACGAGCGCGGATGAGTGCGAGCAACAGCACCGCGAACGGCCAGACCAGGTAGAACTGCTCTTCGACAGCGAGCGACCACAGGTTGCGGAACAGGTCGGGCGTCGTCGCATCGAAATAGCTCTGACCGGACCCGATCGCGATCCAGTTGCTGCTGAAGGTCGCTGCGCCGAGTATCTGCCGGCCGAGATGCACAAGCACATCGCCGCCGATCAGCAGGGCGGCGCTGCCGCACACGAGCACGAGGACCGCGAGGGCCGGCAGCAGGCGCCGCGCGCGCCGCGTCCAGAACGCGCCCAGCCGGATTCGACCGGTCTCCGTACGCTCGCGGAGCAGCAGGCCAGTGATGAGGAATCCACTGATGACGAAGAAGATATCCACGCCGACGAACCCTCCCGGCAGGGCGCCGGGGCTGAGGTGATACAGGATCACCGCGAGGACGGCGATGGCGCGCAGTCCGTCGAGGCCGGCGAGGTGCGCGGTAGGGCGTAGGGGAGTGGGAGTCATGTCGAACCGCTTCCAGCATGCGCCCGCACCTCGACCGGAGTCAAAGCGTCACGCGATGACACCAGGCTTCGCTCAATAGACTCTGCGCATGACCACCCGGCTGCGCCTCGACATCGCGTATGACGGGAGCGGCTTCAGCGGCTGGTCGAGACAGCCGGCGCTGCGCACCGTTCAGGGAGTTCTTGAGGCGGCGCTGGCGACGGTCTTCGCACGGTCGGGCCCGCCGCCGACCCTCACGGTGGCGGGGCGGACGGATGCCGGGGTGCATGCGCTCGCACAGGTCGCGCACGTGGATCTCACCGAAGAGCAACTCATGAGCCTCGCGCGCCGTGGTGACGCCGGTGGCGCCTCCGCCCTCGCCCGCCGGCTCAACGGCATCGCCGGCCTCGACTCGGACGTCTGGGTCACCTCGGTCACGCACGCGCCGGCCGGTTTCGATGCCCGCTTCTCGGCCGTATGGCGACGGTACGAGTACCGCCTCGCGGACGCCGCGGGGCCGCGCAACCCGCTGGAGCGCGCGCGCACGCTCTGGTATCCCGCGGAGCTGGACCTGCGCGCGATGGATGCAGCGGCGTCCGGCCTCGTCGGCCTTCACGACTGGGCGGCGTACTGCAAGCCGCGCGAAGGCGCGACGACGATCAGGACCCTCCAGGACTTCCGGTGGGCGCGCGATGCCGAAGGGGTGCTCGTGGCGACAGTGCAGGCTGACGCGTTCTGCCACAGCATGGTGCGCGCCCTGGTCGGGGCCACCGTGGCGGTGGGTGAAGGCAAGCTGGCGCCCTCCGGGCTGACGCTGTTGCGTGACGAGCTGCAGCGCACCAGTGCATTCAAGGTGATGCCGGCGAAAGGTCTGACGCTGCTGCGGGTCGGGTACCCAGACGATTCCGAACTGGCGGTTCGTGCCGAACAGACCCGCGCACGACGTGACGCGGTTTGACCGGCGGTCGGGCATCCTCTAAACTCGACCCTTGGTGCCTGCGCCGCTTTGCGCGGTACCCGAACTTGAGCCCTCCACCGGCAGCATTCGTGCGGATCCCGCGCGAATACCCATCGGAGTGGGATTCACGAACGCCTCATTTCGACAAGAAAGCAGCACTACTGTGACGCGCACCTTTTCTCCCAAGCCCGACGATGTTCAGCGCGAATGGCTGATCATCGACGCGACCGACATCGTGCTCGGCCGCCTCGCGAGCCACGCGGCGACCCTGCTCCGCGGCAAGCACAAGCCGACCTTCGCCCCCCACATGGACATGGGCGACTTCGTCATCATCATCAACGCCGAGAAGGTGGCGCTCACGGGCGCCAAGCTCGCGCAGAAGAAGGCGTACCGCCACTCGGGTTACCCGGGAGGCCTGTCCGCCACCACGTACTCGGAGATGCTGGAGAAGCACCCGACCCGCGCCGTCGAGAAGGCGGTGCGCGGCATGCTGCCGAAGAACTCGATCGGCCGTGCCCAGCTCACCAAGCTCAAGGTCTACGCAGGCGCTGAGCACCCGCACGCTGCGCAGCAGCCCAAGACCTACACCCTCGGCCAGGTCGCGCAGTAGCGCCGGCCACTGCGCTCAACAACTACGCGAACTTAAAGGATTAGCTGACATGGCAGACATCGAAGAGTACTCAGAAGACACCGCCCCGGAGTCATACTCCACCGAGAGCGCACCCGAGGTCGCCGTCAAGGCGCCCCGTGCCATCCTCAATGTGCCCGGCGCGGCCGTCGGCCGTCGCAAGCAGGCCATTGCCCGCGTGCGCATCGCGCCCGGTTCCGGAACCTTCACCGTGAACGGCCGCACCCTCGAGGAGTACTTCCCCAACAAACTGCACCAGCAGCTCATCAACGACCCGTTCAAGGTGCTCGACCTGCTCGGCAGCTACGACGTGATCGCCCGCATCACGGGTGGCGGCCCGTCCGGCCAGGCCGGCGCGCTGCGTCTCGGCATCGCCCGTTCGCTGAACCAGATCGACGAAGAGAACAACCGCGCCTCGCTCAAGAAGGCGGGCTTCCTCAGCCGCGATGCTCGCGTCAAGGAGCGCAAGAAGGCCGGACTCAAGAAGGCCCGTAAGGCTCCCCAGTTCTCCAAGCGCTAACCCGCTGGCTGGTCTGCCGTGCCTCGTCTATTCGGAACTGACGGTGTGCGGGGCCTGGCGAATGACGGCCTCACGGTCGAACTCTCGCTCGGTCTCGCGCAAGCCGCCGCCGTCGTGCTCGGCAAGGGCAGAATGGCGGATGGCCGCCGAGCCTCCGGGCGCCGGCCGATCGCCGTCATCGCTCGCGATCCGCGCGTTTCGGGAGAGTTCATCGGCGCGGCCGTGTCGGCCGGGCTCGCGAGCTCCGGCGTCGACATGTACGACGCCGGCGTGATCCCGACTCCTGCGCTCGCCTTCCTGGTGAAAGATTTCGACGCAGATTTCGGTGTGATGATCTCGGCGTCCCACAACCCCGCGCCCGACAACGGCATCAAGTTCTTCGCCGTCGGGGGAACGAAGCTGCCCGATGTGGTCGAGGACCGCATCGAGGCCGCGCTCGCCGAACGCAAGCTGTCGCCCACCGGCGTGGAGGTCGGTCACATCCGCCGCTTCGCCGACGCGGAAGACCGCTACGTTGTGCACCTGCTGTCGACTCTCGACGTGAGGCTCGACGGCATCCACGTGGTGCTCGACTGCGCGAACGGCGCCGCCTCCGGCATCTCGCCGGAGGTGTTCACGGATGCCGGCGCGACCGTGACCGTGATCGGTGCCGAGCCCGACGGCTACAACATCAACGATGGGGTCGGCTCGACCCACCTCGACATCCTGTCCAAGGCTGTCGTCGAAGCCGGTGCCGATGTCGGCATCGCGCACGACGGCGACGCGGACCGTTGCCTCGCGGTGGATCATCTCGGCCGCGTCGTGGATGGCGACCAGATCATGGCCGTTCTGGCCATCTCGATGAAGAAGCGCGGTCTGCTCGCGCACGACACACTCGTGGCGACCGTGATGAGCAACCTCGGGCTCAGCGTCGCCATGGCAGAACACGGCATCACTCTGCTGCAGACGGCGGTCGGCGACCGCTACGTGCTCGAAGCGCTCACCGGGAGGGGCCTGAGCCTCGGTGGTGAGCAGTCCGGCCACGTGATCATGACCCAGCACGCCACCACCGGCGACGGCATCCTCACCGGCCTCCAGCTGGTGGGCGAGATGGCGCGCACCGGCAAGTCGCTCGCGGAACTCGCCTCGGTGATGACGGTCTTCCCGCAGGTACTGGTCAACGTGCGCGGTGTGAACCACCATGGGCTGGGCGGCAACCCTGCAATCGCGGCGGCCGTCGTGGCTTCGGAGGCCGAGCTCGGGCAGACCGGCCGCGTGCTGCTGCGGCCGTCAGGCACGGAGCCGATGATTCGCGTAATGGTCGAGGCCGAGAAGCAGGAGACGGCGCAACTCATCGCCGATTCGCTCGCCGCGGTCGTGCGCAGCGAACTCGCGCTCGACTGAGTACTTTCTGCCCAGGCGCGGCGGGGCGGATCACCCCTACTCTGGCCGCATGATTCTTCTCCCGATAGCAGGACTCGTCTCGTTCGGCGTCATGGCCGGCGGCATCATCGGCGCGATCGTGACGGGCGACTGGCGGTACACGCTCGTCTGGGCGGTTGCGCTCAGCGTGACGGTGCTGTGCTTCGTCGCCTTCGCGACGATCTCGATGACGCGCGCGGCCGGCACTACGCAGAGAAAGATCTCGGGTCGGTCGAGAACCGTCATCGCGGGGTCTCTGGTCGTGATCTCGGCCGTCGTGACCCTCATCCCGTCCTTCGGATCGTTCGCCCGGATCGGGACGAACCAGAGCCTGCTGACCGGTGCGTACCAGCAGCATGTGATCGACCAGATCGCGACGGTCGTCGGTAACCATGACCTTATCGACGTGGACTTCTACGACAGCTACGTGATCGCCGAGGCGCCGACCAGGCCCGGCGCTCACACCACCGACGACTACCAGTATCGCTACGGCCGGGCCGAGCGTCTCGGGCCGGAGCTGATCCAGCCGGAAGACACCCAGGCCGCCGTGTTCGATGGAAGGACGGTCGACTTCCGGGTCATCCCGAGGCTCATAAAGGAAACCGAGCGGCGGGCGAAGATCACCAGCCCGACCACACTCCACGTGTCGGTGATGCAGCCGCTTGACGCGAAGGTCGGGCAGGCCCCCACCATCAACGTGAACGTCGAGGACGCCTATCACGAGGCGTTCGTGCAGTACTCGCCGAAGGGCGCATACCTCAGTGAGACCGGCTCGGCGTTCAACCGGGGCTGATCGTGCCGAGGCTACAGCTTGCGCAGCAGCACGCTGGTGACCGCGTGGTCCGCGCCCTTGCGCAGCACCAGATCGGCGCGCGATCGCGTCGGGAGCACGTTCTGGATGAGGTTCGGCTCGTTGATCTCATACCCGAAGTCGTGAGCAAGCGCCTTCGCCTCGTCGAGGCTGAGTGATGCGAAGCGGTGGAAGTAGGACTTCGGGTTGGTGAAGGCCCCCTCGCGCAGGGCGAGGAACCGATCCTCGTACCACTTCGCGATGTCGCCGGTGCGGGCATCCACATAGATCGTGAAATCGAACAGGTCGCTGACAGCCAGCCCGCGGCCTGCCTCTGGCGGCTGCAGCACGTTGAGCCCCTCGACGATGAGGATGTCCGGGCGCCGCACCACGATCTCCGCGTCGCGCATTATGTCGTAGCTCAGGTGCGAATAGAACGGTGCTCGCACCTCGGTCGCGCCGCTCTTCACCTTGGTGACGAAGCGCAGCAGCGCGCGCCGGTCGTATGACTCGGGGAAGCCCTTGCGCGACATGATGCCGCGCCGTTCGAGCTCAGCGTTCGGCAGCAGGAATCCGTCGGTCGTCACCAGCTCGACTCGCGGGGTGTCCTCCCAGCGAGAGAGCAGCTCGCGCAGCAGGCGCGCGATGGTGGACTTTCCGACGGCGACCGATCCCGCAACGCCGATCACGAAGGTGGTGCCGGGCGCTTCCCGGCCGAGGAACCGGCTGGTGTCGCGCTGCAGCGTGCGTGCGCCGACCGCGTACAGGCTGATGAGTTTGGAGAGCGGCAGGTAGACATCGCTGACCTCCCGCAGGTCGAGCCGGTCGCCGAGTCCGCGCAGCTCCACGATCTCGGTGGGCGTCAGCGGCAGCTCGGTCGTGGGCGCGAGCGCTGCCCAGTCGGCTCGGGCGATCTCCACGAAGGGAGAGGTGTGGCCGCCGCTCGTCGAGTGCCCAGGGCCGTGCTCAGACATAGGCCACCAGAATACCGGTCCGGCAGCAGGCTAAAATCCTCCCTATGTGTGGAATCGTGGGATACGTCGGGTCGAATCAGAGCATCGAGGTCTTGCTCGGGGGTCTGAAG
>JAZJYU010000195.1:0-2537 GCA_040390225.1 Actinomycetota bacterium | reverse complement strand
GCGACTCGAATACCGCGGATACGACTCCGCCGGGATCGCGGTGATCGACTCCGAGGGCGAACTCCACACCCGTAAACGCGCCGGCAAGCTCCAGGTGCTGGTCGACGACCTGGATGCCGCGCACCTGAACAACGGATCCACCGGTATCGGACACACCCGCTGGGCCACCCACGGCGGACCGAATGATGAGAACGCCCACCCGCACCTCGGAGATGACGGCAAGCTGGCACTCATCCACAACGGCATCATCGAGAACTTCGCCGAGCTCAAGGCGCAACTGCTCCTCGACCACCCGGAGACCGTCTTCACCAGCGAGACGGACACCGAGGTGGCGGCGCTGCTGGTCGGCCTGGAGTTCCAAAAGACCAAGGACCTGCCGCTCGCGCTTCGCAACGTCGTCAAGCGCCTTCACGGGGCCTTCACGCTGCTGGTGCTGCACCGGGACGTACCCGGGGTCGTCGTCGGCGCCCGCCGCAACTCACCGCTCGTGATCGGGCTGGGCGACGGCGAGAACTTCCTGGGCTCCGACGTGGCCGCATTCGTCGAGCACACCCATCGCGCGATGGAGATCGGGCAGGACGAGGTCGTCACCATCACCCCCGACTCGGTGATCGTCACGGACTTCGACGGCAACCCGGTCGAGACCCGCGAGTTCGAGGTGGCATGGGACGCGTCCGCCGCCGAGAAGGGCGGCTGGTCGAGCTTCATGGCGAAGGAGATCAGCGAGGAGCCGATGGCCGTCGCGAACACGCTCATCGGGCGGATCACGGACGGCGCGGTGAAGCTCCCGGAGCTCGAGGCGCTCGGGCCCGACATCCTGAACGACATCAACCGCATCGTCGTGATCGGCTGCGGAACCGCCGCGTACTCCGCCATGCTCGCCAAGTACGCGATCGAGAAGTGGGCGAAGATCCCGGTGGATGTCGAACTCTCGCACGAGTTCCGCTACCGCGACCCGGTGATCGACGAGCACAGCCTCGTCGTCTCGATCAGTCAGTCCGGCGAGACGATGGACACCCTCATGGCCGTGAAGTACGCGAAGGTGCTGGGCGCCCGCACCCTCTCGATCTGCAACACCCAGGGCTCGACCATTCCGCGCGAGTCCGACGCCGTGCTGTACACGCACGCGGGGCCTGAGGTCGCGGTCGCCTCGACCAAGGCCTTCGTGGCCCAGGTGGTGGCGATCTACCTGTTCGCATTGCACCTCGCGAGTGTTCGGGGCACCCTCACCGCCGACGAGATCGCCGGCCTCACCCGCGAACTCGCGGCACTGCCCGATCAGCTGCAGGAGGTGCTCGAGCAGGGCGACTCGATCAAGCAGCTCGCCGGATGGATGACCGACACCCGCTCGGTGATCTTCCTCGGCCGCCACGCCGGCTACCCGATCGCACTCGAGGGCGCGCTGAAGCTCAAGGAGGTGGCGTACATCCACTCCGAAGGGTTCGCCGCAGGCGAGCTGAAGCACGGCCCGATCGCGCTCATCGAGCCGGGGCAGCCGGTCTTCGTGATCGTGCCGAGTCCGCGGGGCGAGAACACGCTGCATCCGAAGGTGGTGTCGAACATTCAGGAGATCCGTGCGCGCGGCGCCCGTATCCTCGCCATCGCCGAGGAGGGGGATGTCGCGGTGCTGCCGTTCACAGACACCGTGATCCGCATCCCGCTCGCCTCCACGCTGTTCGAGCCGATCCTCGCGGTGGCGCCGCTGCACATCTTCGCGATGGAGCTCGCCTCGGCGAAGGGTCTCGACGTCGACCAGCCGCGCAATCTGGCCAAGTCCGTCACGGTCGAGTAGTGATAGTCGGCATCGGCGTCGATGTCGTCGACCTCGAGCGGTTCGAGAGGTCGGTGGCGCGCACGCCTGGGGTGATGACCCGCCTGTTCGCCGAGAGCGAACAGATGATGGACGGAGAACGGCGACCGATCCCGTCGATGGCCGCCCGATTCGCCGCAAAGGAGGCGCTGATCAAGGCGCTGGGCGATTCGGCGGGCGTGCGCTGGCATGACATGGCGGTGGTTTCGGATCATCTGCGCAATCCGACCTTCGAGGTCTACAACGCGCTTGCTGGCATCGTCGCCGGCCGCGGTATCACCCGCATCCACCTCTCGATGAGTCACGATGCCGGCGTAGCCATCGCCTACGTGGTGGCCGAGGGCGACGGATGACGCCCCGTCCGTTTCGCGAGGCCCGCGTCGACCTGGGCGCGATCGCGCACAACATCGCCACCCTCCGCGAGGCGACCGGCCCCGGCCTGAAAATGGTGGTGGTGAAATCCCGCGGCTACGGTCACGGCGCCGTCCCCGTCGCGCGCACTGCCGAGCAGTCCGGCGCCGACTGGCTCGGGGTGGTCTCCATCGAGGAGGCGCTCGAGCTGCGGGAGGCCGGCATCCGCCTCCCGATCCTGGCCTGGCTGCACGATCCCGGAGCGTCCTTCGACGCCGCGATCGCTGCGGGGGTGAGCCTCGGGGTCAGCTATCTGGCGCAGCTCGACCGGGTTGCCGCGGCACCCGGTGTCGCCGACGTGCAGCTGAAGATCGAC
>JAZJYU010000194.1:5579-20311 GCA_040390225.1 Actinomycetota bacterium | reverse complement strand
TGACCTGTCCCGGGTTTTCCGGACACCTGAGTTGGGGCGATGATCGTCCCGGAAGGAGTCTGGAAGATGCCTGCTGCGAAGCCTGAGGAGTTCCGTCGTCGTGCGGTGGAGTTGGCCCGATCGGGTCAGAAGCCGGTTGCTGAGATCGCGAAGGATCTCGGAGTCAGCGAGTCGGGGTTGCGTCGGTGGATGGCGCAGTCCGATGTCGAGGAGGGGACGGCTGTCGGGGTCACCCGTGATGAGCGTGCCGAGTTGGTTCGGTTGCGGCGCGAGAACCGGGTGCTTGCGATGGAGATTGAGATCCTGAAGCGAGCGAGCGCGTATTTTGCCCGGGAGAACGTGCTCCCAAAATAGGGTTCCGGCGGGTCCATGAGCTCAGCTGCGACGGGTTCCCTGTCGCGGTGATCTGCCGGGTGCTGAAGGTGTCGACGTCGGGGTATTACGAGTGGCGATCTCGACGGCCCTCTCGCCGTGATGTCGATGATGCTCATCTGATCGACACGATTCGTGACCTTCACCAACTCGCCCGGGGAACCTATGGGGTCCGCCGGGTTCACGCCGAACTGGTCCTCGGCCGCCGGTTGCGGGTCGGTCACGGCCGGGTTGAACGTCTGATGCGCTTGGCGGGGCTGCAGGGCGTTCACCACCGCAGATGGCGTCGAGGCGGTGTTGGTCGACTGCCGGCCGTGTTCGAGGACCGTGTGAAACGAGTGTTCGTCGCCGACGCGCCAGACAAGCTCTGGGTCACCGACATCACTCAACACCGCACCGGTGAGGGTTGGCTCTACTGCGCCGCTGTCGTCGACGTGTTCTCCCGCCGCTGCGTTGGCTGGTCGATCGCCGATCACCTGAGGACTGAGCTCGTGGTCGACGCAATCGACATGGCCCGCTGGCGACGCAAACCCGTCGGCACGGTGGTCCACTCCGATCGAGGAGCCCAGTTCACCTCCTGGCTGTTCGGCACCCGCTTGCGTGAAGCCGGTCTCATGGGATCGATGGGTAAAGTCGCGTCCGCTTACGACAACGCACTCATGGAATCGTTCTTCGGCTCGATGCAGATCGAACTCCTCGACCGTCGAACCTGGACCACCCGGGCGGAGTTGGCGAACGCGATGTTCGAATGGATCGAAGCGTTCTACAACCCCCGTCGACGCCACTCCGCGATCGGATATCTCAGCCCCATCGAGTTCGAAAACCTTCACACCGCGACATCCGCCGCGGCATGATCAACACAAACAAAACGTCCCGAAAACCCGGGACAGGTCAATATTCTTTGAGGCTCCGCTCTAAATACCTCGGCGGCAGACTGCGGAGAGCCGTAGATCGCGGTCGAGCCTATGCGTTCCTTCAGATCGTAGGAGTACCCGAAGAATCCAGCAGAAGCCTCTGGATCGAGCTTTGCCTTATGCCTCTTGGTCACGCTCGATGCGTTGCTGGCGGTTTTGGCGGCGGTCGCTGCCGCGCCGGTGGGGTTGCGGTTCACTTCGCGTTCGAGACTGTCCGCTGACATGTGCTGCCACCCGGTCGACGCCACCGCGCCGCCATCGAGGAAGGGGCTGGCAACGTTGTACCCGAGATGGTCAATGAACGTCGTCGGGTTGCTTCCGGCGTACCCGTAGTGGTTCTGCGACCCCGGATCGGTGACCGTGCCACCGGTCGGATCGGAAGACAGCCACGTCGCGGCCTGCGGGTCGTAGGTGCGGGCGTGGAAACTGGTCAGCCCGGTGGTCGGGTTGCTGGCCACTCCGGTATACCCGGTCGCAGCCGAGAAACCCGTTGTTGCATAGACCGGGATGCCGAAGTCGCTATACGAGGCAAGGTCGGTAACCGCACCGGACGGGTTCGTTTGCGCAGTCGTCGACCCGAGCCGGTCCTGCAAATCCCACGCCGGACCACTACTTGTGCCGCCCGGCGCGGCGGATTGCAGGGCCACCTGATCGAGCGGGTCGCGCACCAGGATCGACGCGACCCCGCTCGTGGTCGTCTCCACCACATCCAACCCGCTGTAACTATCGCGGCTGACCGTGGTACCCGCAGACGACTTCGCTGTCGCGATCAGATCAGCGAGACGTCACCACACAGAGGCGCACCAACAACGTCAATCCGGCTTGGGAAGCCCGAAATTGATGCGCGTTGTCGGGTCACTCAATACCGCCGTCACGAAAGCATCGAGAGCCGCCTCTTCATCGAGGAACTCTCTCAGCTCTGTTCGCAGACCACGTTCGCTGTAGTACACCGCCCAACCGCCGGCGGACTGTTCGACCACATAGCTTTCATCCTTCGGTAACGTTCCCATCGAGTAGGAACGAGGGTCAACCCCGGCCACGTCTAGCTTTTCCTGCGCATCTATCTGTTTCATTGAGTAACCGCTCTTAGATTTCCGATTGAGATTTGGTCGTGCACGGAGGTCGGCAATTCGAACTGGATTCCACCTCCGGGTTGGCCAAACCATGGTGCCACTGTTCCCGCTTGAACTTCGATTGGATTGACTACTTCGAGAAGCCGATACGGAGCTGTCAGCGAGGAGTCGGGCAACGATCGGGCAGGCCAGGGAGTCCCAGCTGGAGAAACAAACGTTCCGCCGTCGTGTCCGAAGCGATCGATAAGCGTTCCTGGAGCGAGTGTCTGGGCGACTGGCTCATCAGCGAAACCTCTGTTAGGTGGATAGACAACGCTTGTTTCGCTAGTGGACGGCCGAGCGACCATGGACTCTACGCTGATGTCGTCGTCCGCAGCTCTTTCAAGAGTCGCCCCACCAACGACGCTACCAAGCAGTGGGTCGCCCGCCGCGACGAAGTCGTTCACGGTCGATGTAGGACCAACAACCCACGTGTCGAGCCAGCGCTGCCAAGGTTGCATCTTCGCCCGGGCGTTCGCGATCACTTGGGCCAGCAGAGCGTCTTGTTTCGCTTGCTGAAGTGCCAGCTTGGCGTCCTGGGCCGCTTGTGCTGCTTTGTTCGCCGCGTCGCTCTTGAGCTGCGCTGTGGTGCAGATGCCCTGGTCGTAACTGAGATAACCACCACACACCCCGTTGATCGTCGCCGGCTGTGCCTTATGCCTCTTGGTCACCTTCGATGCGGCACTGGCGGTTTTGGCGGCGGTCGCTGCCGCGCCGGTGGGGTTGCGGTTCACTTCGCGTTCGAGACTGTCCGCTGACATGTGCTGCCACCCGGTCGACGCCACCGCGCCGCCATCGAGGAAGGGGCTGGCAACGTTGTACCCGAGATGGTCAATGAACGTCGTCGGGTTGCTTCCGGCGTACCCGTAGTGGTTCTGCGACCCCGGATCGGTGACCGTGCCACCGGTCGGATCGGAAGACAGCCACGTCGCGGCCTGCGGGTCGTAGGTGCGGGCGTGGAAACTGGTCAGCCCGGTGGTCGGGTTGCTGGCCACTCCGGTATACCCGGTCGCAGCCGAGAAACCCGTTGTTGCATAGACCGGGATGCCGAAGTCGCTATACGAGGCAAGGTCGGTAACCGCACCGGACGGGTTCGTTTGCGCAGTCGTCGACCCGAGCCGGTCCTGCAAATCCCACGCCGGACCACTACTTGTGCCGCCCGGCGCGGCGGATTGCAGGGCCACCTGATCGAGCGGGTCGCGCACCAGGATCGACGCGACACCGTTCGTGGTGGTCTCCACCGCATCCGTACCGGTGTAGCTGGTGAACGTGGTCGCGGTACCCGCAGACGACTTCGTTGTCGTGGTCAGGTTGCGACCCAACCCGTCATACGCATACCTGGTCGAACTCGACCCCTTCGCCACCGTTCTCAACTGCCCCGCACCCGTGTACGTGTAGCTGGTGGTTGACCGGGTCGCACCAGTGTCCGTTTGCTTCATCCGGTTGCCAGCACCGTCGTAACTGTCCGACACCGTCGTCGCACCCGACGCGCGAGACTCCGTCTGGGTCGTGAGCTCATTCGCCGCATCGAACGACGCCGTGACCGTCAGCTTCTTGCCCGTGTCCGGTGCCGCGTTCGTGGCCCAGCTGGTGCGGTTACCGACCTGGTCATAGGTGTACTGGTTCGTGGTGCCCGTTGTCGTCGCCGACCCGGTGAGACGGTTCAGGTCGTCGTACGCGTACGCGGTCGTGAGTGTCGATTTGGTGCCGGTGGTCTGGGTTTGCGATGTCACATTCCCCGCCGCGTCATACGTGTAGTCGTACGACAACGCCTGCCCGGCCGGAAGGGGGGACTTCAGGGCTGGAAGTTCCGCCCCGGCAAGGTACGTGCTGGTCGGTTCACAGCCGGAGATCGCAGTGCCGGGGACTGTGCGGTTGGCGAGGTATCCGGCGACCGGGTTCTTCGTCGAACAGACTGGGGTGGAGCTGTCCAGGAACTGGGACCCGTCCCACTTCGCCACCGTCGACGCGGACGAGGTCGGAAGGGTTCCGGTGGCCGGGGTCTGGTGGGTGATGTTCGTCACCTGCCCGGCGAGGTCGTAGCTGTAACTGGTGTTCACCCCATTGGAGCGGTTCTCGGCGGTCAGTTGCCCGGCCGGGTCGTAAGTGTAGGTGAGGGAACCCCATGGGCTGGTGGTGCTGGTTTGCTGCCCCGCGGCGTCGAACGTGGACGCTGTTCTCTGACCGCTGACGGTGGTCGAGGTAGCGTTCCCGGCAGCGTCATACCCAGTCTTGGTGGTGACCCCATTCGGATCCGTCTGGGTGAGTTGCTGCCCGGCCGGGTCGTACGTCCACCCGGTCGTGCCGACAGCATCCGTCATCAGGATCGGATTCTGCTCACTGTCGTACCGGTAGCCGACCTTCATCCCATCCGGGTACGACACCGCCGTGACATCGGACCTGGAGTCGTACGACGTCGTGGTCGTGGCCTCGTTGCCGTCGGTCGATGCCGTGGCGCGGCCGAGCGCGTCGTAGCTGGTGGTCGACACGATCCCCAACGGGTTCGTGGTCGAGGTCGCCAACCCGCGAGAGTCGTACCCGTAGCTCGTCGTGTGCCCGTTCGCATCCGTCGTGGAAGCCAACTTGCCCGTGGCCGTGTAGCTATACCGGGCGGTGGCGTTCACGTCTGTTGCCGCCGGGGATGCTGCGGTCGGGTCATATCCCTGAATGAGGGAGGAGAGGTTGCCTGCCGGGTCATAGGCGTACTTCGTCACCACGCCGAGCGGGTTGGTGCTGCTTGTCACGTGCGCATCGAGGTCGTACGCGTAGCTGGTGGTTGCGCCGAGCGGGTTGGTCAGTGACGTGAGGTTGCCCACGCTGTCGTAGGTTGCGGAGGTCGCTGCGCCATCCGCGTTCACCGTTTTCGTGGCCCGCCCCAACGCGTCGTAGGTGGCGGTGGATACCACACCGAGCGGGTTGGTTTGCGCGATCACTTTGCCGAGTGGGTCATATGCGGTGACGCTCACATCGCCGAGGGCATTCGTGGTCGTGACAGTGCGGGCGGTCGTGTTGTAGCTGTACCGGGTGGTCGACCCGTTCGGGTCTGTTTGGGATGTCACGCGCCCGTCGGCATCGTAGGCTTGTGCCCACGTCTGCCCACGCCGATCCACCACCGTCGTCTCATTGCCCACAGCGTCATACCGATACGACGTGGATGCTCCGGTCGGGTCGGTGGTCGACGCCGCCTGGTCGAGCGCCATGTAGTCAGTACTGGTGGTGTCGCCGACGGCGTCGGTGACGGTGGTGGGCCGGCCCACCTGGTCGTATGCAGTCGTCGTAACGGCACCGGTCGGATCGATCGTCTTCGTCCGCAACCCGTTCACGTCATACACGTAGTGGGTGACCGCACCGGTGGGGTCGGTGGCGGCGAGGAGGTTGCCGGTGGCGTCATAGGCCGACAGCCACTTGTTGCCATCCGGGTCGGTGACCGTCGTCGGCCGACCTTCCGCGTTAAGGGACAGTTTTGTGGTCGCACCGGTCGGGTCGACGATCTTCGTCAGGTTGTCTTCGACGTCATACGTGTATCGGGTGACGCCCCCGTTCGGGGCCGTCACCGAGGTGAGGTGGAAGAGATCATCCCAGGTGTACTTGGTGACGCCGCCGAGGGCATCGGTGGACGTAATGACATGGTCGTTGCCGTCATAGGTGTAGCTCGTTGCGGCACCGTTCGCGTTGACGGTCTGAACGAGCCGGTCGGCGGAATCCCACTGGAACGTGGTCCTAGCCCCGGACGGGTCGGTGGTCGACAGCAGGCGGTTCGCGTTGTCGTACGTCGAGACGGTCTTCTGGCCGAGCGGGTCGGTGACCTGGGTGAGATTGCCGCGACTGTCATACGCGAAATCGCTGGTGTTGCCGGCCTGGTCGGTGGTGGAGGTGACAGCGCCGTCCGGTGCGTAGGTGAGGGTGGCCGTTGAGCCGTCCGGCAGGTGGGCCGCTGTGACGAGACCTGCCGCGTTCACGTCGTAGGTCGTCGTGCGAGCTGCGCCGCCGGGGCCGCCCTCGTCGGTGGTGGAGGTGAGCACCCCGGTAGAGGAATACGTGTGAGTGGTGACCGCTCCGCCCGGGTTCACCTGCCGGGTGAGGTTGCCGGCGGCGTCATAGCCGTAGGTGGTCGTGTTGCCGTTTTGGTCCGTATGACTCGTCGTCTCGCCGGCGGAGTTGTACGTCCACTTCTGCACAGCTCCGGCGGGGTCGGTCAGAGAAGTTATGCGATGCTCCGCATCCCACTTCACCTCCGTGGGCTGACCGAGGTTGTTCGTATAGGTGGTGGTTCCGTTGCCATCGGTGGCCGTGTGGTATTCGAAGTCGCGCTCATTGCCATCCGCGTCCCACTGCTTCACGATCCTGCTGCTGCTGTCGTACTGGTTGATCAGGTACACGACCCCGGTCGGATCGGTCGCGGTCAACAGCTCGTGAGTGCTGTCGTAGGTGAACGACTTCACCCCGCCATCCGGCGCTGTGAGGGAAGTCATGTCCCCAGCAGCCGAGTAGCCGAGACCCCAGACCCGGCCGTCCGGTTCGGTCAGGCCAGTGATGTGACCCGTCGCATCGGTGGTGACGGCGATGGTTTGCCCATTGCTCGTCGTGATCGACGCCAGCGGGGTGAACCGTGACACATTCAGCACCGGCGCGCCGTAGGCGAGGGTGTACCCGTTGCTGGTGAGGTCGGTGACGGAGATCAGGTTGCCGATGCCGTCGATGTTCGACGCGTCGAACACCGAAACGGTTCCCGCCGCATCCGTCAGCGCCAGCCGGCCAGACCCGGCCTCAGCGAGGGTCGAGTGCGTATTGACCGGGGAGGTGTACCCACCGGAGCCGTCAGGTTGATAGAGGTCGGAGGCCCCATCACCTTGCACAATGAGCACCGACCCGTCGATGAACCGCTGCGCGCGTGCGCCAATGCCGAACGACCACCCGGTGCCGACCTGCGACTCTCGGCCATCCTGCGAGTTGTAGTTCAACGCCAATGACAGCGCGGCCTTGCCGGTGCCCTTCACGTCGAACAGCGGCAGCGCCTCGAGCAGGTTCCCGGTGGAATAGGAGACCGGGTCACCGCCGTACGTTTCGTAGTTGTGGAACCCCAGCGCCTTCCACGACGCGAGCGTCGCCGTGTCTGGTGGTGTGGGCCAGCCGCCGGTCACCGGGTCGACACAGTTGAACCCTGCCCCGTTGAGGTAAGTGCCGATGCCGGTGGCGACGCCGTCGACGATGGAGGAGAAGCCGTTGTCGATCACGGGGCGGTCGTAGTTGTGGTCGAGGTAGAGGGTTTCCAGGTGGGCGACAGCGCCCGGCAGGGAACCGAGCTGCGGGTAGGGCAGGCCGGCTTCGGTCGATGCTCTTGATGGGCGCCCGGTGTAGCTAGGGAGCTGGGTCACCAGCGAGGTGGTGAGCGCATCGTCGGCCGTACCGCCGCGGGTGTAGGTTTTCGACCCGCCATCCCCCGCGGAACCCCAGGGTGAGCCGATCAGCGCATCGAACGCGACGGTGAGCGTCACATCGGGGTTCGCTGCCTGCGCGATACCGGCGCGGATCGACCGGGACAGGAACGCCGGGGACGCGACCGGGCGGGTGACCGTGACCGTTGCGTTGCACAGTGTCTTCAGCTCGGTTGCCAACTGGTTCGCCAAAGCGACGCTGTATGGCAGCTCTGTCGCGGGACCTCCCGGGCCCGTGGTGTGGGCGAGGTCGTCGTCAGGGTCGAGCACGATGCTGGGGCCTGCGGGGACGACGAACGGTGTGCCGATCACGGCGAACTGGGAAAGGTGATCCGACTCCCCCTTCACCGTCCCCGTGGTCGTGTCGTAGTAAGAGGGGAGTTCGACCCACGGGTCCGTCGCCGACTCGCGGGTCACGATCCGCACCGTCGACGGGTCCACGGATGCCAGCGCTGCCGCCGGAACCGCAACACTCAACGCGACACCCGGTGTGACACTGGTCACCAGATCAGGACCGTTCTTCACCGTCTTGATGGTCGGGTCCGCCGGGAACGACGTCACCTGCCCGCCATCAGGGGTCACCGCGGACACCACGAACGGGGTCGTCAACACCTGTGCGGAGGTTTCCGAGACGATCGAGTTGGTGACAGCATCCGGCAGCGCAGCGATCGTCGTCGCCAGTTTTCGGGATATCTTGTGGCCGGAGAACCCCAACGACACCCCGGCGCTTGCCGATTTCACTACCGACGAGCTGTCCGGCACGACGGTGCCAGACCCTATCGGCGGCAGCGCGGGCGCGGTCGTCACCGGATCGGGCACAGCCGTCGTGCTCGGTGTTGCCGTGCCGGTCGTGCCAGGAGTCGGTGTCGGTGTCGGTGTTGGAGTTGGATCTGTAGTCAGTTGGGTGCGCGCCGCGGCGGCCTCCGCGGCAGCGGTCGTCGCCGCGGCGAGAGCCCACGCGCTTTTCTGCGCCTCAGACGCCCACGCCGGAGTCGCCCCCACACCCACCACGAGAGCCGAAACCGCAACGGCGGCGGCAACCCTGAACTGGGCCCTCATTTGTCGACACCCAGAAGTTCGTCGATATCCCCGATCGGCGCTGCCGGGTCCACGGGATCCTCAGCCGCGCGACGACGACGCAGAATCACGATGAACGCGAATACCAGACCGGCGAGTGCAAGAAGAGCGCCCACGATCAACGGCCACCACACCACGACCACCCGAATACCCCCACCGGGCACCTTGGTGACCTGAAACGGGAACCCGCTGAACACCGCGGGACCCGTGACGTCGAAACGGATCAGACAGGCCGCGAGCTCTTTCGCGTCAGAAACACCATCGTTGTCGTAGTCCTCAGACCCGTTTGCACACGACCTGTTACCGCAGATCACGAACTCTACCCAGTCCGGAATTCCATCGCCGTCCGCGTCCTCACGGCCACCCGCACACACCGCGGAACCGCAGGTCAATATCTCCGCATAGTCCGGAATGCCGTCACCGTCGATATCGGTCGCCGGGTTCGCGCAGGTCGCCGTGCCGCATGCCTCAACCTCGACCCAATCCGCGATCCCGTCGTGATCGCGGTCCCCGCGACCGGTCGCGCAGGTCCCAGTGCCGCACACCTTGACCTCGATGACATCAGGGATGCCGTCGTGATCGCTATCGCACGACGACGTCGAAGGCTGCTCCAGGCACGAGCCAGTCGACGCTGTCGGCGACGCCGCAACCGCCACCGCTGGTGTCCCCAGCAGACCGATAACCACCACAATGCCTGCCGCAACAGCAGACAACGCCCGAAACAACATCCGACCCCCTGACCATGACCGGCGAATGTTCGCCCGACGGAAAAAAGAGCGCCCAGCCACGATTCCCTTACGCAAGAACGACAAAAAGGCATGGCGTGATTGGTGAACAGGAAGAGCTGTCACAGCTCGGGAACGACGCCCGCTCCATGCAAGACGCACCCATCGCGGAGAATCCGCGCTGAAGAAACAGTGTCAGGTCGACCGCACCCACGCGAAGTGTCGAGTTCCAGGGGCCGAGAGTTAACCCTCGAAATAACCCGGATAGCCCGCAAACTAACCCAAGCCCGACCGCGCAGCCCGTGCAACGCTGCCGCCCTGCAGGCGGGAAACACCTGGGACGAAGCCGTCAAGTCCTAGGGACCCTCCGCGGAACGACACCGACGGAGGTCGGACGAAGAAACAGGGCGCATCATCCCTGAACGAGAAAAAGTCGGGCACCCTGTCCCCCGATAGGGTGCCCGCATCGTGACCCGCACCGCGACGCTGTGAATCTGGCCTCTGTCCAGCACACCCGATAAGAGCGGGTTACCCCCAAACGCCTACGCGAAAAGCGACTGCTCGCTGAGCCATTGGCACGCGACCGCTGAAACACCCAACCCACCCCACGACCATGACCACCGGCACAAACACTACGCGGCGAGCTTGCTCGGAAGCGGCAGCGAGAGGCTGAATGCCGTACCGACGCCCTCCTCCGACTCGACATCGAGTTCGCCCTCGTGTGCGGTGACGATCGCCTTCGTGATGGTGAGCCCGAGCCCGACGCCGGGCACCGCGTTGCGGGTCGCGGTGGATGCCCGGAAGAACCGCGCGTAAAGCTGGTCGAGTTCAGAAGCCGGAATTCCCATCCCGGTGTCGCGGACGGTGATGATCGCGTCATCCGTGCTGGTGCCGACGGTCACCGTCACCGTTCCGCCGCGTGGGGTGAACTTGATGGCGTTGGAGATGAGGTTGTCGCAGGCCTGACCGAGCCGGATGGCGTCGCCACGCACGACGATCGACTTCGCACCGGACTTGAGCACCAGCTCGACGCCGCCGGCGGCGGCGACCGGCCGGGCGGACTCCACCGAGGACTTCACGACATCCCCCAGGGCGACCAGGCTCACATCGAGTGGGAATCGGCCGGACGAAACCTGGGCGGTGAACAGCAGGTCGCCGACCAACCGCAGGAGACGGTGAGCGTTGCGCTCGGCCACGCCGAGGTACTGCACCTGCTCGGCGGAGAGCGGCGACTCCTCGTCGTCGCGCATGAGTTCGAGGTAGCCGAGGATCGATGAGAGCGGCGTGCGCAGCTCGTGGGAGATGAGACCGACGAACTCGTCTTTGAGGCGGGAGACCTCAAGCGCCTGGGTGACATCGGTCGCGACGAAGATGTACCCGATGGTGACGCCCTGCTCGTCGGATCGCGGGGTGACCGCGACGGAGACGCTGAGTTCCGAGCCGTCGGCTCGCACGTAGGTCCAGTCACGCACCTCGGCCCGGCCGAGCCGGGCGGACTCGACCAGAGCGGAGAAACCGGGGTTCAGCACGGTGGCCCCCGGAGGATAGTTGAGCTCCTTCGCGCGAGCCTCGAGCTCCTCGTCGCGATGGAACTCGAACATGTAGCGCTTTCCCTGCGTCTCGTCGGGGGCGAGGCCGAGCATGACCGAGGCGCCCGGGTTCCACACGTCGATCAGGCCGGTGAGATCCGTTCCGATCACCGCCTGCTCGGTCACGGCATCCAGCACGCTTCGCGTGAGGCGATCGGCAGCACGAAGACGCACCTCGTTGGTGGCGAGCGCCTGCGCGGCCGCCATGGACTCGTCGAGCAGGTTCTCGCGCTGTCGGGCCAGGTCGCGGATGGCGACATACTGCTTTCGTCCCTGCCGGGACATCTCGTTGATGATCGCGGCCGCGATGCCGAACACGACCGGGCTGACGATGCCCCTCAGCCATTCGGACGGATCGGCGGGCGCTCGCCAGTTGACCACATACGGCAGCATCAGCGCGGCCGAGGTGCCGACGATCGACACCACGACCCAGCGCCGGCCCTTCTCGGTCGCGATCCACACCACCGGCAGGATGATGAGCGCGCCGAACAACGACGTGTTGCCACCGGTGCCGACGCGCAGGAAGGCGATCGCGGTGAGCGACAGGCCCGGCACCATGAGTGCCCACCAGCGGTCGTATTTCACCTGCCGGGTGAAACCCACCGCCACAAGAGTGGCGATGGTCATGAAGACCGCCCCCACGATGACCGCGTACGGACTCGTGATGAGGATCGAGGGCACCAGGATGGCCGTGATGGTCGCCGCGGCGAACGCAACGGTGGTAGGCAGCTGCTTGAGCGCCGGCGACGGCCGGTCGACGGACAGCCTGCCCATCACGATCTCCCAGAGCCGTCTCATTACGACGCCGGCATCAGGTCGGAGAGCCGGCTGGCGAGCTCGCGCGGGCTGAACGGTTTCGAGAGGAAGTGCGACGCGCCCGCCTCGAAGCCGGCGTCTCGCGACTGCTGGTCTACGGCGGCAGACAGCATCACGATCATGGTGGAGTCGAGCGCGATGTCGCTGCGCACCAGCCTGCTGACCTCGAGCCCTGTCATGCCGGGCATCGAGACGTCGAGAACGACCAGGTCGGGACGGTGCTCGAGGATGGCGGCGTAGGCCTGTGTGCCATCCTCGGCCGTGGCGACCAGCTCGAAGCCGGCGCGGTCGACCGCGATGGCGACGAGCGCGCGGATGTCGGCGTCGTCATCCGCGATCACGACCGTGGTCTGTGTACTTCCTGTCATGGTGCACTCCATCCCGGCACATGGTCGCGCAGTACGCGCCGCACCTGTGCCCCGGTGAACGGCTTCGGCAGCGCTGCCTCGGCCTCTGGGTAGTCCGCAGTGTCGAGCACTGAGGTGATGGCGATCGCGCACTCGGGGCGCTCCGCCTTGAGCTTCGCGGTGAGGTCCCAGCCCGAGATGCCGGGGAGCATCAGGTCGATAACGGCGAGGTCTGGTGTCTGCCTGCTGTACGCGAGGATCGCCTCCTCTGCGCTGCCGACGGCGACGACATCGCAGCCGGCACGCTCGAAGTAGCGCGTCAGCAGCGTGCGCTGGTCTTCGCTGTCATCGACGACGAGAATCCTCGCCCGTGCGATCGCGGGAATGATCACGTTCATGCGAAGAACAGCTGCCTGATCACGACGAGCACGGCGATGACCGCGAGGGCCAGCAACGTCTTGGGAATGAGCACGCGCTCGTGACGGCGGTCGCGGTCGATCTCGCGCTGTTGATCGACGTCGTTCATGCGAGCACCCGTCCCGTCTTCTCGGTCTTGTCCCACCGGGATTCGGCATGACGGAGTTCCTTGATGTACGAGTCGAAGGTGATCGCGCAGAGCAGTGATCCGTAGCCGACCAGGTAGATGAGCAATGGCGACAGCACGCGGCCTGCGGGGGTCTTGTCCACCTGGCGGGCACCCCACGCACCCACCATCGAGAACGGGATCCAGACGTAGATCGCCACCGTGATCCAGAAAGTGGCCCTGGAGTCCAGTTGCAGCCCGAACAGGCCAGGGAGGTAGACCACGACAAGACGCGGAAAGAAGGCCGTGAGCATGACGAACATGGAGATGAGGCCAGGGAAGGTGAGAACCTCGCGCCAGGCTCTTATCGCGAGACGGCGGTCCAACTGTGCGCCGAGGGCGAGGATGAAGACGAACGTGCACGCCGCCGAGATCCACAGCGTGCGGAAGACGAAAGTCGCCAGATCGCTGTGGATGAGAAGGAGGCCCAGCAGGCCGATCGATGAGAGCACCATCGCAACAGGCAGCAGCCAGAGACTGAACCAGACCAGGCCGAACGAGATGCTGCCGAGCTTGTGCACCGTGGACGGCCGGAACCACACGTGCCGGTAGCGGGCGGTCACCGACACGTTTCCGCGAGCCCAGCGCAGGCGCTGCTTCCACAGCGCATCCACCGAGCCCGGTTCTTCGGCGAGCACGATCGCGAGCGGCTCGAACACGACCGTGCGACCCTTCAACTGCGTCTCGAACGTGGTGATCGTGTCTTCCGCGAGTGTGGATGTGTCCACCTGCCCACCGATGGCGATGATGTTCTCGCGGGTGTGAAGCTGCGCCCCGCCCGCGAGGCAGGCCTGGGCGCCGAGCACGTTCTGGGCCCGGCGCGCGGCCGGCTGGCTGAGGATGTACTCGATGCCGATGAACCGGGTGAGGTAGTTCTTGTCGGCACTGCCCTCGCGGATGTATGCGGACACAGCGCCGACCTCCGGGTCAGCGAAGTGCCTGGTCATCTTGCGCAGCGCGTCCGGCATGTATTTCACGTCGGCGTCCATGATGAGCAGCGCCTCCATCCAGTCGTCCTCGAGCACGATCCGGATACCGTGATTGAGCGTGTGCGCCTTGCCCTCGCCGCCCTTGTCGCGCCGCAGATGGAACACGTTTCCCGGGTACTCCAGGGCCTTCGCTTGGATGACGTCGGGCGTGTCGTCGGTGCTGGCGTCGTCGACGACATAGACGTGCAGCTTCTCGCGGGGGTAGTCCAGCGCCATGAGCCGATCGATCGAGCTGCCGATCACCGCGCCCTCGTTCCAGGCCGGCACGACGATCGCGACGCGGGGCGCCATCGGATGCGCTTTGCCGTAGTGGTTCTTGAAGGCATGCAGCGGGATGGCCAGGAAGGAGTACGCGGCGGAGAGCACCGGCACCGCGCCCGTCGCGACGAGGATGAGCAGGAACACCTCGAGAACGATCATGCCGACACCGCCTGCAGCAGCGCGGCCACGACGTCGTAGCGGCCGACATCGGATGCGACATGGCTGTCGGTGGACGCAACGAGAGCGACGCCGGCCGAGCGGGCCGCCTCGAGGGCTCGCGGGGACGGGCACGCCCACTTCTCGTTCACCTCGACGATGGTTCCCGTGCGTGCGGCGGCGGAAGCCCACGCCGCCAGGTGTTCGTCGGTCAGATCGCTTTCACTGAGACCGACCTTGGGCAGGATCGAGAAGCAGTGGGCGAGCTGGCCGTCGTCGACCGCCCCCATCGCCCCGATGAGGCCGCCGACCAGAAGATCGATCGCGTCGCCGGTGGAGAGGCCCGCGGCCAGGCG
>JAZJYU010000194.1:4839-5569 GCA_040390225.1 Actinomycetota bacterium | reverse complement strand
ACACCGCGCCCGTCTGCCGCAAGCCCTATCGGCCGGCGATGAGCACCGCGCCGCGGTAGTCGGCGGGCAGATCGAGGCGGCCGGCCGCATCCATGATCTTCGCCTCGACGCCGGTGAGCACCGTCAGCCCGCCCGGCACCGGTTCAGCGGCGACGGCCGCGAGGAACTCCGGCACCCAGGTCGTGTCTGAGCGCACGTGGTCGACGAGCCGCAGATGAGTGAGTCCGGCGGCCGATGCGGCGGCGATGTTCTCGGCGACCGTGCTGACGGCGTCGTCGGAGAAGGTCGAGTGCACGTGGAAGTCGGTGAGCAGGAGGGAATCCATCAGTCGCCCTCCCCGTGCGCGGCGTTCTGCGACTGCAGTATCTCGCTGGGGTCGATGAACACGTCCTCGAGATAGCGCACGTTCGCGAGTTCGCGGAACGACACCCGGGCCGGCAGGTCGCGACCAAGCGCGAGTGCCTCGAATGGATGCTCTCGCTTCCCGAGTCCGCCTACGCGCCCGCGTCGAAGCCGACGTCGTGGCTGCGGAAGCTGCTCCAGCGCGGCGACGAGCGTCCGTTGAATCTACGGCACTCCTAGGCACTCCTAATGCCACATCCGCTCGTTGTGCATTGCAAGAAGGCCGCGTTCGACGTCTATGTCGGCCGCCCATCGCCGTTTGGGAATAAGTTCCGCCTCGGCATTGATGGCACGCAGCTGGCCCGCCTTGTCTACCCACATCCAGGCG
>JAZJYU010000194.1:0-4829 GCA_040390225.1 Actinomycetota bacterium | reverse complement strand
GTCGACGGCCTCGACCCCGCGCGCGGCACCTGGGTCACGGTCGACGTGACGCGCATCGTCGTGCGGATGTCGCCGCCCGAGCGATAGCGACTCCGGCGTCGCGGTGTGAGCGACTACGGCATCGCGCCCGGAAAGCGCGGGTTCACCTCGAGCAGGGCCGGCTCGCCCTGCACGTCGTAGCGCAACTGCACGTTGGCGACCCCGACGAGCCCGATCGCCTCGGCGACCGCCGTCGCCGTCGCCTCCAGTTTCTCGTCCTTCACCGTGCGGCCGGCGATCGAAACTCCGGAGTCGACGCGAGTGCGCGTGCGGGGCACGGCCGCGATGACCTTACCGTCAGAGTTCGCGAACACGTCGACCGAGAACTCCTCGCCGGGCAGTAGCTCTTGCGCGATCAGCGTGTCGTCGTCACCGAGTTCGGCGAGGGCGGTGCGGTCGTGCACGAGGCGCACGCCACGGGAGCCGGCACCACGGCGCGGTTTCACGATGATGGGAAAATTCCAGCTGACGGCGGCGGCATCCGGGCCGACGAGCCGTGTCACAGGCACGCGAGCGTGCGACATCACCCGCTGGGCGAGCGCGTACTTGTCGAGCGTCGCGTCCAGCGTGTCGAGGGACGGCGCGGCCAGCACGGTCGACCCCAGTTCAGCTCGCCGGGCCGCCAGCGACGGCAGCTCGAAGTCGACGGTGGAGAACAGCACGTCGATCTTGTCGGCCGCGCAGATGGCGATGATCGCATCGACGAACTCCGGCGAGAGGCCGCGCGGCACGATCCGGCGGCGTGCGGCGTCGACCAGGTAGAGACCGCTCGCCCAGCCGTCCATGTCTGCCGCATAGACCTCGACGTCCGATCGCGTGAGAAGCGAACGGATCACCGCGACTCCCGCTGGCCCCCCGGCCCCCGTCACCAGCGCTCGTGTCACGAGTCGCCCGATGCCTGGCGTTGCTGCTCCACTCTTACTTTCTCAGCGCGTACTGCAGCGGAGATGTCTGCTCGTGAGACGGACACGTCGGCCGACTCGCGCACGATCTCGAGCGGCTCGCAGCTGATTCCCTGCCCATAGCGCGACCAGTAGCGCGCGGTCGCGAGCACGAAGTCCGGCTCGAGGTATCCGCGGATCTCCGCCTGCGAAGCGAAGCAGGCGATGAGCAACAGCTTCGCGTCTGTGAACCCGTCGATGGAGACGAAGCGGTTCGGGCGGTAGTCCACTGTGGCAGACGGACTCTGATAACAGGCGACCGTGCGCACATTGCGGGTCGCGACGAGGCTTGCTTCGTGCACGGCGCGGTGGTCCTGGTGACGATCGTGATTGCTGTGCGTGTAGACGATCGTGGGATTCGTCTCCCGCACCACCCGCTCGATGATGCCGACCGTCGGATCCGAGTTGGAGATCTGGGTGTCGACGAGATCCTCCATGAACAGGCGCGCTCCGATCAACTCGGCGGCCGCGAGCGACTCGTGCTGCCGGTCGTCCGCCTCGCCGCCGCGAGCGCCGCGCGAGAGGGTGAGGATGGTCACGGTATCACCGGCCGCGCGATGCGCTGCAAGGATGCCGCCGACGCCGATCTCCACGTCATCCGGATGCGCGCCGATGGCGAGCACGACCTCATTTTGCGGGGCGGCGGCCTTCGCCCGGCGGAACTCCTTCGCCAGCCGCGTGACGGTCGAGATGAGGTCGGGTGACGACACGGGTTTGGTGAGGAACTCATCGGCCTGGCTGCGCAGGGCCGACACCGCGTAGTCGACGGACACGTGAGCCGTCATGACGATGACCGGGGTGCCGGGGTGGTCGGTACGAATGAGGTCGATCAGCTCGAGACCGGTGAGTCCCGGCATCTCGATGTCGGTGATCACGACGTCGGGTTCGAAGGCCGCGATCGACGCTCTGGCGGCCAGAGGATCGGTGATGGCCTGCACGGTCATGCCGCGCTTTTGCAGCACCATCTGAGTGAAATAGGCGACGTCGGCGTCATCTTCCACGATGGCAACGCGGTACGCCTGATCCACCATGATAAAACCGCTCCCCCGAACTGTGGTGTGCTGAGTCTACGCGGGGGTACCACTATTAGAGCGGATGAACACCGAAGCGCCGTAGCCCCAATGCGGGGTTCACGGCACGCACGCTCGCGATCCGCTCGGCCGAGGCCCAACCGACCGCGACGCCGGTGTTTTCACCGATCGTGACCAGCTCTACGCCCATCGGATCGACGATCATGCTGTTGCCGGCGCCGATCGGCGGAGCCTGGTCCGCCGCCGCCAGATAGACGGTGTTCTCGATGGCGCGGGCGGTCACCAGCGTGCGCCAGTGCTGCTCCTTCAACGGGCCGCGCACCCACTCGCTGGGCAGCAGCACTATGTCGGCCCCGGCATCCACCAGCCTCCTCGTGACCTCGGGGAAGCGGATGTCGTAGCAGGTCTGCAGGCCGACCATGAGCCCGGCGACCTCGAAGGTCTGGGGCTCTTCGATCACGCCGGCGATCACCCAGTCGCTCTCGCGCTGCCCGAATGCGTCGTAAAGGTGAAGCTTGCGGTAGACGGCGACCAGCTCGCCGTGCGGGTCGAGCGCGACGAGAGTGTTGCTGAGCTTGGCCGGATCGGCCGTCGTCTCGAGCATGCCGGCGACGATGTGCACGCCGAACACCTTGGCGAGCGTGCGCAGCCCGTCCACGAACTCGCCGTCGAGCGACTGGGCGGCCGCGACGGAGTGCGCGCCGAGGTTCGGCGTGAACGACGACGAGTACTCGGGAAACACGACGAGGGATGCCCCGAGCTCGACCGCCTGTGCCGCGAGATCGCGCATGGCGAGCAGGTTGGCAGAAGTATCGTCACCGGGAGCGAACTGCACCACTCCGATGCCGAGCATTTTCCCTACTGTGCCCGCGTGCGCCATGCCGCTAGCCTAGGCGGCATGACCCCGACCCCGCCCGTTGCACGTCGTGTGCCGATCTGGCTATGGGTCGTGATCGCGGTGGTCGCGGTCGCGCTCATCGCCACGGCCGTCTTGCTGCTCACCGCGAAGCATCCCGTGGCGGTGGCCACCCACTCGCCGCAGCCGTCCCACTCACCCACTGCGCCGGTGACGGCATCCACGACACCGACACCGACCACCTCCCAGACCGCTCTGCCGGCCGCCGGTGCCTTCGACAGTTCGATGGACGACTACATCGCCAGCGCACTCGATACCCAGAACACCGCCGTCTTCTCCGATGGCGGGGTGTTCACCGATCCGATCGTCGTGGTCGCCGCAGCGAGCGACCAGAGCGGGCCGATGGCGCCAGACGACGCGGTTAGCTCGATGAGCTTCATGTTCGATCCGACGGCTGCGCACGACTGGGACCTCGCCCTGCCCGCGATCACCATCGCCGCGTACCGGGCCGGCCCGTACGGCTATTTCTTCCCGGCGGGAGCGATCGTGGCCCGCTCCTTCGATGGCCACGTGTTCTCCTTCGTCGGACACGACAAGCTCATCACCGCGATGTACATGGCAGCGTCGGAAGACCTCCTCCTCGGCCACTAAAATCGTCGGGTGAGCCACGCCGGACCGAAGACCGCACGCTATCTGCCGACGTGGTTCTGGGTCATGGTCTCGCTCGCCGGTCTGCTCGTTCTGCTGTTCGGCGGCGGGGTCGTACTGAACACGCTCATTCCCAAGGGCGGCACGGCAACCGCGGCGGAGACCGCCATCGCGGTGCCGAGCGTGACGCCATCGGTGACGCCAACTCCGACGCCCACGGTCTCGGCACCGGCCATCGCGGCGGCGGCGCCCGTCAGCCACTTCGTGTCCACTGGCGGGGTATCGACGCTCAGCACGGATGACGTGGCCACGATTCAGACGGCCGTCTCCGACCACGACACCGCCACCATCCAGAACTATCTCGGCTCGACCGTCGGCGTCGTCATCCCGTCGGATGGCCAGTCCGGGAGCCAGGCTTCCTCCACGGCCCTCAGCGAACTGTCCGGCATGTTCACCAATTCGGACCCGTGGAGCTTCTCGGTCGACCCGACGAAACTGGTGCACTACCGCCAGGGCAATTTCGGCGCGTACTTCCCGGGCAAAGCCATCATCGGCACGTCGACGGACGGGCACGTCATCTCACTCATCCCGAGCGGTGGCACGATCGTCGCCATGCTGATCGCCGGCGACGACACCCTGCTGCTCGCGAACTAGCGGCCCGCGACGTGCCCGGCGGGGTCGACGGTCTGCGCGACCAGAAAGTGCCAGCCAAGCCACCACCAGAACGCGAGGATCGCAACGCGCGCGGTCCTCGTCGCCATCACCCGGTCAAGCAGCTCGGCGATCGTCGCGAAGTGCTCGCGATCGCGCTGCCCCAGCACGACGAGCGCGATGATGGCGACTCCTCCGATGGCGAAGCCGATGCTGCTGAGGATCATCGCGCGCGACCCCGGCGAAGGAGACCGACACCGCAGAGCAGCCACGCCACCACGAACACGATCCGCCCGACCGGCGTGTTGAGCATCGGGTCGAGCAGGTCCGAAAGGGCTGGGAAACCGGTGCGACCGGCCGGCAGGTAGCTGCCGAGCATATACATGGTCAGTTCCCAGAGGCAGAGCGCGACTCCCACGCCGGCCCAGAGCGCGGCCGTTCGTGCGATCCGTGCGGTCATCGCGGTCGGAGCATCGGCCGAAGCGGATGGCCAGACCACGATGAGCGCGAGAAGCCCGATCGCGATGAGCACCAGCAGGATGAGCTTTTCCCACCAGGGAAAGGACGAGCGGGGTTCGTGGTCGATCATAGCAGGGGCTCCTCGATTGCCCGGTCGCGCCAGGTCTTCTGGGCTGGCGGATCGACGGACGTGATCAGTGGAAG
>JAZJYU010000193.1:0-11766 GCA_040390225.1 Actinomycetota bacterium | reverse complement strand
CCCGAACACCATCGCCAGTGCCATCCGTATCGGCAACCCGGCGTCGTGGGAACTGGCGCTCGCCGCACGTGAGCATAGCAACGGCTACTTCGGCGCGATCAGTGACGAGAAGATTCTCGAGGCGCACCGCATCCTCTCGGCCGAGGTCGGCATCTTCGTCGAGCCGGCATCCGCCATCAGCGTGGCGGGGCTGCTCGAACGGTCTGAGGCGGGGGAGGTGCCGAGGGGTGCGACCGTGGTGCTCACGGTCACCGGCCACGGCCTGAAGGACCCGCAGTGGGCTCTCAGAAATGCCGACGGCACCGATGTCACCCCGACGGTCGTCGCGAACGACACCGATGAGGTGGCCGGAGTGCTCGGCCTCACCAAAGTTCCTGCATGAAAGCAGGTGCGACCGTCACGGTGCGAGTGCCCGCGACCTCGGCCAACCTCGGGCCGGGCTTCGATACGCTCGGACTCGCACTGTCCCTGTACGACGAACTGTCGGTGACGGTACGCGACGAGCCGGGCGCCACCGTCACTGTGAACGGCGTGGGTGAGGGTGAGGTCGCCACCGACGAGACGAACCTGGTCGTGCGAGCCATCGCCCACACCTTCGCCGCCTACGGGCAGCCGCTGCCGGGGCTCGACCTGGTCGCCCACAACGCGATCCCGCACGGGCGCGGGCTCGGGTCATCCGGCGCCGCGATCGTCTCGGGCATCATGGCGGCGAAGGGGCTGCTCGACGGCATCGTCGACATCGACTCCAGCGCTCTGCTCTCGCTCGCCACCGACCTCGAGGGCCACCCGGACAATGTCGCGCCCGCCCTGTTCGGCGGTCTCACCATCGCGTGGACGACGGATGCCGGTCCCCAGCACAAGAAGCTGATCGTGCACAGGGGCGTGTCGCCGCTCATCGCGGTGCCTGAGGGCACCATGTCGACGGAACTGGCCCGCGGACTGCGGCCGGCCTCGGTGCCGCACGAGGACGCCATCTTCAACGTCTCGCGCTCGGCGCTCCTGATCGCGGCGCTCATCCAGAGTCCGGAACTGCTGCTCGCCGCCACCGAGGACAAGCTGCACCAGAGCTATCGCGCCGCCGCCATGCCCGAGACGGAGGCCCTGTTGAACGAGCTGCGCTCCCAGGGTCTGCCGGCCGTGGTCTCGGGGTCGGGTCCGTCGATCCTCGTGCTGTGCAGCGATCCGGCGCAGCGTCTCGCAGCGGCGGAGGTCGTCGCGAGCCACCGCGGCACGCCCTGGCAGTCGCTGTTGCTGGCCGTCGACTTCAAAGGTGCTACAGTGACACTGCACCCGGTAGAAGAAGGCTAGGTCTGGCCCGAGCTGGCTGGCCCGAGCTGAATTCCCGGAGTGCGTACTTCACCCGCTCACTCCTTTTCATAGGCGAGCACGATCCCTCCCGCAGACTCATTTGCACGCCGCGATGGCGCACATTCTGCTGGGGGAAAGGAAACCCCCGTAGTGACTGACATCACAGTCCGTGCCACCCGGCCGGACTCGAGTGCTGCCCTGGCCAAGCTGCGCCTGCCTGAACTTCAGGCACTCGCGGCAGAGCTCGGTATCAGCGGCACTTCCCAACTTCGCAAAGGAGAACTCGTGGACGCGATCAACGAGATCCAGGACAACGACAACGGCGCAGGCGACAACGGCGCAGGCGAAAACGACACCGACACGGTGACCGAGGAGGCCCCCGCGGAAGAGATCGCCGAGGCGCCCGTCGTCAAGAAGCGCGGCTCGCGTCGCGCCACCACTTCCATCGTCGACGCCGGGGCCGGAGAAGCCCCCGTCATCGAGGCGACCGCGCCGCTCGCGGCCGGCCGTCACGCCAACGGCGGCGAGACCGGAATGGACCTGATCCCCGGCCAGGAGGCCGAGGCGGAGTCGATCGCGGATGGCGGATCCGCCACCGACCTGATCCCCGGCCAGGAGGCGGAGCGCGAGGCGCTCGCCGATGACATCCGCGCCGCGGCAGGACTCGACCGGCGCGGTATCGATCTCATCCCCGGCCAGGAGGCGGAGCGCGAGGCGCTCGCCGACGGCGGAGCACCCGGCGACCTGATCCCCGGCCAGGAGGCCGAGGCGACTGCACTTGCTGACGAGGGCGGGCAGGCCGACCAGCCTTCGCGCAACAACCGCAACCGCAACCGCAACCGCAACGCCAACGCTGGCGGCGAACAGGGCGGCAACCAGAACAACGGTGGCCAGAACAACGGCGGCCGCAACCAGGCCAATCAGAACAACCAGAATGGCCAGAACCGTAACGGCAACCAGCAGCAGGCCCAGATGCAGGATGACGAGGAGCGCGGCGGCCGCAACCGCTACCGCGACCGCAAACGTCGTGGCCCCAGCGGCAACGACGACTTCGAGCCCGAGATCACCGAGGATGACGTGCTCATCCCGGTCGCCGGCATTCTCGACGTGCTCGACAACTACGCGTTCGTGCGCACCAGCGGCTACCTCCCGGGCAACAATGACGTCTACGTCTCGCTCGGCCAGGTGAAGAAATACAACCTGCGCAAGGGTGATGCCGTCGTCGGCGCCATCCGCCAGCCGCGTGAGAACGACAACTCCGGCCGCCAGAAGTACAACGCGATCGTCAAGATCGACTCCATCAACGGACTGCCGATCGAGCAGGCTGCGGACCGCGTCGAGTTCGGCAAGCTCACCCCGCTCTACCCGACCGAGCGCCTGCGCCTCGAGACGGAGCCCGGCAAGCTCACCACCCGCATCATCGACCTCGTGTCGCCGATCGGCAAGGGCCAGCGCGGCCTGATCGTCTCGCCGCCCAAGGCCGGCAAGACCCTCGTGCTGCAGGCCATCGCCAACGCGATCGCCAAGAACAACCCCGAAGTGCACCTCATGGTCGTGCTCGTCGACGAGCGGCCGGAAGAGGTCACCGACATGCAGCGCACGGTGAAGGGCGAGGTCATCGCCTCCACCTTCGACCGGCCCGCCGAGGACCACACCACCGTCGCCGAACTCGCCATCGAGCGCGCCAAGCGTCTCGTCGAGCTCGGCCATGACGTCGTCGTGCTGCTCGACTCGATCACCCGGCTGGGGCGCGCGTACAACCTCGCGGCACCGGCATCCGGGCGCATCCTCTCCGGCGGAGTCGACTCGTCCGCGCTCTACCCGCCGAAGCGTTTCTTCGGAGCGGCGCGCAACATCGAGGACGGTGGCTCACTCACGATCCTTGCCACCGCGCTCGTCGAGACCGGCTCCAAGATGGACGAGGTCATCTTCGAGGAGTTCAAGGGCACCGGCAATATGGAACTGCGGCTCTCACGCCAGCTCGCCGACAAGCGCATCTTCCCGGCCGTCGACGTGAACGCATCCGGCACCCGCCGCGAGGAGATGCTCATGGGCGTCGACGAGACCAAGGTCAACTGGAAGCTCCGTCGCGCGCTCGCCGGCCTCGAAACCCAGCAGGCGCTGGAGCTCGTGCTCACGCAACTCAAAGACACGACCAGCAACGTCGAGTTCCTCATGAAGATCCAGAAGTCGCTCCCCGGAGTCGCGGGAACCGACAAGGACTGAGCATGTTCGAGTCAGTGAAAGGTTTGCTGGCCGAGCATGCGGAACTCCAGGAACAGCTCGCTGACCCGGAACTCCACTCCAACCCGGCCAAGTCCAAGAAGGTCAACCGGCGCTACGCCGAACTGAGCCGGATCGTCGACGCCTACAACCGCTGGGTCGCCCTCACCGACGACCTGGCGGCGGCGACCGAGATGGCGTCCGACGACGAGTCGTTCGCCGCGGAAGTGCCGAAGATCCAGGCAGAGCTCGACGTCATGGAGGAGCGGTTGCGCCGCCTTCTCATCCCGCGCGACGAGAATGACGGCCGCGACGTGATCATGGAGATCAAGATGGGCGAGGGCGGTGCCGAGTCGGCGCTGTTCGCCGGCGACCTGCTGCGCATGTATCTGCACTACGCGGAATCGAAGAAGTGGAAGACCGAGATCCTCGAGCAGACGTCGAGCGACCTCGGCGGCATCAAGGATGTGCAGCTCGCCATCAAGGGCTCCTCCAGCGACCCCGCCGAGGGCGTCTGGGCCCACCTCAAGTACGAGGGCGGCGTGCATCGGGTTCAGCGCGTGCCGGCGACCGAGTCGCAGGGGCGCATCCACACCTCGGCGGCCGGCGTTCTCGTCTTTCCCGAGGTCGACGAGCCCGAAGAGGTCGAGATCAATCCGAACGACCTCAAGATCGACGTGTACCGCTCCAGCGGGCCCGGAGGCCAGTCCGTGAACACGACCGACTCGGCCGTTCGCATCACCCACCTGCCCACCGGCATCGTCGTCTCCATGCAGAACGAGAAATCTCAGCTGCAGAACCGCGAAGCGGGTATGCGCGTGCTGCGGGCCCGGGTGCTCGCACGGCAGCAGGAAGAGATCGACGCCGCGGCCTCCGAGGTGCGCAAGAGCCAGATCCGCACCATGGACCGGTCCGAGCGCATCCGCACCTACAACTTCCCCGAGAACCGAATCGCCGACCATCGCACCGGGTACAAGGCCTACAACCTCGATGCGGTGATGAACGGGGCGCTCGAGCCGGTGATTCAGAGCTGCATCGCCTTCGACGAAGAAGCGCAGCTCGCCGCTCTCGGCTCCGAAGTGTGAGCGGGTCGAACTCGTCGAGACCGTGCCGATGAATACCACCATCCCGGCCGTTCTTTCGCGGGCCGTCGACGTGTTGACCCGCGCCGGCGTGCCAACGCCGGAGGTGGACGCTGAACTGCTCGTCGGGCACGTTCTGGGCATCGGCAGGGGACAGGTGCAGGCCCGTGCGATAACCGAGACGGCGATGTCGGCCGAGGATGTCGTCGACGTCTTCGCGCTGATCGAACGGCGGGCAGCACGCGAACCGTTGCAGCACATCACCGGTCGCGCCGCGTTCCGGTCCATCGAGCTTGCGGTCGGGCCGGGGGTGTTCGTGCCGCGACCGGAGACGGAGATCGTCGCGCAGTATGCGATCGACTCTCTCGCGGCATCGGCGAGCCCGGAACCGATCGGGGTCGATCTCGGCACCGGAAGCGGTGCGATCGCGCTGGCCATGGCGACCGAGGTCGGGCACTCGCGCGTGTACGGAGTGGAGAATTCTCCGGTCGCCTACGTCTGGACGAAGCAGAACTTCCGCACCATCGCCCCAGACAACGCGACGCCCGTGTTCGTCGATCTCGCCGACGCGCTGCCCGAGTTGAATGGCACCGTCGCCGTCGTCATCTCCAACCCGCCGTACATCCCGCTGGGCGCGATCCCACGCGATCCGGAGGTGCGGCTCTTCGACCCCGAGCACGCCCTCTACGGTGGCGTCGACGGGCTGGATGTCGTGCGAACCGTGTCGACCACCGCCGGCCGGCTGCTGCACCCGGGCGGCACGCTCGTGCTCGAGCACGGCGAACTGCAGGGCCAGGCGATCGCCGCCCTGCTGGCTGAGGACGGCTGGGCGGCCGTCGCGACGCACCGCGACCTGCTCGGTCGCGACCGCGCGACGACGGCGCTGAAATGATTCGCTAGCGACTCAGTCGCTCTCCATTGCGGCGGTGCACTCGGCGAGCGCCTCCTGCGCCAACTGACGCTGCGGCTCGGTTCCGACGAGATCCGCCCAGCGTGCCGCCTCGGTGAACTCGCCGAGGGCGCGGTCGAAGTCGCCGTCGTCGAAGTGCCGCCAGCCGAGGTCGTTGTGCAGGCTGATCAGCCAGCGCTGCGTGCGGGGGTCTCCGGACGCCTCTGCGAGGTCGACCGCGCGAGCGGTCCAGTCCTCCACCGCGTCCGGCTGTGCGATCGACAGCATGTGCAGTGCGTCGATCTCGAGGAACAGCAGTCCCGCCTTACTCGCGATCTCCGCCGAACGCGCGAACAGGGGAGCGGCATCGTCGGGGCGCCCCGCTGCGGCGATGATCCGTCCGCTTTCCAGCAGCACTCGCGCGACCACGATCGGCGCCTCCTCCGCCTGCACCTCGATGAGCACCTCGGCGGCGTCGTCGTACCGCTCCTGCAGGCCGATCGCCCTCGCCAGCTGGGTCTTCAGTTCCGCGCGCTCGATCTCGTCGTAGGGTCCGCCCTGCTCGAGTTCGACGCGGATCCGCCCCTCGGTGCCTGGCGCATCGTCGGAGTTCCAGAGCTCGTCGAGGGTGTCCTGTCGCAGCATCCGCCAAGTCTATTCAGCCTCGCTATGCGCGGGATGCGGCGAACTCCTCGATAGCCGCACGCAGCGACGCGGCGTCCGTGAAGCGATGGGCGGTGATGCCGACGGCGCGCGCGCCGGCCACGTTCTTCTCCAAGTCATCGGCGAAGAAGGCGTCGCGAGCCGGCACGCCGTAGCGCTCCAGCACCGCCTGGAACAGCTTCGTATCGGGCTTGCGTGCCCCGTAGTCGGATGAGGTGAGAAGGTGATCGCCGAACACGGGTACCAGCTCTGGCGCGAGGGTCGCGATGTTGCGGGCGCTCAGCGCGCCGTTGTTCGTGAGGAGCGTCACCTGGCCGAGTTCCGCCGCCCGTTCGACGGCTGCGATGGAATCGGGCCAGGGCGTCATCGCCCGGCCGCGGATACGCACCCAGTCCCTCTCGCTGACCTCCACTCCCAGAGCCGCGTTGAACGCTCTCAGGTAGCCGTCCGCGTCGAAGCCGCCTGCCTCCGCCTTCCATTCGCCGTCGTCGTGCCACCAGCGTTCGCGAAGCTCATCGAATCCGATCCCGGTCAACTCGGTGAGGCCGGCCATCCGTACGCGGTAGTCGTAGTCGTAGAGCACGTCGTCCATGTCGAAGATGAACAGGAGGGTCATGAACGGGCCGCCACGAAGGCCATCAGCGCTGCGCTGATCTCCCCGACCATTGGCACGCCGTCGGCCCACCGAAGCTGGTGGGCCGTGATGCCCACCGCGATGGCGCCCGCGACATTCTCCGCGGAATCGTCGACGAAGAAGACGTCGTCCGCAGAGGCTTCGAACCGGGTGAGCGCGAGCAGATACGCCTCGGGATCGGGCTTTCGCGCGCCGAGGTAGCAGCTCAGAGCAAGGTTCGCGCCGACGACCCCGTACACATCGGGGGCGAGGTCGGGCAGCGCGGCGGCGAACGGCGATGGGTTGTTCGAAAGCAGCGCGGCCGTGCCGTGCTCGGCGGCGAACCGCAGGGCGTCGATGCTCTCCGGGATCGGCGAGCTCGCCAGATCGCGGGCCTCGCAGTAGCCCTCGAGGTCGAGCCGCGCGCCGGTGATGCGCTCGAACTGGTCGAAGTACTCGTCGGGCGTACGCCATTCGCCCGCCTCGGCACGGCGCTCGAACCCGCCGGCCCACCAGGTCTTCGCGAGGTGGTACTGGCTCACGCCGGTCATCCGGCTCAGCACCGGCAGCCGCACCCGGAAGTTGTACGTGTAGAGAGTCTTGTCGAAATCGAAGAAGAACAGGGTCACGGTGCTCCAAACGCGCGTCACAAGTATCCCAAGGATGCGGGCACGACGTGCGACATAGGATGGCTTCCGACATGGCCACGATCTACGACTGCTCCGTGCAGGCCGACCTTCTCACCGGCCTGCGGCTCGCCAGTGTCGCAATCGGCCGGGGTGAGCTCGTGGTGATGCCGACCGACACCGTGTACGGTCTCGCCGCCGACGCCTTCAGCCCGGCCGCAGTGCAGAGGCTGCTCGATGCCAAGGGCCGCACCCGTCAGGCGCCGCCCCCCGTGCTGGTGCCCGGCATCCCGACGCTCGACGCTCTCGCCTCGGTCGTGCCCGATGAGGTGCGGGCCCTGGTGACCGAGTTCTGGCCGGGTGGACTCACTGTGATCCTGCCCGCGCGTGAGTCGCTCAGCTGGGATCTCGGCGAAACGAACGGCACCGTGGCCCTGCGGATGCCGGACAACACGATCGCTCTCGAACTCCTGGCCCAGACCGGCCCGCTCGCCGTCTCATCGGCGAACCTCACCGGACAGCAGGCTGCCGCGACCGCGGCGGATGCTGAGCGGATGCTGGGGGACTCGGTCAGCGTCTACCTCGACGGCGGAGAGAGCGGTACCGCCTACTCATCCGCCGCAGCGGGAACGGGTTCGACGATCGTCGACGCCACCGGGCTGACCATCGAGGGCGGCCGCGCGACGATCGTGCGTCACGGCGTCATCCCCGACGCGGCCATCGAGGCCGTGCTGGCCAGAGCGAAGACGACCTCGTGAGGTTCATCTACTACGCGGCGGCCGGGCTGCTGTCTGCGGGCATCACGTTCGGACTGTCCACCCTCATCGCACGGCTCGGTATGCGCTACCGGCTCTACCCGCAGATCCGCGAGCGCGACGTGCACACCCGCCCGACGCCGCGACTCGGCGGCATCGCCATGTTCATCGGCATCGTCGTCACCTTCGGGGTCGCGTCGCTGTTCAGCCAGTTCCACCTGATCTTCGCGAAGCCGGGTCCGATCTTCGCGATCCTCGGGGCGGCGCTCATCGTGGTTCTGATCGGTGTCGCCGACGACATCTGGGATCTCGACTGGACCACAAAGCTCGCCGGCCAGCTGATCGCCGCGGGTCTGCTCGCCTGGCAGGGCGTACAGCTGACCAGCATTCCGATCCCCGGCGGCGTCGCGCTGCTCCCGCCGTACACCGGGCTGATCATCACCGTGCTCGCGATAGTTCTGGTGATGAACGCGATCAACTTCATCGACGGTCTCGACGGGCTGGTGTCGGGCGTCGTCATCATCGCGTCGAGCGTGTTCTTCATCTACAGCTACATCCTCGCCAACCAGATCGCCCAGACCGACTACTTCAATCTGGCCGCGCTCATCACGGCGGTGCTGATCGGCGCCTGCGTCGGATTCCTGCCGCTCAACTGGCACCCGGCGAAGCTGTTCATGGGCGATGCCGGCTCGATGCTCGTCGGTCTGATGATGGCGACCTCGGCCATCTCGGTGACCGGCCAGGTGGATGTCGCCAACGTGCAATTCGCACGCCAGCTCGTGCCGGCTTTCATCCCGATCCTGCTGCCCTTCGCGATCCTCATTGTTCCGCTGCTCGATTTCTGCCTGGCCGTGCTGCGCCGCCTGCGCGCGGGCAAGTCGCCGTTCTCGGCCGATCGCAAGCATCTGCACCACCGGCTGCTCGACATGGGCCACTCCGATGTCCACGCCGTCCTGATCTTCTACGCCTGGACGACGGTGGTCGCCGTCGGCAGCCTGTTGTTCCTGTTCGTGCCCACCGTCTGGGCGCTCACGTTCGTGGCGGTGGGCCTGGTCGCCTGTGCCGTGGTCACGCTGGCGCCGCTGACGCGGCGGAAAGCGGTGGATGTCGCCGAGCAGAGGGCGAGCCCCGACGAGGCACTCTCCGAGGAAACCCTCACAAGAAAGGACCCGATGTGAGCACGCCGTCCGTTTCCAGCAGCGCGAGGGTCGTCACCCGCTCGCTCGTCTACGGTTCCATCGTGGCTGGCGTGATCCTCGTGATCGGATCGGTCGTCGGCCTGCTGGTCGCCGGCCTGCCCGGTCTCGCCAGTGCGATCGTCGGCGCGCTGCTGGCCGCCGTCTTCATGCTGCTGACCGCGGCGAGCGTGGTGCTGGCCAACCGGGTCGCGCCGAACGGCACGAACCTGGGGCTGTACTTCGGCATCATCGCCGCGACGTGGTTCCTCAAGTTCGCGGCTTTCATCGTGGTCGTGCTGACCCTGCGCCAGCAGCCGTGGCTGAACCCCTACCTGTTCTTCGGCGGTGTGGTCGCCGCGGTGATCGGGTCGCTGGTGGCCGACGCTCTCGCCATCCAGTTCACGCGAGTGCCCTACGTCGGCGACATCCCGCTTCCCGGCGACCCCGCTGCCCCCGAAAGCACGTCCAAGACCACCCGATAAGGTGATCGCGGGGCCGAAGCGGTCCGCTCGCTCTGATAGGCTTGCTAACGCCGCGGTCCCCTTATCTACATTCCTGCCCCGACTAATACCGGAGAACGCAACTGTTCGCCTCAACACTCCTCACGATCCTCCCCGCCGTCAAAGCCGACAGCTCGGGTGGTGGGTTTGAGGGTCCCTCGATCCTGGACTTCTTCCCGCCGGCGATCCTGTTCAAGGGCACCCCGTTCGAGCTGAACCGGTTGATGCTCATCCGCATCCTGGTCATGGTCGTCATCCTGCTCATCTTCTGGCTGGGCACGCGCAAGATGAAGATCGTGCCGTCACGCGCGCAGGCGGCGCTCGAGTTCACGACTGACTTCGTGCGCAACAGCATCGTCGTGGGAACGCTGGGAGAGAAGCAGGGCCGCAAGTACCTGCCCGTGCTGATGGCCATCTTCTTCACCACTCTCGGCATGAACCTGGCCGGCATCATCCCGGGGCTCCAGCTCGCAGGTACTTCGGTGATCGGTCTTCCGCTGATCATGGCGCTCGTGATCTACGTGCTGTTCATCTATGCCGGAATCCGCCAGCACAGGGTGGGCGGCTTCTTCAAGCACTCGCTCGTCATCCCCGGGGTGCCGTGGCCGCTGGTTCCCTTCCTCGCTCTGCTCGAGTTCCTCTCGACCTTCATCCTGCGCCCGGTCACGCTGACCCTCCGGCTCCTGATGAACCTGGTCGCCGGCCACATGCTGCTCGTGCTGTGCTTCTCGGCGACTCAGTTCTTCTTCTTCACCGTGCTCGCCAGCGGCAATTTTCTCGGCCTGCTCGGTGTCGGCAGCTTCGCGTTCGGCATCGCCTTCACCCTGCTCGAGCTCTTCGTCGCGGCCCTGCAGGCATACGTCATCACCATCCTCGGCGCCATCTACATCCAGATGGCCGTCGCCGAAGAGCACTGACAATCACACGCGCCGAAATCGTCTTCACCCATTGAGCACTCTCCGGACTTAACACAGCATCACCCTCGAAAGGAAAAACCAGAATGAACATCGTCGGACAGCTTGCGCCCCTCGCATTCGGACTCGCCGCCATCGGCTCCGGTATCGGCGTGGGCATCATCGTCGGAAAGACCATCGAGTCTGTGGCCCGCCAGCCCGAACTGCAGGGTCGCCTCCAGGCCCTGATGTTCCTCGGCATCGCACTCACCGAGGCTCTCTGCTTCATCGCGATCGCCGTCGCGTTCATCCCGTTCCCCAAGCCGTAACCTCAGCTACTCATCGAAGGAGGCGCAATGCCGCACGCATTCGCCCTGGTCGCCCCGCAGGCAGCTGCGACGGTGAACCCGCTCATCCCCACCGCGCCAGACCTGATCTGGGGTGGGATCGTCTTCGTGATCGTCCTGGTGTTCTTCATCTGGAAGGGCGTCCCGCGGCTCAACGCCGCACTCGACGCTCGCGCCGAGGCGATCGAGGGCAGCCTCAAGCGCGCCGAAGAGGCCCAGGCCGGCGCTCAGGAGGCTCTGGAGAAGTACAACAACCAGCTCGTCGAGGCGAGGGCCGAGGCCGCGAACATTCGCGACGAGGCCCGCGAGGCGGCGAAGCAGATCCGTACCGAGCTCATCGCGCAGGCGCAGGCAGACGCTGATCGCGTCGTCGCTTCCGCACGCGCGCAGATCGAAGTCGAGCGCGCCGCTGCGCTTCAGTCGCTGCGCACCGAGGTCGGTTCGCTCGCGCTCGGGCTCGCATCCAGCGTCGTCGGTGAGGCCCTCGACAGCGACAAGCGCTCGAAGGACATCGTCGACCGCTTCATCATCGACCTCGAGGCCTTCGAGGCCGCCAAGTCGGGAGCGTAGTCATGGGTTCGGCGACTCGGGAGGCGATCAGCGCCGCTACGGCGGTGCTGAGCAGACAGACGAAGGTCGACCTCGCCACCGGCGAGCAGCTTCTGGATGCCGCGCTCGTCGTCGAGCGC
>JAZJYU010000192.1:0-4231 GCA_040390225.1 Actinomycetota bacterium | reverse complement strand
CGCAGCCCGACAGCTTGGCGAAGCGCTTGACCACCCGGGCGACGGTGCGGCCGCTACTCGCGATTGCCGACCTGGAAGATACTCCGCTGGGGTGGGGGGGACTGGATGGCGGTGGCATCGGTGATGACCGCGGCCCCGCCGATCCAGTTGACCAGCTCGCTGCCGTGCACGACCTTCGCCGGATGCGGGCCACCGGCCAGAAGCCGGGGCATCCAGTCCAGGGGAAGCTCGCCCGGCGACGCGATGAGCACGACGTTGCCGAACCGGCGGCCCTTGAGCAACTGGGTGTCGGCCAGGGCGGCCACGTCGCCGAACACGGATCGCAGGGTCGCCGCCTGCCCACGCACGAACTGCAGGCCGGGGCCGTCGGCGGCGTTGATCGCGACGACACCGTCCGGTTTCAGCAGCGCGGCAGCAGCGGTGTAGAACTCGGCACTCGTCACGTGGGCCGGGGTGCGAGCCCCGCTGAACACGTCGACTACGAGCAGGTCGACCGCTCCCCGCAACCCCGCCGGCAGTTTCTCCATGACCGCGCGGGCGTCGCCGTGCCTGATGCGGATCGCCGAACCGCGCGGCAGCGGCAGGTTCGCGCGCACCAGGTCGACCAGGCCGGTTTCGAGCTCGATCACCTGCTGGCGCGAGCCGGGCCGGGTCGTTTCGATGTACCGCGGAAGCGTGAGCGCACCGGCACCCAGGTGCACGGCGGTGATCGGCTGACCCGGCAGCCGCAGCCGATCGATGACGTGTCCGATTCGCTGGATGTACTCGAAGAAGAGCTGCCCGGGATCGTCGAGATTGACGTGCGACTGCGGCGTTCCATCGACGATCAGAGTGAACGCGCCCGGCACCCATCGGTCCGGCTCGATCACCGCTCGGTAGCCGCTCACCCCGAGGATGGCGGACGGATTTTCGCTCACCCTCCGAGCCTGCCACAGTCCGCCCGAGAGCATTCGACACGCCGACACCCATGGGGATTCTTCATTTTTGCGTGGGGGTAGACAGAATGGTGCGCGTGACCTTGTATGACCAACTCGGAGGCGAGGCAGAACTGGCTTCCGTCGTGGAGGATTACTATTCGCGACTCACCACCGACGGCCTGCTCGCGCCGTGGTTCGAGTCCGCCGACGACGAACGCATCCGGTTCCACCTCCGCGCGTACCTCGCGGTGGCCCTCGGTGGCCCGGAGGGCTACAGCGGACGGAGCATGCGCCAGGCGCACGCCGGCCTTCGCATCACCACAGAGGCCTTCGACATCGCGCTGGCGCTCTTGGCTGATTCGCTGGCCGCGGCGGGAGCCGACACCGCTCTCATCGACTCGGTGGTGCGCGTCGTTTCGAGCCTGCGACCCGTTGTGGTGCAGGTCGTCGGATAGGCTTATAGCCCAAACCGGGAAATTGGTCAAGGAATAACTTGCGCACGGGTGCGGTTGCGTCCTATAGTTGTTCTTTGCGCTCCCAGGATTTCTCTGCCTTCATATTGCGGTCGGCTTCGCTTCCTCAAGACAGGTCCTAGGGCGAACCCATCACCGCGTTAATTCTGTGTTTATCTAAATCTGGCTCTCGCAGGCCCACCGGAGGTTATTTCCTTGGCTGCTGCTCGCAACGCATCCACCACTTCGAAAAAAGGATCTCCCAAGAACGGTCGCTCTGCTGAGCGTGTCTCGTTCGCGAAGATCACCGACACCCTGACCGTTCCCGACCTGCTGGCTCTGCAGACCGAGAGCTTCGACTGGCTGGTCGGCAACGACATCTGGAAGGAGCGGGCGGCGAAGGCCAAGGCCGAGGGCCGCCAGGACCTCCCCTCTCTCACCGGCCTCGAGGAGATCTTCGAAGAGATCTCTCCCATCGAGGATCTGGGCGAGACGATGCAGCTCTCGTTCACGAACCCCTTCCTCGAAGAGAAGAAGTACTCGATCGACGAGTGCAAGGAGAAGGGCAAGACCTACTCCGCTCCGCTCTACGTCGAGGCCGAGTTCATGAACCACCTCACGGGCGAGATCAAGACCCAGACCGTCTTCATGGGTGACTTCCCGCTGATGACCCCGAAGGGCACCTTCGTCATCAACGGCACCGAGCGTGTCGTGGTGTCGCAGCTCGTTCGTTCGCCCGGCGTGTACTTCGAGCGCCAGCAGGAGAAGACCTCGGACAAAGACATCTACTCGGCTCGCATCATCCCGAGCCGTGGAGCATGGCTCGAGTTCGAGATCGACAAGCGCGACCAGGTCGGCGTGCGTATCGACCGCAAGCGCAAGCAGTCGGTCACCGTCTTCCTCAAGGCACTCGGCCTGACCAGTGAAGAGATCCTCGAGGAGTTCAAGGGCTTCTCGTCGATCGAAGTGACACTCGAGAAGGACAACATCCTGACCAAGGATGAGGCGCTCAAGGACATCTACCGCAAGCTGCGTCCCGGCGAGCAGGTGGCTGCCGAGGCCGCTCGTGCGCTCCTCGACAACTTCTACTTCAACTCGAAGCGTTACGACCTGGCCAAGGTGGGTCGCTACAAGATCAACCGCAAGCTCGGAATCGACGCGCCGCTGTCGAACTCGGTGCTCAGCCAGCAGGACATCCTCGCGACGATCAAGTACCTGGTCGCCCTGCACGACGAGCAGAAGACTCTCCCGGGCGTCCGCGACGGCAAGCCGGTCGACATCCGCCTCGACGTCGACGACATCGACCACTTCGGCAACCGCCGCATCCGCGCGGTCGGCGAGCTCATCCAGAACCAGGTGCGCACCGGTCTCTCCCGGATGGAGCGAGTCGTCCGCGAGCGCATGACCACGCAGGACATCGAAGCCATCACCCCGCAGACCCTGATCAACGTGCGCCCCGTCGTCGCCGCGATCAAGGAGTTCTTCGGAACGAGCCAGCTGTCTCAGTTCATGGACCAGAACAACCCGCTCGCGGGCCTGACCCACAAGCGCCGGCTGTCCGCCCTCGGCCCTGGTGGTCTGAGCCGCGAGCGTGCCGGTGTCGAGGTGCGCGACGTGCACCCGTCGCACTACGGCCGCATGTGCCCGATCGAGACTCCTGAGGGCCCGAACATCGGCCTGATCGGTTCTCTCGCATCGTTCGCGCGCATCAACTCCTTCGGCTTCATCGAGACCCCGTACCGCAGGGTCGAGGCCGGCAAGGTCACCGAGAAGATCGACTACCTCACCGCCAGCGAAGAGGACGAGTACGTGGTGGCGCAAGCCAACGCACCGCTCACCGCCGACTCGCGCTTCGCCGAGCCGCGCGTTCTTGCGCGCTCGAAGGGTGGAGAGGTCGACCTGTTCCCGATCGAAGACGTCGGATACATGGATGTCTCGCCGCGCCAGATGGTGTCGGTCGCGACCTCGCTGATCCCCTTCCTCGAGCACGACGACGCGAACCGCGCACTCATGGGTGCCAACATGCAGCGTCAGGCGGTGCCGCTGCTGCGCAGCGAGTCGCCGCTCGTCGGAACCGGCATGGAGGGCTTCGCGGCCATCGACGCCGGTGACGTGGTCACCGCGAACGCGGCCGGTGTCGTCGCGGAGGTGTCGGCGGATGTCGTCACCATCCAGCTCGACGACGGCGGAACCGAGGACTACTACCTCCGCAAGTTCGACCGCTCCAACCAGGGAACGTCGTACAACAACCGGGTCATCGTCTCTGCAGGCGAGCGGGTCGAGGTCGGACAGGTTCTGGCCGACGGCCCCGCTACGGAGAACGGCGAGCTCGCGCTCGGCAAGAACCTGCTCGTGGCGTTCATGCCGTGGGAGGGTCACAACTTCGAAGACGCGATCATCCTCAATCAGAACCTGGTGAAAGACGACGTGCTCTCCTCGATCCACATCGAGGAGTACGAGGTCGACGCCCGCGACACCAAGCTCGGCAAGGAGGAGATCACCCGTGACCTCCCCAACGTCAGCCCGGAGCTGCTGGCCGACCTCGACGAGCGCGGCATCATCCGCATCGGCGCCGAAGTCACCGCTGGGGACATCTTGGTCGGTAAGATTACCCCCAAGGGCGAGCAGGAGCTGAGCTCCGAAGAGAAGCTGCTCCGCGCCATCTTTGACGAGAAGAGCCGCGAGGTTCGCGACACCTCGCTGAAGGTGCCGCACGGCGAGGCCGGAACGATCATCGGCGTCAAGGTGTTCGACGCGCAGGATGGCGACGACGAGCTCGGCTCGGGCGTCAACCAGCGGGTCGTCGTCTTCATCGCCCAGAAGCGCAAGATCACCGAGGGCGACAAGCTCGCGGGCCGTCAC
>JAZJYU010000191.1:0-8702 GCA_040390225.1 Actinomycetota bacterium | reverse complement strand
CCGGGAGATCGCGCGTGAGTCCTCGGCGGAGGCGGACAGTCATCTCATTCCGTGGGTCGGGGCGAGAACGAAGGACGAGCTCAGGCGACTGGGACACCAGTTCGGATTCCCGACGGCACCGGTCCGATCCGTCGGCGCAGCGATAGAAGACCCGCAGTTCACATTCCGCAGATTCTTCGTGGAGGGCAGTGGCGAGCTCGCGGGACTCACCTACCCTGGCGTTCCGTGGCGGATACTGCAGGCGAGTCCAGCTTCCGAACCGGCACCGGACACGTCTGCGCCGGGGCAGCCGCTTGCGGGTCTTCGTGTTCTCGACCTCTCATGGGTGTGGTCCGGCCCCATGGTGACGTCGATCCTCGCCGACCTCGGTGCCGAGGTGTTCAAGGTGGAGAATCCCGAGCGACCGGATCCGGCCCGCGCTCGGGGCCCGGCGAGGCGCGACGGCGTACCCGTGAGCGGCCACCAACTCGAGCTGTCGCCGTATTTCAACCAGCTCGGGCATGGCAAGAAGAGCATCAACATAGACCTGACGAAGGATGAAGGCCGCGAACTCGTGCTCGAGCTCGCCCGTCACTGCGATGTCGTCGTCGAGAACATGCGACCCGGAGTGATGAAGCGTCTTGGCATCGGCTACGACGAACTGCGGAAAGTGAACCAGCGAGTAGTTATGCTCTCGATGTCCACACTGGGACAGGAGGGACCGTCGAGCCAGATCATGGGGTACGGGATGGTGATGTCGGGTCTCGCCGGGCTCGAATCCATCGTCGGGTACGGCGACGAGACGATGGGCATGTTCAACCTCGCGATCTCCGACCCGACCGCGGGAAGTCACGCGATCGTCGCGCTACTGGCGGCGATTCATCGCCAGCGTGTGGATGGCCAGTCCGCATGGATCGACCTCTCCCAGACCGAGTGCACGATGGAGGCATTGCTCGAGCAGATTCTCGAGACACAACTGAACGGCTCGACGGTGGTTCCGGGCAACTCTCACACTTCCTTCTCGCCGCATGGCGTCTTCCGCAGCGCAGGGAACGATGAGTGGATCGCGGTCGCGGCACGCACCGACGCCGAGCGCGATCGGATGCGTGACCTGATCGGCGGCGGCGCTGATCTCGACGAATCCCTCGAGAAGTGGCTGGTCAGCCGTACGGCGGCCGACGCCGCGACAGATCTCAGGTCGATCGGGGTCTCCGCATCGCCGGTGATGTCGTTCGAGGCGCTGGAGGCGGACGGCTGGTTCGAGCGCCGCGGATTCGTTCGCGACCTCGGGCATCCGGACCTCGGGCCGCAAACGATCGGCGCGGCGCCATGGTCGCTCAACGGGCATCGGATCTCACCCTCCCGCTCATCGCCATACCTGGGCGAGCACGGCAGGGAGATCCTGGCGACCGTGCTCGGGCTCGACACGCGGGCGATCGACGAGCTCGTCGGTCGTGGGGTGGTCGGCGAACCGTCGCCGGGCGCCGACAGGGCACGGAACAACTTCGATGAACGGCAGGAAGCATGAACGAGAGTGAGCAGGCAACACCGGTGTCGGATGACGAGAGGATCGCCAGCACTGCTCGAACGGTGCTCGATCTGAAAGTCAAACCGTTCATCCAGGCCCACGGAGGCAGCGCGGAAGTCGTGGCGGTGGATCATGGAAGAGTAGAGGTGCGGATGTCCGCGGCCTGCGGCAATTGCGAGCTCAAGGACGTCACATTCGCGAGCAGAATCCGCGCCGAGCTTCTCACGGTTCCCGGTGTCACCGAGGTCGTCTGCGCGCAGGTACCGCTCGGCGCCAAACACCTCGACCGGATCGCCGCATTCTTCTTCGTTCCGTCGCTCAGCGCGCGTCCGGCCCATTCGGAGACCCATGCCTGACAGCAAGCGGATAGAGCCGCGTCGCGGGCTGTTCTGGGAGGAGCTTCCCGCCGGGACGATCTTCGTCACCGGTGCTCGCACGATCACAGAGACGGACCTCGTCACGCTCACCACCTTCGCGGGTATCAACGAACCGCTGTTCATCGACGCCCGACGGGCGAAGGATTTCGGCTACGAGGGACGGCTCGTACCGGGAGTGCTCACGTATACGGTGGCCGAGGGACTCATCGTGCAGACCGGTGTCTTTCACGACACCGGCATGGCGTTTCTCGGGGCCACCCTGCGTCAGGTGTCGCCGGTCTACGTCGGGGACACGATCCACGTCGAGGTGGAGGTCACCGAGTCTCGCGCGTCGTCAAAGCCCGGTCGCGGAGTCGTCGCGAGCGTGGCCAGAGTTTTGAGCGACCGCAATGGTCTGGTACTCGAATACACGCCGATACGACTCGTGCGAAGCATCACCACCAATTGAGACGATCTCGTTGACTTGCCAACCAAACGGTTGGTAGAGTACTCTCAAGAAATGGAGCAGCGTTGCACATGGATCATTCAGTTGCCATAGTCGGTGTCGGCGAAGTCCGTCACGGACGATTCCCCGACCGGCCATCCCTTGAAATGGCACTCGACGTGTCTGGCCAGGCGATAGCCCACGCCGGACTCGAAGCCCGCGAAATCGATGCGGTGCTCATTGCACCCGCGTTCGCCGACACCGCCTTCAACACCGACATGGCCTTCGGCCGCCTGGTCGAAGAGCTCGGCATGAGGAACTCGGCAAAGATCGTCATGCAGGTGGGTGCCGGCGGATCGACTGGCGACCGCCTGCTTCGCACGGCTCGCGGTCTCATCGCCTCTGGTCAGGCGCGCTATGTGTTGTGCGTGCACGCCGACAAGTTCACCGAGCTCACGAAGAATGAGATTCTCGAATTCTTCGCGGTCGCAGGGTTCGACACGGAGTTCGAAGCTCCTTACGGGGTCACCTATAACACGATCGCGGGACTCAGTGCCCAGCGATACCTCTACGAAACAGGGCAGACCGAGTACGCGATCGCCGACATGACCTCCTCCCTCCGCGAGTGGGGTTCGCTCGATGTGCACGCGTCCGGCTACGGCAAGCCGATGACCACCGAACAGGTGCTCGCGACCCCGATTCTCCAGTGGCCGATCCGCACCGCGATGGCGCCCCCGCCGGCCGACGGCGCGTCCGCGTTCGTGGTCGCCGGCGCGGAGGACGCGAAAGCGCTGCGGGACTCCGCGGCCTATGTCATCGCCGAGTCGAGTCGAGTGCGCACTTATTCGTTCACCCAGCACGACGACATCACGAAGATGGGCTGGGCGGAATCAGCCGATGAGGCCTTCGCCGAGGCGGGCATCACTCGCGACCAGGTCGGAATTGCACAGTTCTATATGGCCTACCCGATCTTCCATCTCATCCTGCTCGAGGAGTTCGGGTTCTGCGAGCGCGGGAGAGCGGGTGAATTCGTCGCGTCCGGGGCGACTCGGCCCGGAGGGCGGCTGCCGGTGATGACCACGGGAGACGCGATCGGACACGGCCACACCGGCAGTGGCGTCGGCGTCGCAACGCTGGTCGACACTGCGCGTCAGCTCATGGGCGAGAGCGGTGGGCGTCAGGTCGACGATTTGGAGTTCGTGGTCGAGACCTCGTGCGGCGGTTCATACATGGACACGAACGTCGTGATCTTCGGAAGGGAACCAAGATGAGCACTGTCACCGAACCTGTCGAAACACAGGCAGGCGGAGCCAGGACGCCATGGTCGGTGCCTTATTGGGACGGTCTGCGCGAGCGAGTGCTTCGCTATCAGCACTGCACCAACTGCCAGCGCAATGTCTTTCCGGCCCGCAAGTTCTGTCCGTATTGCGCCGCGGCCGCATTCGAGTGGCGTGATTCCGCGGGCCGAGGGAGCATCTATTCGTTCTCCGTGCTCGAACAGGGTGCGATCGCCGCGTTCGCCGACTCGGCCCCGTACGCGATTGTGATCGTGCAGCTGAATGAGGGTGTTCGTGTGACCTCTCGAATCGAGCGCGCCCATTTCGACGATCTTGCGTGCGACCTTCCGGTTCGCGTCGATTTCGACGATCTGCATGAAGGACTACCGTCCTTCATGCTCTCCGGTCCAGAGTGAACGGCGCTCCGTGCCACGCGTGAGCCTTCAGGTCGATGGCGGTGTCGCCTCGATAACGCTGACGCGCCCTGAGAAACGGAATGCGATCGACCTAGAGCTCGCGAACGAGCTGACGGCCGCGCTCGAGACGTTTCATCGGGATCCGGCGACGAGCGTCGCTGTGCTCTCGGGGGAGGGCAGCGGATTCTGCTCAGGGGGCGACATCACGATGTTTCCCGATCTCGACTCCGCCAGTGGGCTCGAGTTCGTGCGCGGCCTCGGCGAAAGGCTTCACCAGTCGATCGCACGATCGCGCAAGCCCGTCATCGCCGCGGTGCACGGATTCTGCCTGGCGGGCGGATTCGAGCTCGCCCTCGCGTGTCACATGATCTTCGCGAGCGCTGAGACCCAGTTCGCGATGAAAGAGGCGCGGCTCGGACTCATTCCCGGATGGGGTGGCACGGTCAGACTGGCCCGCACCGTGTCGCCTGGTCTCGCCAACGACCTGCTGCTCACCGGGCGCACGATTCTCGCCCCCGAGGCACGGCAGGCCGGAATCGTGTCGCGAGTGTTCGATGATCCGGAGTCGTGTCACGCCGCCGCGCTGGATGCCGCCAGGCGCATCGCCGGGGCCCCCGACATGACGGCCGAGAGCGTGCTCGACGTGGTCCGTGCCTCTCGCGCGAGCGGCGACGACGCCTTCAAACTCGAGCAGAGTCTCGTCGCGATGCTGTTCGGCAGCCCCCAGACGCAGTCCAGGATTTCTGACGTGCTCTACGGTGGAATCGGTTCGGCGGAGTAGCACGACATCAGTGAGGACGGGCGATGACTGGTTCGGTGATCATCGGGGGCGCGCGCACCCCCATAGGCAGGCTGCTCGGCGCACTCGCTGAGTTCACTGCGGTCGATTTGGGAGGCGCCGCGATCGGCGCTGCGCTCGAGCGGTCGGGGATCACTGCCGAGCAGGTCGATGCCGTCATCATGGGCAACGTAGTCCAGGCGGGCGTCGGCCCGAATCCGGCGCGGCAGGCTGCGGTGGCAGCAGGCATTCCGCTCAGCGTTCCCGCGACCACCATCAACAAGCTCTGTCTCTCCGGTCTCACCGCGATCGCCCTGGCCGATCAGGCCATCGCCAGCGGGCAGCACCAGATCGTCGTGGCGGGAGGCATGGAGTCCATGTCGAATGCCCCGTTCCTGGTCCGCGGCGCTCGCCGGGGAATCACGTACGGTAGCCGCCAGTTCGAGGACGCCCTCGATCGTGACGCCCTGATCGGTGCGTCGGAGGGCGTGACGATGGGAGCCGCGACGGAACGCGACCAGGCCCCGTTCGGCTTCACCCGTGCACAGCTGGACGGTTTCGCGGCCGAGTCGCATCGCCGCTCCGCCGCTGCGTCGAGCGAAGGCCGTTTCGACGAGGAGATCACAGCCCTGACGACGCCCAAGGGTGTGATCGTCGCACGCGACGAGGGGATCAGGCCTGGCACGACCACAGAGTCCCTGGCACGACTCAAGCCCGCATTCTCGCCCGACGGTACCATCACCGCCGGCTCGGCTTCGCAACTATCCGACGGCGCCGCGGCCGTCGTCGTGATGTCGAAGGCACAGGCGATCGAACTCGGCCTCGGGTGGATCGCCGAGGTGGGTGCATATGGAACCGTGGCAGGTCCTGACACGTCGCTCCTTCTTCAACCCGCGAACGCGATCAGGGATGCCCTCCGGCGTGACGGCGGGGTTGCTCTCGACGACATCGACCTGTTTGAGATGAACGAGGCGTTCGCCAGTGTCGCGCTCGCTTCGGCGGACTCGCTCGGGGTCGACCAGGACAGGATCAACGTCAACGGGGGAGCGGTCGCCCTCGGGCATCCGGTGGGAATGAGCGGAGCACGTCTCGTGCTCGGACTCGCGCACGAACTGCGCAGACGTGGCGGGCCGCGCGTCGGCGTCGCAGCGCTGTGCGGTGGCGGTGGTCAGGGTGATGCTCTGATCATTCGCACGCGGTGAGGGCTGTCTAGCGGCTCGCTTCGTCGATGTGTCTGGCCTGACGCAGGATGGGTTCGTCGATCATCCGGCCCTGGAACGAGAACACGCTGTTCGGGGACGCCTCGGCGGCGGCGAGCACGGCGCGAGCCCGCTCGACATCTGCATCACCGGGGCGGAACGCGGCACGCACGATCTCGACCTGGCTCGGGTGGATGCAGAGAGCACCGACGAAACCAGACGCGGCGGCGTCCTCCGCTTCGTCTCGCAGTCCGTCGACATCCGAAATGTTCAGGTGCGCAGTGTCGTAGGCGACCTTGGACGCACTCGCCGCGGCGATCAATACCTGCGAACGCGCAAAGCGCGCAAAATCGCTGAATCGTCCATCGTCGAAACGGCTGGATCGTCCGCCGATCGCAGCCACCAGGTCTTCGTCCCCCCAGGTGAGCGCTGCGATGTTCTCCAGGTCGGCGATGTCCGCGGCGAAGCGCACACCGCGCGGGCTCCCGCAGATGGCGATGACGGTGAAGTCGGAGAGTGCGCGGATGACTCCGCCTTCGCGAACATGATCGTGCGATAGTCCGTCTGACGGAGTGCGGCCAGGTCGAGCTCGAGCTGGCCGGAACCGGGCGGATTCACGCGGACGACAGTCGTCTGAGGGTCAAGGTGTGACTCGACGAGGGCCTGCCTCGTGGCAGGCTTGGCCGTGAGGGATACCGCGTCTTCGAGGTCGATGACCGTCGAGTCCGCCGCCGCGTCGGCCTTCTCGTAACGATCCAGCCGATCAGCCGGGCAGAAGAGGAGTGCGGGACCATGGTTCATAAGACAATCCCTCTACCAATCGGTTGCTTGATAGCGCACGACGATACGCGCACCCCGCCGGGACCGTCGAGCTGCAGAACGACGACGATCACTCGGGCGAGGAATCTGTCGTGGTCTGGGGGCTCGATCGGGGCCTTCGCCACCCATCGGGCTTGCGGGGTGTGCGAAGCGTGCAGTCCGTATCTGGCGTTATTAGTTGATCATCCTATTAAATACCTGAGCTACCTATCAAATCTTTGTTCTTCATACTATTCTGATCGCGGGCGCCCACGACGGACGCCGCGAAAGGCAGGAATCCATGGCTCGCGAGCTGACTCACTTCATCGGCGGCGAACATGTGCAGGGCACATCCGGCCGCTTCGCCGACGTCTTCGACCCGAGCACGGGGGCCGTGCAGGCTCGCGTGCCACTCGCCTCCACCGCCGAGGTGGATGCCGCGATCGCGAACGCGGAGCAGGCGCAGCTGGCCTGGGGTGCCTCGAACCCCCAGGTGCGAGCTCGCGTGCTGCTCAAGTTCCTGGACCTCGTCGCGAAGGACATGGATTCCCTCGCCCGCCTGCTCTCTTCCGAGCACGGCAAGACGATCGCGGACGCGAAGGGCGACATCCAGCGCGGCGTCGAGGTGATCGAGTTCGCGGTCGGTGGGCCGCACCTGCTGAAGGGCGAATACTCCACCGGCGCGGGCACCGGCATCGACGTCTACTCCATGCGCCAGCCGCTCGGCGTCGTCGCGGGCATCACTCCCTTCAACTTCCCCGCGATGATCCCGCTCTGGAAGATGGGGCCGGCGCTCGCCGCGGGAAACTCGTTCATCCTCAAGCCGAGCGAGCGAGACCCCTCCGTTCCCCTGCGCATCGCCGAGCTGTTCCTCGAGGCCGGGCTTCCCGCCGGCGTGCTCAATGTAGTGAACGGTGACAAAGAGGCGGTGGACGCACTCCTGAACAATGACACCGTCAAGGCCATCGGCTTCGTCGGTTCGACCCCGATCGCCCAGTACATCTATGCGACCGCCGCCGCGAACGGCAAGCGCGCACAGTGCTTCGGCGGCGCGAAGAACCACATGATCGTGATGCCGGATGCCGACCTCGACCAGGTGGCGGACGCGCTGATCGGCGCGGGCTACGGTTCGGCGGGCGAGCGCTGCATGGCGATCTCGGTCGCGGTCCCGGTCGGTAAGCAGACCGGCGACGCGCTGGCCGCGAAGCTGAAGGAGCGGGTCGCGCACCTGAAGATCGGCCAGTCGCACGATGAGACGGCTGACTACGGCCCGCTCGTCACCGCCGTGGCGAAGCAGCGCGTCGAAGGCTACATCCAGGGCGCCATCGACCAGGGTGCTGAGCTGCTCGCCGATGGTCGCGGCTTCAGCCTCGAGGGCTATGAGAACGGCTTCTACCTCGGCCCGACGCTGTTCGACAACGTCACCAAGGACATGACGATCTACAAGGAGGAGGTGTTCGGTCCCGTGTTGATCATGACGCGCGCGGCCGACTACGAGGAGGCGCTTGCTCTTGCCTCCGACCACGAGTTCGGCAACGGCGTCTCGATCTTCACCCGGGATGGCGACACCGCACGCGATTTCACGGCGCGAGTCAACGTGGGCATGGTCGGCGTGAACGTGCCGATTCCGGTGCCGATCGCCTATCACACGTTCGGTGGCTGGAAGCGGTCGGGATTCGGCGACCTCAATCAGCACGGCCCCGACGCCTTCCGGTTCTACACGAAGACCAAGACGGTCACGTCCCGCTGGCCGTCCGGGCTCAAAGAGGGCGCCAGCTTCGTCATTCCGACGATGTCATGACCGACCTCATGATGCCTCCCGCGGTCTCGCCCTATGCCCTCAGTGAAGACCAGGAGGCACTTGTCGGCGCCGTGCGCGACTTCGCCCGGCTGCGGCTCGCGCCGAACGCGATCGAGTGGGATCAG
>JAZJYU010000190.1:4094-19652 GCA_040390225.1 Actinomycetota bacterium | reverse complement strand
TCCCAATGCACACTCACCGACGTCGCAGTGTACTTATCGATATCAAAGGCCATGAGATGTGGTGACCTTCTCGGACGAGGCGTCCGACCCCTGGTCACTTCCTTTCGCGATCGAGGGTAGTTCGGAGGCGACCGGCGCGGCCGATGGGTGCACGGTGGCTCCCTTGCGCCAGTCGACGATGTTCCAGCGCTTCTCCTGTGCGTGACGGTAGAGCTGCAGGTCGGGGTTCACTGCGGTCGGGTTGCCGACGAGCTGCAACCAGACCAGGTCGGCGTGACTGTCGCCATAGCCATAGGACTTCGACAGGTCGTAGCCTCTGGTCGCCGCGTAGTTGCGCAGCCAGGCCGCACGCGCTTCGTCGACGAGCGGCGGGTCGGCGAGGTAGCCGGTGAGCACGCCGTTCACTTCGTGCATGCTTCCGGCGACGACCTCGTCGAAGTACGGCAGGAAGGGTTGCACCATGAGGTCGATCGTGCCCGTGACGAGGATGGTGTGGTGACCGGCCGCTCGGTGCTCCGCGACGCGCTGCAGTGCCTCCGGCAGCGCCCGGCGCATCATCGCCCGACCGAAGCTACCGCGAACCTGCCGCTGGATGTCGGACACCTTGAAGCCCTCGTACCGGCGCATGAAGGTGCGGATGAATTCGCCGCGGTCCCGGCGTTCGGCCATGACGTAGCGGCGAAGCGAGAATGCGAAGTTGCCGAGGTCGTGGGCGACCTTCGACCGGGGGACTGTGCTCGACCAGAGTTGGAGGTACTGCTTGACCAGATTGGATTCGAGCACCGTGCCCTCGAGGTCGAAGACGGCCACGACATCCGATCGTGCCGGCAGCAACTGCGCTCCCCTCGGCTTCGCCTGCGGCCGATTGGCGAACGCGCGGGTGAGGGTGGTGATCGCGGGGAAGTGCACGTTCTGCAGGTAGTCGTCCCAGTCGATCGCGGTCAGGTCGAACCCGCGATCGATTTGCAGCTTCGCCGGGATCGTCGCATTGAGCGCGCGAGTATTTGTGTCATCGAAGATGATCTCGGTCTGCACGTATGCCCGGTAAAGGTTGGTGTAGCCGCGCAGCACCTCGAGCTCGTGCTGGCCGCTCTTCACCCGGTCGAGCCAGCGGCGTGTGCGCGGTGTGGTCGGCAGTCGATAGATCATCCGCTCTGCGCGATCTGCACGGTTCTCGCGCTTGGTCAGTTCGCGTTCGACGCGCTGCCCACCCGGGAATCGCCATTTCGGCACCCGGATGTTGCCGGTGGCATCCGGAACCGGGTTGGCGGTGAAGTACTCGTACACCTCTTCGTGCATCCGGTGGAACGGCAGCGGGTTCGTCTTGCCTGAGCTCACGTGGTAATACTTCGGGTTCGCGGGTTCGGCTTTCGTACCGGCGACTGCGAGGATTGCGTTGACTACGTAGTCGACGGGGATGATGTCGAGAACGCTGTCTGGAAGTCCGGGGAAGTCGGGCAGCTGGCCGCGGCCGTAGGCGAGGATCAGCGGGTCGGCCACTTTGAATCCGTCGATCCAGCCCGGGTATGGATGATGCAGTGAGCTCTCGATGATGGAGGGGCGAACGACCGACAGGCGGTGCCCGGCCTGGGCCCACCTGGTCTCGGCGACCCGCTCCGAGAAGGCCTTGGTGAGGGTGTACACGTCGGTCCAGCCGAGGCTTTCGGCGCGCATGCGGCCGTAGTCGACGAGACGCTCACGTACCCAGTCCTGCCTGGCCAGCTCCGCGAATTGCGCGACGGCCTGCGGGCCGGTCTTCCCGTGCCGGGCGCGAGCCTTGGCCAGCTGCTCGCGCAGCGCCTCCGGCTGACGGGACTCGAACTCGACCCGCTCCCGAGCCGATTTCGCTGCCGCGTATTCTGTCTCCCAGTCGACGCTGTGCGTGAGGGACGACTCGGGCGCGATTCCCTTGCGGATGCCTTGTACATATGCGGTCGACACGTGCACGACGTGCGGGTCGCTGCCGCTGGCGAGCAGCGCGCCGTAGACACCCAGCCCGCCGCCGACGTTGGTGTCGAAGGCCTCGTCGATCGGCGGGTCGAATGACACCGTGGATGCGCCATGGATGACGATGTCGATGTCCTTCGGCAGCGTCCCGACGTTGCCGAGACTGCCCTCGATCACGCTGACCCGTCGTGCGACCTCCGCGGTCGCCGTGGCTTCGCCGACGCTGTCGATCCAGTTCTTGAACACCGGCTTGCGCATCAGGTTCTGCAGCCGGCCTTCGCCGGTCTGACTGCCCTTGCCACGAACCAGGATGCTGATCCGTGTTTCGGGGTAGGTGGAGAGCAGTCGCTCCAGCACGGCCTGGCCAACGAAACCGGTCGCACCGGTGAGGAAGACGTGCTCGTTCGTGAGGAACTTCGCTGCGGGAGTCCGGACGGGGGTCATGCCTTGGCGGCCTTTCCGATGAGGCCGAGCCCGGCCTGGCCAGGGAGCGTGTCGATGCGTGCGTCGAGCATCGTGATGGTTTCGGGTGCGGACAGGAAGAGGTAGTCGTAGAAGAATCGGGTGTCCGCCTTCGGCTGCGCCCGTGCGCCGATCGGCCATGATGTCTTCGCCAGGTTGCGCCGGGTGACGGAACGCGACCGTGGTGAGTGCAGCAGCCGATAACGGGCTTGCGCCTCGAAGAACAGCAACTGCCGTTCCTTCACCTCGAGCAGCAGTGCGATAGTGCGCTCCAGTTCGTGGTGCGGCTGCAACTGGGCGATGCGCGAGTATGCGGTCTGCATCACCCACTCGTCGACTGTGCCCTCGGTCATGTGCACGGCCGTCATCGGCACGCCGACGATGTTGCCGATGATCGCTTCGCGGACGGTGTGTTCTCCGGCGGTGCGGATCACGGTCTCGGGCCTGGCTTCGGTCTCGTCGTGCGCCGCCACGACGGCATCCAGTGCGTCGGCGATCCAGAACTTCTCGAACGCCCAGGTGGTGAGAAACGCGGTCACGCGGGCGTCCTTGTGCGTTGCGGTCACCAGCACCCCGCGGAGGTGGCTCATCGTGGCCCGTTCGATGTCACGCAGGTAGGCGAGCGCTCGAAGAGTCTGCGGCGTGAGGGGAGCGTCGACGTATGCGGACAGGTTCAGGTCGTCACGGTGGTTCCCCGCTGCGGTACGTGCGAATGCGCGCACGTCGAAATCGGCCGCCGGGGCGGCCATGCTCTCGGCGGTGATGGATTCAGTGCCTGTCCGGTCGGGGGACGCCTCATCTTTTTTCTTCGGCATCCGCCGTTACCTCCGTCGGGCTCGTCGAGCTATCGGTTGATTCTACCGAACTCCCGCTACGGGGGCCGTAGCGTAATGTATGGCTCATGGCAACGGCTCTCGTCACGGGCGGCACATCCGGCATCGGCGCCGAATTCGCCCGGGCTCTCGCGGCCGAAGGGTACGACATCGTGCTCGTCGCGCGCGATAAGAAGCGCCTGGATGACACGGCGGCCGAATTACATGCGAGTTCGGGAATACACGTCGAGGTGATCGCCGCCGATCTGGCGGACCGCGCAGACGTGATGACCGTCGCCAAGCGCCTTTCCGACCCCGACCACCCGGTGGACATGCTTGTGAACAACGCCGGTTTCGCCGTGCACTCCAGCCTCCTGTCCGAAGACACCTCGGTGCACGAGCATGCCTTCGACGTCATGGTGCTCGCGGTGCTGATCCTCGGTGGCGCGGCGGGGCGGGCCATGCGTTCGCGTGGCCACGGCACGATCATCAATGTGGCGAGCGTCGCCGGGTATCTGACCATGGGCTCGTACTCCGCGATCAAAGGCTGGGTGGCGTCGTACAGCCAGGGGCTGGCCGTCGAGCTGCGCGGTACCGGGGTGACGGTGACCGCCCTCGAGCCTGGCTGGGTGCGCACGGAGTTCCATTCCCGCGCGGGCATCCGCACCGGATCGATCCCCGGCATCATGTGGATCGACGCCGGGCCGCTGGTGCGCACGGCGCTGCGCGACGCGCGCCGGGGCAAGGTCGTCTCCATACCCAGTGTTCGGTACAAAGCGGTCACCTGGTTTGTCCGGCACGCGCCGCGGGCTGTCATACGGTCCATCTCCGGCGCCATTTCGTCGTCGCGGAGGGAAGACGCAGAGCAAACGTCTGTCGCGCCCGATCCGAACCCATCGCTGGGCACGAGCGGGCAGGGGAGTTGACGATGGCGGACCGTTTCACTTCGCCGACGATGGCCGGCGTGCGATTCGTCGCGCAGCGCGGTCTGCTGCGCCCGCTGATCTGGAACCTGGTGACGGTCACGATCGTCGGCCTCGACAACATCAAGGCGCTCGAAGCGCCGTTCATCGCCGTCGCCAACCACTCCAGTCACCTGGATGCCCCGCTCATCATCGGCGCGACGCCCACTCGGTTGTCGCGCTACCTGGCCGCGGGCGCCGCGGCCGACTACTTCTTCGATGTGCAGTGGCGCAAGTGGCTCACAACGCTCTTCTTCAACGCTTTCGCGATCGAGCGCGGGACCGAGCGCAAGCGCGCAGGACAGTCGAAGGCCCTGCTGGAACGTGGTGTTCCCCTGCTGATCTTCCCGGAGGGCGGGCGCTCGAAAACCGGCGAGATGGGCAGATTCAAGGCGGGCGCGGCTGCGCTGTCCATCGCCGCCCAGGTGCCTATCCTGCCGATCGCGCTCATCGGGGCAAGCAAGGCCATGCCGCGCGGCGTCAGCTGGCCGTTGCGAGGACGTCTACCGGTTTGTGTAGCGTTCGGCGCGCCCATGCAGCAGGCTGATGGTGAAACAGCGGATGATTTCAACGCGCGAATCGCTGGGCAGATTCGGCTATTACACGATTCGGTGCAGCCGACCGGCGAGCCCGTTCACGCGGAAGGAACGAAATGACTGGCAAGAGCGACGTCGAGCACATGAAGTGGTGGGGCTGGGGCGTCGAAGGCGTCGGCTTCCATCACGAGGACAAGCCGGAGTTCGCTCCGTTCGTGAAGAAGGCCGTCGACATCGACCTCTGGAAGGTGGTTCCCGCGACGCCATCGCCTTTCGAGAACCTCCAGGTTGCGAAGCCGGTCATCTCGGCTCCGTTCTTCTCGAAGCTCGCGGCCGTCGTCGGTGAAGACAACGTCACGAGCGACGACATGGAGCGCGTGGTCCACACCTTCGGCAAGAGCCTGCGCGACCTCGTTCGCGTGCGGTCCGGCAAGATCGACCGCGCTCCGGATGTCGTGGTCTACCCCGCGGACGAGGCCGAGGTGCAGGGGGTCGTCGATGCGGCTGCCGCCGCCAACGCGGTCATCATCCCCTTCGGCGGTGGCAGCAATATCGCCGGCAGCCTCGAGCCGATCGCGACCGAGAAGCGCACCATCGTGTCTCTCGACCTCGGCCGTCTGAACAAGGTCATCGAGGTCGACGCCGACTCCGGCCTAGCCCGCATCCAGGCCGGTGTTCTCGGCCCGCACATGGAGGAGCAGCTCGAGAAGCTGGGCTGGACGATGGGGCACTTCCCCGACAGCTTCACCTACTCGACCCTCGGCGGCTGGATCGCCACCCGGTCGTCGGGCATGCAGTCCGACAAGTACGGCGACATCGCCGACATCACTCGCGGGCTCCGCGTCGTTCGGCCGGGCGCGCCGATCGTCATCCGGGCCATCCCGAGCACGTCGACGGGACCGAGCGTCCGCGAGATGATCCTCGGCAGCGAGGGGCGGCTCGGTGTCATCACCGAGGCGACCGTGCAGGTTCATCGCATTCCGGAGAAGCGGGACGTCTACGCCTACTTCTTCCCGTCGTGGGAGGTCGGGCTGAAGGCGATGCAGGAGATCTCGGAGAGTGACGCCGCGCCGTCGATCACGCGTGTCTCCGACGCCCGCGAGACCGGTTTCTCCCTCGCGACGAGCAAGGAGTCCAAGGGCGTCATGAAGTTCGTCTCCGGCACGGTGCTGCCGACGATCTTCAAGTCGAAGGGCTGGAACCTCGAGGAGATCTGCCTGTCGTTCATCGGCTACGAGGGCGGCACCGCCCACGCGAAACGCCAGAAGAAGCTCGTCGACCGGATCGTGAAGAAGCACAACGGCATGGGCGTCGGCAAGGGCCCGGGCGTGCTCTACGACCAGAAGAAGTTCGACACCCCCTACCTGCGCGACTTCCTGCTCGACCGCGGCGCCGCGGGCGACGTATCGGAGAGCGCTGCGCCATGGTCGAAGCTCGCCGCACTGCACGATGGCGCGTACGCCGCGGCGCAGGCCGAGTTCGACAAGCTCGGTCGCACCGGCTGGATCATGAGCCACCTCTCGCACTCGTACCACTCGGGCGCCTGCCTGTACTTCACCTTCGCGTTCGCCTTCGGGGATGACCCGCTGGGCGAGTACGACAAGGTCAAGAACGCCATCCAGCAGTCGTTCCAGGACAACGGCGGATCGCTCTCGCACCACCACGGTGTCGGTCGCGAGCACTCGCCGTGGCTGGAGCAGGACATCTCGGCCGGGGGCGTGGAGGTCATGAACGACCTGTTCACGAGCACGGACCCGAAGGGCATGTTCAACCCGGGCAAGATCATCTTCAACGGCACGACCTACGCCGACGAGCGCACGGCGAAGCCGAAGGCAGCGCCGGTGAAGGCTCCAGTTGCAAAAGCGCCCGCTAGACCGCGCGCCACCCGGTCCTCAACCAAGGCCTAACGCCCGCGAGCCGATTTCGGACAGATGAGGTCGACGCCGTCGCCTCGTGTGTCCGAAACCGGCTCTCAGCCGGCACGATGTGCCGGACCTTCATGGCTGACCTCGACCGCGAAAAGACGTGAGAGCCAGAAGATGATCACGGCCGCCGTGATTGTGCCCGCGATTCCCCACAGCAACGCCATGCGCGAACGGTTTCGACGCAGCGGGGTGGCGAGCGCATAGCCCGGGACGATCAGGGCCACGTAGGGGAACAGCAACCCGACGGCAATCAAGATCCCAAGACATGCGAGAAAGAGATTGTTCGGGCTCCGAAAGGGTCGCGGAAACTCTTCGTGCGACTTTCTCATCGCGGTCGAGCGACGAGGTCTGAACACTCCGCCCATCCGCCTTGCTCAGGAATCACTATCCCGACGTGACGAGCGTCGGTAGAAGATCACTGCAGACACCAAGCTTGCCAGCGCGGCAACAAGGGCAGCTATCCAGAGAACCGCGATCGTTTCCCTGAACGCAGGAACGTGCGTGAGAAATAAGAGCACCGCCGCGATGAATGAACCCGCGGCAGGAAGGAATCTGCCAGGTCTTTCCCTCACTGTTTTTCCTCACACAAACAGTTCGCGATTGAGATGTGTTCGCCCGGAATGCGGTCTACGGTCACCGCCCAGGTGCAACGAGCGTGGCGGACAGACCAACGGATGGAGGCTTTCAGAGAGGGTGCAACTGAGAAGTTCACCCTCGAAATAGCCCTTCGATTAACCCCAGCGATATCGAAAAGTCAACCCACCCGAACCGTCACGGCGAGCGGGTCGAGCGAGAACTCGGCCCACTCGACCGAACCGATGAGGTCGCCGTCAGCCTGAAAGGTCGTCGGCTCGTGCAGGGTCATCGTCACCGTGGTGGCCGTGCGGTAGCGGAAGGTCTCACCGCCATCGGCGTCCGTCGGCACCGCCGTCGTGGGGATCGGGCCCTGGTACGGCGCGATCCAGTTGACGAATCGCCGCCGGTCCCGGCCGATCAGCGACCGCACCGCGAGCACGTCGAGAAGTCCGTCGTCGAGTTCGGCGCCCGGCAGCAGCCGGATGCCGGCGGTGATCGTGCTGCAGTTGCCCACGATGAGCGTGTGCAGCCGCGCGGACACGGGCGTGCCGCCGTCGAGAGACCAAGTGACGGATGCCCGGCTCGTGCGATACGCGGACCGCACGATCGGGCGAACGTAGGCGAGCCATCCGAAGCGCTTCTTGGCGAGCACATCCGTGCCCGCGACCATGTCAGCATCGATGCCGAACCCCGCCATCACGAAGTACGGCCGTACCGCGGTCTCGCCGTCATCGAGGCGGTAGGACAGCACACCGACGTCGATCGGACGGTCTCGTCCGGTGAACGCGATGCGTGCCGCGGCACCGAGGTTGCTGAGCGGCAGGTGCAGGTTGCGGGCGAGCAGGTTGGCGGTGCCGCACGGCAGGATGCCGAGCGGCACGCCGGACTGACGGAGGGCCGCCGCGACCTCGTTCACTGTGCCGTCGCCACCCGCGGCGATCACCAGGTCGATGTTGGCGCCGACGGCATCACCGACCACGGCGCTCGTCGAGGTTTCGAGAGTGGTCGGCAGCCAGAGCGACTTCTCCCAGCCCTCGCGAGTCTCCCACTTGTCCACCGTGCGCTTCAGGCGCGCGATGTCGACCCGCACGGGGTTGTAGATGACGGCGGCGCGACGCGTCACGGGACCGGTTTCACGGCGCCAGAGAGGGCCAGAGGAACTCCAAGACGCTGTCCGCCCAGTCGTCGGCCGAGGTACTGCCCCGGATGGATTCGGCGATGAACGTGCCGAGCAGCAGGCTCATGACCAGTTCGATGTCGAGGTCGGCCCGCAACTCACCACTCGCGGAGCGCCGGCGCAGGTCGTCGCGCAGCGGCTTGGTGTTGGCGCGGATGCGCTCGTGCAGCAGCGCGGCGAACTCCGGGTCTTCGTTCAGCATGATGGCGGCGACGGCACCGCGACCGACGATGTTCTCGATCGTCTCGCGGGCGTGAACCAGGAACCATCGGAAGGTGTCGTACGAACTGAGGTCGACCGGCACCGCGATGCGGATGGCGGCGGCATCGATGACGGCCCGCAGCAGGGCTTCGCGGTTGCGGTACCGACGATAGATGGTGGTCTTCGCGACGCCGGACGCGGCCGAGACCGCTTCGATGCTCACGGCGACCGGACCACGGCTGCGCAGCAGCTCGAGCGCGGCGCTGGTGATGCGCTCATCCACCGAATCGTCGTGCTCCTGCACGAGGGCAAGGCCGCGGTCGGTCATCTGAGGGCCCTCCTCCTCGCTCCAGCGTGGAGATATCGTACCTTTTCGCGCTGGGGAGCTAGTGGGACTATCACCAGGCAGCGGGTTTGTAATCCTTGAGAAACACCCCGTAGACGTCGTCGCCGGCTTCTCCGCGCACCACCGGGTCGTAGACCCGGGCCGCTCCGTCGACCAGGTCGAGCGGGGCGTGAAAGCCTTCTTCGGCGAGCCGCACCTTGGTCGGGTGCGGGCGTTCATCGGTGATCCAGCCGGTGTCGACACTGGTCATCAGGATCCCGTCGGTCTCGAACATCTCCTTCGCGCTCGTGCGGGTGAGCATGTTGAGGGACGCCTTCGCCATGTTGGTGTGCGGATGGCCGGGTCCCTTATAACCGCGACCGAACTGGCCCTCCATGGCAGAGACGTTCACGATGTACTTTCGCCGGGCGTCCGACGCCGCCATCGCCGGACGCAGGCGGGAGACGAGCAGGAACGGCGCGGTGACGTTGGCCAGCTGCACCTCGAGCATCTCGAGCGGGTCGACCTCGTGCACGTGCTGGGTCCAGCTGTTCGAGTCGTGCTGGTCTGGTACCAGCCCTCCCGCATCGATCGCGGTGCCGGCGGCGAGTCGGTCGAGCGAGCTCGAGCCGGCCGTCATCGCGAGTTCGGTGAGTTCTGCCGCTCTCGCGAGGATCGGGTGCGAGCCGATCGATGCTTGCAGGGCCTGCGGGTGCGCGTCATTGGTGTGCCCGAAGGTCAGCAGTTCGGGCAGCGGCCCGTCGGGCAGGGGGGCGGTCTCCGCCTCCGCCAACGGCGCGTACGAGCCGGGTGAGCGGCGAACCGTCTGCGCGGCGTTGTTGATGAGGATGTCAAGCGGGCCGGCCTCGATCATCGCGTCGGTGAGTGCGACCACCTGGGCGGGATCGCGCAGGTCGATCCCGACCACCCGCAGGCGGTGCAGCCAGTCGGCGGAATCGGGAAGCGACGAGAAGCGGCGAACGGCATCGCGGGGAAAGCGGGTCGTGATGGTCGTGTGCGCGCCATCCCGCAGCAGGCGCAGCGCGATGTACATGCCGATCTTGGCGCGGCCGCCGGTGAGCAGCGCCGATCTGCCGCTGAGATCGGTGCGTGCGTCGCGTTTGGCGTGATTGAGGGCGGCGCAGTCGGGGCAGAGCTGGTGATAGAACGCGTCCACCCGCGTGTAGTGCTGCTTGCAGATGTAGCAGGGGCGCGACTTGATGAGGGTTCCCGCCGTGGGCGCGGCGACGGTGATGGCCAGCGGGATGCCGCGGGTTTCGTCGTCGATCCGATCCGGTGCTCCGGTGGCGGTGCTTGCCACGACACGTCGGTCGGCCTCGGCGATCTCCGCCCGCTTCTCGAGGCGACGGGTCTTCTTGACGGATTTGAACATCCGGGCGGTCGCCTGCCGCACCGTCACGAAGTCAGGATCGTCTTCATCGATGCCGCCCATCGACGCGAGCACCCGCAGGGCAGCGGCGAGGTCGTCGGGGTCGATGGAGGGCACAGGAAAGCTTAACCGCGGGTCGAGCGTGTCGAGACCTCACGGCATGATTCGTTGGTGAGGTCTCGACAAGCTCGACCCGCCCTTACGGTTGAGGCATGACCACCGCTCTCGTCGACAGGATCCCGTCGGTCTACGATCCGGATGCCGCATATCAGCAGTTCGTGGAGTGGGCCGAGGGTCGCGGCCTGGCCCTGTATCCGGCACAGGACGAGGCTCTGATCGAGATCGTCTCCGGCGCGAACCTCATCCTCAGCACGCCGACCGGCACCGGCAAGTCGCTCGTGGCGACCGCCGCGCACTTCGTCGCGCTCGCCCAGGGCCAGCGCAGCTACTACACGGCGCCGATCAAGGCACTCGTGAGTGAGAAGTTCTTCGCGCTGGTCGACATCTTCGGCGCCGAGAACGTGGGCATGGTCACCGGCGATTCGAGCGTCAACGCCGACGCTCCGATCATCTGCTGCACGGCCGAGATCCTGGCCAACCTCGCGCTGCGGCACGGCGCCTCCTCCGAGGTCGACCAGGTGATCATGGACGAGTTCCACTTCTACTCCGACCCGGATCGCGGCTGGGCCTGGCAGGTGCCGCTGCTGACCCTGCCGCGCGCCCAGTTCATCCTGATGTCGGCCACCCTGGGTGATGTCGACTGGCTGGCGAAGGACCTGCGCGAGCGCAACGGCCGCGAGACCGCGGTCGTGACCGGCGTCGATCGCCCGGTGCCGCTGCACTACTCGTATGCGACCACCCCGGTTCACGAAACGGTCGAAGACCTGCTCGCCACCAGCCAGGCGCCCATCTACATCGTTCACTTCTCCCAGCTGGCCGCCCTCGAACGGGCGCAGGCGCTCACCAGCATCAGTGTGGCGACGCGCGAGCAGCGCGACGCCATCGCGGAGGCCATCGGCGGGTTCCGCTTCACGACCAATTTCGGGCGCACGCTCAGCCGCCTCATCCGCTCGGGCATCGGCGTGCACCATGCCGGGATGCTGCCCAAATACCGCAGGCTGGTCGAGCAGCTGGCGCAGCAGGGTCTGCTCAAGGTGATCTGCGGCACGGACACCCTCGGCGTCGGCATCAACGTGCCGATCCGCACCGTGCTGCTCACGGCGCTCACTAAGTTCGACGGCACGAAGATGAGGCAGCTGAACGCCCGCGAGTTCCACCAGATCGCCGGCCGGGCCGGGCGGGCCGGTTATGACACCGCAGGCAGCGTCGTGGTGCAGGCGCCCGAGCACGAGACCGAGAACGCCCGGCTGCTCGCCAAGGCGGGGGATGACCCGAAGAAGATCAAGAAGATCGTGCGCAAACGGGCCCCGGACGGCTTCGTCTCCTGGGGTGAGCCGAGCTTCCAGCGGCTGGTCGCCGCCCAGCCGGAGACCCTCACCTCCAGCATGCGGGTGAGTCACGCGATGGTGCTCAACGTGATCGGCCGCGGTGGTGAGCCCTTCGACGAGCTGCGGCACCTGATCGAGAACAACCACGAGCCCCGCCCGCGGCAGCGCGAGCTCGCCCGCCAGGCGCTCGCCATCTACCGCACGCTCCGCACCGCGGAGATCGTGCGGCAGGACTCGCAGGGGCGGATAACGCTGACCGTCGACCTGCAGCCCAACTTCGCACTCAACCAGCCGCTGTCACCCTTCGCGCTGGCGGTGTTCGACCTGATTCAGCCTGGCCCGAACGCCGAGCGCTCGCCGACATACGCCCTCGACATGATCTCCGTGCTGGAGGCCACTCTCGACGACCCGCGGCCCGTGCTCTCCGCGCAGCAGTTCATGGCGCGCGGCGAGGCCGTCGCGGCGATGAAGAGCGACGGCATCGAGTACGAGGAACGCATGGAGCTGCTGGAGCAGATCACCTGGCCGAAACCGCTCGAGGAGTTGCTGGATGCCGCCTTCCAGACCTACCGGTCGTCGCAGCCGTGGGTGGGTGACTTCGAACTCAGTCCGAAGTCGGTCGTGCGCGACCTCTACGAACGCGCGATGACCTTCAACGACTACATCGGTTTCTACACGCTGAACCGCTCGGAGGGGCTGGTGTTGCGCTACCTGTCCGACGCGTACCGGGCCGCACGGCAGACCATCCCCGATGAGGCGAAGACGGAGGAACTGCTCGACCTCATCGAATGGCTCGGCGAACTGGTTCGCCAGGTCGACTCCAGCCTGATCGACGAGTGGGAGGCGATGGTGAACCCGGTCGGGGAGCTCGGCGTCGAGGCGCCGGTGCTTCCCCCTGCGCCGCACGGGGTCACCATGAACGTGCGCGCCTTCCGCACCCTGGTGCGCAACGAGCTGTTCCGGCGGGTGCAGCTGGCCGATCTCGGCGACTATGAACAGCTCGGAGAACTGGATGCCGCAGCCGGCTTCGACGCCGATCGCTGGGCCGACGCCATGGACGCCTACTTCGACATGCACGGCTCGCTCGGCACCGGCGGTGACGCGCGCAGTTCGGCGATGCTCGACATCCGCGAGTCTTCGGCTGAATGGACCGTGCGGCAGGTCTTCGACGACCCTGCGGGCGACCACGACTGGGGCATCAGCGCGACCGTCGACCTGGCCGAGTCCGACGCGGAAGGGGTCGCCGTGGTGCGGGTGACCGCCGTGGGGATGATCTGATGGCCGCGGCGCGCGACCTGGTCGCCATTGCGCGCGACCGGCTCTACCAGATGCGCAAACAGGTCGCGCACCGCTTCGGGCCGGATCCCGTGGAGCGGTATCCCGGCGGCGACAAGGCACCTGTGCTGTTGCTGCCCGGAGTGTACGAGACCTGGCAATTCCTGCGACCGGTGGCCGATTACCTTTACGGGCTCGGGCATCCGATCCACACCCTTCCGCAACTCGGCTGCAACCGCAAACGTATCGCCGAGTCGGCGGCGCTCGCGGAGGTCTACCTCGAGTCGCACGACCTGCGCGGAGTCATTCTGGTCGCGCACAGCAAGGGCGGCATCATCGGCAAGCGCATGATGGTGACGGATGACGCGACCGGCCGTATAGCGCAGCTGATCGCCGTGTGCAGCCCGTTCGCCGGTTCCTCCCTGGCGCGGTTCGCTCCGAACCCCGCGCTGCGCGCATTCCACCCGCGAAACGCGCTGCTGCTGGAACTCGCGCAGGAGCGCGCCGTCAACGCCCGCATCACGTCCATCTATTCGCGGCTCGACCCGCTCATCCCGGGCGGGAGCAGGCTCGAGGGCGCGACGAACATCGAACTCCCGATGGTCGGACACTTCCTGCCCCTTGCCTCGATGCGGCTCTTTTGCGAAATCGGACGAGTGGTGGGCGACGAGGTAGAAGAATGACGCCAATGGAGAAGCATCAGAGGCTCGTTCTCGTCATCGCCATTCTCGCGTCGTTCGTCTCCTTCCTCGACGGGTCGGTCGTCACGGTCGCGCTTCCCGCGATCATGCGGGATCTCGGCGGGGGCCTGGTCACCCAGCAGTGGGTGGTGGACGCGTACACGCTCACCCTCGGCGCGCTCATCCTGGTGGCGGGGTCGCTCAGCGATCTCTTCGGGCGCATCGTCATCCTTCGCGCCGGCCTCATCCTGTTCGGCATCGCGTCGCTGCTGTGCACCTTCGCCCCGAACGCCGAATTCCTCATCATCGCGCGAGCCGTGCAGGGGATCGGCGGGGCGCTCCTGGTGCCCAGCTCGCTCGCTCTGATCCTTTCGAACTTCAGCGGGGCGGCCCAGGCGAAGGCGATCGGGCAGTGGACCGGCTTCACCAGTGTCGCCTTCATCACGGGGCCGCTCATCGGCGGACTCTTCGTCGACCTGCTGTCCTGGCGGCTGGTGTTCGCGATCAACGTGATCCCGATCGCGATCACGCTGTACCTGCTGTTCCGCCTGAAGCAGAAGGACGTGCGTGAGGATGGCGTCAAGGTCGACATCCCGGGCGCCATTCTCGGCGTCTTCGGGCTCGGGCTGCCGGTATTCGCACTCATCGAGCAGAGCAACTACGGCTTCGCGAACCCGGTCATCTGGGGGAGTCTGGTGCTGGGCGTGCTGGCGCTCGCCGCGTTCTTCTGGCGCGAGAGGGTCGCGAAACAGCCGATGGTGCCGCTCGGTCTGTTCCGGGTGCGCAACTTCTCCTTCGGCAACATCACGACCACGCTCGTCTACGGTGCAATCTCGATCGGCGGCTTCCTGCTGGCGATCTATCTGCAGCAGGTCGGCGGCTACAAGGCCACTTTCGCCGGACTCGCCACTCTGCCGGTCACCATCATCAGCATCCTGCTGTCGCCGATGGTCGGGTCACTGGCCGGACGGTTCGGCGCACGGCTGTTCATGACGATCGGCCCCTTGATCGCCGGCTGCGGCTTTCTCTACTACGTGTTCTTCACCAGCGAGCACCCGTTCTACTGGACCGAGATCCTGCCGGGCGTGATCCTGTTCGGCCTCGGGATGACGATCACCGTCGCGCCGCTTACCAGCGCGATCCTGGGGGCGATCGACTCCCGCCAGGCCGGAATCGGCTCGGCGATCAACAACGCGGTCTCGCGCATCGCCGGGCTCATCGCCATCGCGTTCCTCGGTCTGGTGGTGGGCGAGCACCTCGCGCTCGGCGGGTTCCGGCGGGGGATGCTGCTCACCGCCATCCTGCTGTTCGCGGGTGGGATCGTGTCGTTCATCGGAATCCGGAACGTGAGGGGACCGGATCCCGTGGCTACGGAAGCAGTACGGTCAGCAGAGCGATGACCAGCGCGATCGCCACTGAACCGGCGACGATGATGATCGCCTTGCGCTGATCCTTGCGCCGGTATTCGGCCTCGTGAACGGCTTCGGTTTCGCCGACTGCCTTGTCCATGTTGAACAGACCCTGGGTGCCGAACTTCACACAGAAGTGCAGTGCCGACTGTAGAAAGCCCGTCGCGCCGAGCCCTGCGGGCAGGATGACGAGGAGGCGCCACGGCCACGGCACGTCGAACACGACCATGGCGGCGATGAACAGCACGGTGACGACGAGCCCGAAGATCCCGCTGCGTCTGCGACTGCGAATATTGCAGCTTCGCGCGCTCGAGGTTCAGGACGCCGACACTATTTGCCCAGAGGTGACAGACGAGATGATCGCGCAATTCCAGAAACAGCAGCAGCTAGCCGCACAAGTTCAGGACCAGCCGCCCAAGGAGTCGATCAGCGT
>JAZJYU010000190.1:0-4084 GCA_040390225.1 Actinomycetota bacterium | reverse complement strand
TGGTCGTTGACATATCGCCAATCTATCGGCATCAGGCCAGCAGGCGGTCGCCGGCGAACGCCAGAGCGACGACGTTCACGATCGCGGCGGCGATGATCAGCTGAAACAGCAGCCGGGTCGGTGGCCGGCGCAGCACCGCGGCGATCGCGGCTGCCAGCAGCAGGGTGAGTGCCACCGCGATCCACTGCACGACGGTCTTGCCCCCGGCCGGGCCGAAGAAGGCGAGAAGCCCGGCTACGGCGAGCGCCGCCCAGATGACGACTCCGCCCGCGCGACGGCCGATCCGGTGCGGAAGCCCGGCGATTCCGGTGCGGGCGTCGTCGTCGAGGTCGGGAAGAACGTTGGCGAAATGCGCCGCGATACCGAGCATCGCGCCCACCCCGAGCGCCCACGGCGCCGCGATGGCGGGTTCCGGCCGCGACAATGTCACGACCATCGGCAGCAGTGCGAAGCTGATGATGTACGGCAGCACCGAGAACCAGGTGTTCTTGAGCACGGCGTTGTAGGCCCAGGCGGACGCGATGAAGATGAAGTGTGCAATGGTCGCCTGCCAGCCGAGCGGGATGGTGAGCAGCAACGCCAGCGCGAAGCACACGAAAGCGGTGTCCCGCACAGTGCCGGCACCGACCTGCCCGAGGGCGACCGGTTTGTCGGTACGGCCGACCTCGCGATCCCGGTCGGCGTCGATCCAATCGTTCGACAGCCCGACCGATGCCTGGTTGAACAGGAACGCGAATCCGACGAGCAGCACCCGCCACCAGTCGAGGTGCAGGCCGATGGCGAGCACGATCGCAACGATCGTGACCGCGATGCCAGGGCCGGGATGGGTCGACAGCACTAGCGCGCGCAACCGGGTCAGCATGCGGCAATCCTACGGTCAGGGCAGCAGCAGGATCTTGCCGATGTGCGCTGACGACTCCATCCGCTCATGCGCCAGCCGGGCATCCGTCAGAGGGAAGGTGCTGTCGATGACGGGCACCACCTGACGGCTCTCGATGAGCGGCCAGGCGTTCTCCAGCACGCTGCGCATGATCGCCGTCTTCTCGGCCACCGGCCGGGCTCGCAGCATCGACCCGTGGATGCTGGCCCACTTACGCATGAGCAGGCCGACCGGCAGCTGGCCGGTCTCCCCGCTCTGATCGCCGATCAGCACGATCCGCCCGTGTTTCGCGAGGGCGCGCAGGTTGCGTTCGACATATGCGCCGCCGATCGCGTCGAAGATCACGTCGGCGCCGTGCCCGTCTGTTTCCTGTTTCACCCGCTCGACGAAGTCCTCGCTGCGATAGTCGATCAGAATGTCGGCGCCGAGCGCCTCGCACGCGGCCAGCTTGGCGGGGCTGCCGGCCGTCGTTGCGACGCGGCACCCGAGCGCGCGAGCGAGCTGGATCGCGGTGGTGCCGATGCCGCTTGAGCCGCCGTGCACGAGCAGCGTCTCGCCGGCAGTGAGGTGCGCTGTCAACACGAGGTTCGACCACACGGTGGCGACGGCCTCGGGCAGCCCACCGGCGCTCACCAGGTCGAGATCGTCCGGAACGGGGAGTACATGATCGGCATCGGCGATCGCGAGAGACGCGTAGCCGCCGCCCGCCAGCAGCGCACACACCCGGTCGCCAACGGCCCAGCGGTCGACGCCGTCGCCGACGGCCACGATGGTGCCCGACACCTCGAGCCCCGGCCAGTCCGGCGTGCCTGACGGGGAGGGGTAATGGCCCTCGCGCTGGTTGAGATCGGCATGGTTGACGCCCGCTGCGATCACCGAGATCAGAACTTCACCGTGCGCAGGCACCGGGTCGGGGAGTTCGGTGAGCACGAGTGCTTCGGGGCCGCCAGGGGTGGGAACGGTGATCGCCTGCATGCCTCGACGCTACTCGGACTGAGCTGTCAGTCGAGGCCGCCGACGATCTCCAGCCGCATGCGGCGCAGATCTTCGAGCAGGGCACCGACGATGATCCAGTTCTGCGGGTCCGGCCTCGCGACGACCAGCGGGGCGGTCAGCGCCGGGAGTTCAGCGGTGATCGGATGCGCGTCCGCCGGCGCGGCAGCGTTCGGCAAGAGCAGCAGAAGGTCGTGTGCCACGCGATCCAATTCGACGGCGATGGATGAAACGACGGGGTCTGCGGTGAGACTTGGGTCATATCGATCGTGCAGCCCGCGTACCATGCCGGGGATCGTGTTGACGAATACCGTGACGACCGGCAGAAAGTCCCGGTCCCGGGCAAGCAGCTGCCGGTGCCGCCGCCCGCGCGGATTGAGGGTGAGACTGTCGTCGGCTTTCTCGAGGGCGGAGATCGCCGACTCCCGCACGGTGCGCAGCCCTCGAGCTCGCGTCAGCAGGCCGTCGAGGGACACCCGGTCTTGTGGCTCGCGCAGGGCACCGGCGACCGCGCGCAGCGTGCCGGCGACCTCGTCCGCGAGCTTCGTGACGGCGTCGTGCGCCGGGCCGGCCAGCACGGGCGGCACGATCGCGGCGTTGACGATCAGGCCGATGACGGCGCCGATCACCGTCTCCAGGATGCGGTTGAGCGCGTAGTCGTGCGTCTGGGCACCGATCGCGAGCACCAGCATCGCGCTGATCGGGATCTGGTTCGAGGAGCCGGGGGAGAGCCGCAACAACCAGGACAGCATCAGCGAGACGACGATGACGGCCAGCACCACCCAGGCGTCGTGACCGAAGGCGGTTCCGGCGGCGTAGGCGATGAGCACTCCGACGATGACGCCGACGCTGCGCTCGACCCCCTTGAAGAGGGACTGATTGACGCTCGGCTGCACGACGAGCAGCGCCGCGATCGCCGCGAAGATGGGCAGCGGCTGGCCGAGGATGACAGGCGAGCCACGACAGGATCGCCGCGACAGACGTCTTCACGACCTGCAGGAGCGGGCTGCGCGTGGACGCGCGCAGCGAGTCGATCAGTCGCATCCGACCAGAGTAGCCGCGCCGGCTGCGGCGGTCCGGACTACTTCGCGGGCTGCGACGAACTGCTGACGCTGCTCGTGAGGTGGTACGACGAGGGCGTGGTGGCCGCTGAGGCCGCGGTCGCCGTGCCGAAGGCGACGCTGACGACGAGGGCGCTGACCAGCACTCCCGCTGCGGAGACTCCGCTCGCCAACGCGGTGACACCGGTGAGAGTGTTCGCACGCCGGGCACGACGCACGTATACAGCGATGATCACGAGGGCGATGGTCGCTAGGGCGACCGTCACCACGAGTGTGAGCGTAAAAGCAGTCATTGCGGTGTGTTCCTATCGGGTAAGGAACGGCTCATGCCGGGTACATGAACAGTTGTCGCGTGTCCGTCATTAGGGGGACAACGGATGCGACTAGATGACCGTAACAGTTGTACCCCGAGGGGGTCAACAGGGTATCGACCCCCGTTAGGGGGTCACGAGAGCCGCTGCTATGTGTTCCGCAGCGGCCATCGCGTCCGCCGCGCGCACCAGGGCAAGATGAGAGAAGGCCTGCGGGAAGTTTCCCGCCTGCCTGCCGGCTTTCACCGCATACTCCTCGCTGAGCAGGCCGACGTCGTTCGTGAAGCCCACCAGCCGGTCCATGAGGGTCTTCGCCTCTGAGAGCCGGCCGCTGCGCGCGTACTGCTCGACCAGCCAGAACGAGCAGGCGAGGAACGGATGCTCGCCCGCCGGAAGACCGTCGACCCCGGTTTCCGTCCGGTAACGCATGACCAGGCCGTCCTGGATCAGCTCGCGCTCGATCATGGTAACCGTGCCGAGCATCCGCGGGTCGTTGGAGTCGATGTAGCCGATCTGAGAGAGCAGCAGCAGCGAGGCGTCGGCGTGGGGGCTGCCGTAGTACTGCGTGTAGCTGTTCAGCTTCTTGTCGAAGCCGTGCGACTCGATCTCATCGCGAATCTTCTCCCGCAGTTTCTCCCACCGCTCGACCGGACCATCCAGCCCATAGTTGCGCACACCGTCGATCGCGCAGTCCAGGGCCGCCCAGATCATGGCGCGCGAGTGGGTGAAATGCTGTTTCTCGCCGCGGATCTCCCAGATTCCATTGTCGGGCCGCGACCAGTTCGCTTCGACGAACGACATCAGTGCAAGCTGCAATGGCCACGAGAATTCGCTCTCGT
>JAZJYU010000189.1:16620-25848 GCA_040390225.1 Actinomycetota bacterium | reverse complement strand
TCGCACTGCCGTTCGTGCACGCAGGACCGATTGGACTCGTGTGGCTCGTCATTATCGCGGCAAGCCACATTCTCACGCTCGTGCTCCCGTTGGGAGACGGCGCGGTACTGCGGAGGGTGATCGCCGATCGGTGGACGACGTCAGAGTCCACGACCGCACTTTCTTCGCGATCTGAAGGCCGAGAAGCTCGAACTGCCGAAGGAACTCTTCGATCGCGGCCGACGAGCGACTCGACTAAAATAGGCAGCATGTCTGCTAAGTATCGCCACGTAGTTTACTCTGCGATTTTGGGCGCGATCGTGGGATTCATCATCGACGTCCTGGCCGTGGGAATTCTCGTATTCGGCCGCGGGTCGGCCGTCGGACGCTGGTCGTTGCCGTGGATGGTCACCGTGGATCGAAGCCTTGGGGAGATCAGCGTCGGTTTCCATTGGGGAATACTCATGCTCCCGCTGCTGACAGGGCTTCTGTGCGCGACTATCAGAGGGATGTCGCACCGCCGGCAGACGAGGCGCGCTATCTGAGCGGCGTGCCGATGCCCCGGAGAGCGGTCGTCGTGCGGCTCACGCGACGTCCCGGTAGCGCCCAGACTCGAGGAAGCTCTTGAGCCAGGACAGCACCTTGGGCCAGCCGCCCGAGATGTCGGGGAGAACGACGCTGCCCGGCTGGAATCCAGTGTGCATCACCGTGAGTTTCGTCTCAGCGCCGTTGCGCCCTTCCTGGGGCTCGAGGTCGAAGCTCACCAGCGAGCGAGGCTCACGCGCGGCATGGTCCGCCTGCTCTGCGGAAAGCCCGAGCTGGTCGCTCAGCTCTTTCGGGTAACCCTGCCAGGTGTAGGAGAGGCGGGAAAAGGGTTCGTACTTCGTGATGACCATCTGGTCGTCTGAGACGACCAGGCCCGAGCGGTTGTGCACGAAGCTGTAGCGCGAACCTACTTTCCAGTCGGTGTCGAGTTCGACTCCCCAATAGCGGGAGGTGAAGGCTCGGTCGGTGAGTGCGCGCCAGATCAGCTCGGGCGGCGCTTCGATGTATGTGGTGTACACGAAATCGGTTGACTCGGTCATGCTGATGCTCTCCAATGCGGTCTTGAGCTCGGTGATCGCGTCGATCCGCTCGCGCTCGTAGTTCCTTATCCAGCGTTCAGAGATCGCGTTGATGGGGTCGGCGTTCAGGTAGTGCAGCTTCTCGCGACCTCGCCGGACGGTGGTCACGAGGTTGGCGGCCTCGAGGATCCCGAGGTGCTTGCTGACTGACTGCCGAGTTGTCCGCATGCCGGCACCGAGCTCGGTCAGCGTCTGGCCGTTGTGCGACCTCAGGCTGTCGAGCATCGCTCGCCGGCTGGGGTCGGCCAGTGCCTTGAAAACGTCGTCCATCATTGCAATCTCTCACACATGCAGCCGGATGGCTGCATGAAAGAATATAGGCAACCAAATGGGTGCATGTCAATCATCTCCTTCCCAGGGGGATGCGCTTCGCGATTCCCCTGAACACGGTGCCCCGCCGATTCTGCGGTCGGCCTCACGCGCATCCTTGTCTGCATGGCAGCGAAAGACGTACTCGGATCCCGCGGTGAAGACCTGGCGGCGGCCGCCCTCACCGAGGCGGGCATGCTCATCATCGACCGCAACTGGCGTTGCCCGCAGGGGGAGATCGACATCGTCGCGGTCGACGGGGCCGAGACCGTGTTCGTCGAGGTCAAGACGCGGTCGAGCGTGAAGTTCGGGCATCCGCTCGAGGCCATCACCGCGCAGAAGCTCGCCCGGCTGAGACGCCTCGCGGCTGCCTGGTGCGAAGCCCACCAGGGTACGTACGATCGAATCCGCATCGACGCGGTGGCCGTCATCGCACCGTCGTCAGGCACACCGACAGTCGAGCACCTCAGGCGGGTGTTCTGATGCCGGTCGCTCGCACCTCCGCCGTCGCACTCCTCGGACTGGCCGGGTCGCTCGTTGAGGTCGAGGCCGACATCTCGAGCAACCTCCCGTCATTCGTGCTGATCGGACTGCCGGACGCCGCACTCGGCGAGGCGCGCGACCGTGTGCGCGCGGCGGCGACGAACTCCGGATGCGGCCTGCCGAACCGCAAGCTGACAGTCAACCTGTCGCCGGCGTCGCTGCCGAAGCACGGGTCGGGCTTCGATCTGGCGATCGCGATGGCGGTCCTGGCCGCGGCGGGGGACGTGTCCGCCACCTCGGTGGCGGACGTGGTCCACCTCGGCGAACTCGGGCTCGACGGGCGACTGCGGCCGACCTCCGGCGTGCTGCCTGCGGTGCTGGCGGCCGCACGCGCCGGGGCGACGACGGTGATGGTGCCCTCAGGCAACGCGGACGAGGCGTCCCTCGTCCCCGGCATCCGGGTGATCGGAGTCGCGTCGTTGCGCGACGCGGCGATCTGGCACGGCGGCGAGTTCACGCCGGTGCCCGTCGATCCGATTCTCGTTCCGGCACCGGCCGCACGGGTCGGGGAACAGCTCGACCTGGCAGATATCGTCGGGAACGAAGAGGCGATCGACGCGATGCTGGTTGCCGCGGCCGGTGGGCACCACTCATTCCTTCTCGGCCCGCCCGGCGCGGGAAAGACCATGCTGGCTGCGCGCCTTCCGGGACTACTCCCCGACCTGGACGCCGAGCAGGCACTCGAAGCCAGTTCGCTGCGGTCGCTTTCCGGGCTTCCGGTGGGCGCGTCCCTGGTCACCCGTCCTCCGTTCGAATCACCGCATCACACGGCGAGCGCGGCGTCACTCGTCGGGGGAGGGAGCGGCGTCATCCGGCCGGGAGCCGCGGCGCGCGCCTCCCACGGCGTGCTGTTCCTCGATGAGGCGCCCGAGTTCTCGCCCGCCGTGCTCGACGCCCTGCGCCAGCCGCTCGAATCGGGGGTCATCACCATCCACCGGGCGAACGCGATCGCCCACTTCCCGGCCCGATTCCAGCTGGTGCTCGCGGCGAACCCGTGCCCCTGCGGCCAGTACGGGGCGCAGGACTCCGAGTGCGAGTGCCCGCCGGCGTCGCGGAGGCGGTATCTCGCCCGGCTGTCAGGTCCACTGCTCGACCGGATCGACATCCAGCTACGCATCGCACGGGTGACGGCGGCGCGACTGCGGTTGGGCGATGAACGCCCGAGGCTTGCATCGGGTGACGCAAGGGAACGGGTCGCGCGGGCGCGGGAGCTCGCGTACGCGCGTCTGCGCGATACGCCGTGGCGGCTCAACTCTCAGGTGTCGGGAGCGTGGCTGCGTGCGCCGGGGCGGCGCCTGCCACCCCCAACGACCGCGGCGATCGATCGCGCTCTCGAGCGAGGGGGTCTCACGATGCGCGGGTATGACCGGGTACTCAGGCTCGGCTGGACCATCGCGGACCTGGACGGGGCCGAGCGGCCGGGTGCGGATCACATCGCCCGCGCGCTGTACCTCAGGCGGGCGGCATGAGCGCCCTGTTCGGAATCGAGGAGACAATCCTTCTGCCGATGCTGGAGAGACTATGCGGCGACCTGCCGAGAGACCAGCTCGAGCACCGCTTCGCGCTCGCCACCTGGACGGGCATCGCCGAGCCGGGAGATCGCATCGCGGGGCTGGTCGTGACGGCGCTCGGAGCTTCAGCGGCCCTGCGCGCGATCGTCGAACGCAGGGATGCTGAGTGGCTTCTGGCAGCGCTCACCGATGCGGGTGAGGACTCGGTCGCCAACGATGACATCGTCGCCGCGATCGAGCGGTGGCAGCCCAGGCTGAAGGCCTCCGCTGCCGTCACCGCCCTCAGGCAGGCGGCCCGCTATTCCGTGCGGCTCCACGTACCGGGTGACGAGACCTGGCCGGTGTCGCTTGACGACCTGGGGCCGCACGCCCCGCTCGCCCTGTGGGCGCGCGGCAACGACTCGACGCTGGCGACTCTCGGCCGGTCGATCGCCCTGGTGGGCGCACGGGCGGCAACCGGCTACGGCGAGCACGTCACCATGGAGGCGTCCGCCGGACTCGTCGACCGGGGCTACACGATCGTCTCCGGTGCGGCATACGGCATCGACGGGATGGCGCACCGGGCCGCGCTGGCGAGTGCCGGTCAGACGGTGGCCTTCCTCGCCGGTGGTGTCGACCGGTTCTACCCGAGCGGTCACGATGCCCTTCTGACCCGAATCGTCGCGGATGGAGCGGTGGTCTCCGAGCTGCCTTGCGGTTCGCCGCCGACGAAGTGGCGGTTTCTCTTGCGCAACCGGCTGATCGCCGCCGCGAGTCTGGCCACCATTGTGCTGGAGGCCGGATCCCGGTCCGGATCCCTGAACACCGCGGGGCATGCCGCAGACCTCGGACGGCCGCTCGGCGCAGTTCCCGGCCCGGTGACGAGCGCGGCCTCCGCCGGGTGCCATCGCCTGATTCGCGATTTTCAGGCGACCCTCGTGACCGGCCCTGGAGAGATGGCGGAACTCGCGCCGCTCGGGCCGATTGCCTATGAGACGTCGTCCGCGGGCGGCAGTCCCGAACGCACCCGGGTGATCGACGCGCTCAGCACTCGCGCGGCGCGAACGGTCGACGATATCGCCGCACGGTCGGGGCTCTCCGTGGCGGGCGTGCAATCGGTGCTCGCCGTTCTCGAATTGGAAGGCCACGCGACAGAGAACGATAGGGGGTGGTTAACCCGGGCCGATAAGCCGTCGTCATAAGCTGTGGCCGTGACGCAATTCGGACAGTATCCAGAACCCGGCCACGTGATCGTGCACCTCAGCGATACCCATCTGCTCGCGGGCGATGCACCTCTTTACGGGTCCATCCCGAGCGGCCACAACCTGCGCCTCGCCCTCGAACAGCTCGAACGCTCCGAGGCGCGCCCAGAAGCCATCATCTTCACTGGCGACCTGGCCGATCTGGGTGAACCGGACGCATACAAGCGACTGCGGGAGATCGTCGAGCCGGTCGCGGAGCGCATGGGGTCCACCATTATCTGGGTGATGGGCAACCATGACGAGCGCCTCCGGTTCTCCTCGGACCTGATGGGCGGCGCCGAGTCCGAAGAGCCGCAAGACAGGGTCTACGACATCAACGGGTTGCGGATCATCGCGTTCGACTCCACCGTTCCGGGCTACCACCATGGCGACATGACCACGGATCAGCTGGACTGGCTGGCAGGGGTGCTCGCCGAGCCGGCGCCGCACGGCACGCTGCTCGCACTTCATCACCCGCCCATCCCGACGCCGATCGATCTGATGGCGCTCATCGAATTGAAGGGCCAGGAGCGGCTCGCGGAGGTGATCCGGGGCACGGATGTCCGGGGCATCCTGGGCGGCCACCTGCATTACACGACCCACAGCATGTTCGCCGGCATCCCGGTATCGGTCGCCGCCGCCACCTGCTACACCATGGATGTCGCAGCCCCCCTGACCGCGCTGTCGGGCGTCGACGGCGGCCAGGCCTTCAACTTCGTGCATGTCTACGACGACCGGATCGTGCACTCCGTCATGCCGATCCAGCGTTTCACCGAGGTCACCGCGTTCAGCGGCGTCTTCCTGGAGCAGATCGCAGCCATGGAAGAGGAGAGACGTCTCGAAGTGTTTTCGAACAAGCACGCGGTGCTCACCGATGAGGAGAAGGCGGCGCTCGCCGCGGCTACCCAGAAGTAACGGGACCAGCGCGCACAATAAGACCGTGCAACTCGATCGCGCCGTCGACGACTTCGCGAGCCACCTGGCCGCCGAACGCGGTTTCAGCGCGCACACCGTGCGGTCGTACCGTTCCGATCTCGCCCAGTTCGCCGAATTCGCTCACGCCCGGGGGGTGGACAGTACGGATTCCGTCGACCTGGAGCTGTTGCGCGACTGGCTGTGGAGGGGCTCCCAGGACGGTCTCGCCAAGTCGACCCTGGCACGCAGGTCCGCCGCGGCACGAGGGCTGACGTCGTGGCTGGTGCGGTCGGGCGCCAGCCCGACCGATCCGGCGGCGCGCCTGAAGGCGCCGCGGCCCGACCACCACCTGCCGCGCGTTCTCACCCGGGAACAGATGAACGGCATCCTCGCCGGCCTCATTCTGCGTTCCGATGATGGTGACCCCGGCGCACTGCGCGACCTCGCGATGGTCGAGCTGCTCTACGCCTCTGCTCTGCGCGTGAGTGAGTTGACGGGGCTCGACCTGATGAGCGTCGACCTCGATCGCCTCACCGTGCGGGTGCTGGGCAAAGGGTCGAAAGAACGGGTGGTGCCGTTCGGCGTTCCGGCGAAGGACGCGATCGCCGATTATCTGTTCCGCGGCAGGCCGCTGCTCAGCACGGCTCCGTCGACGGCACTTTTTCTCGGCTCGCGCGGCGGCCGGGTCGGCAGCCGCGCGGTCTACGCGCTGGTGGCGTCACTGCTGGCCGACCTGCCGGGCTCCGGCGGTTCCGGCCCGCACACCCTGCGTCACACCGCGGCGACACACCTGCTCGATGGCGGCGCCGACCTGCGCGCGGTGCAGGAGATGCTCGGTCACGCGAGTCTCGCCACCACCCAGCTCTACACGCATGTCTCGACCGAGCGCCTGAAGGAGAGCTATCGCACGGCACATCCGCGAGCGTGAGCCGGAGGCTAGGGCAACGGGCGGGTGGGCAGCAGGATCGGGCGCACGATGCCCCCGAGGTAGGCCAGCGGCGAGACATAGTCACCGTGAAGCCGCACGCCGAAGTGCAGGCACGCCTGGTCGCAGTGGCCGGGGAGAAGGGTGCCGACGATGTCGCCGCGGTGTACGACGTCGCCGGCAGTGAGCGAGGTCTCGACGGGCTCGTAGCTGGAAACGAGGCCACCGGCATGCTGGATGGAGAGCACCGGCCGATCGACGACCATGCCGGCGAAGAAGACGACACCGTCATCGGGAGCGATGACGGTGACTCCTGCCGGTGCGGCGATGTCGATGCCGCGATGACCGGCGCCGTACACCGTGAGGGGCGCAGCGAAGCCGCGCACGATGGCGTGCCCGGGGCCGACCGGCCAGGCCCAGCTGATGTTCGCGGCGCCGGGGTGCGCGGTCAAGCAAACCAGCACCAGCGCGAGCAGCAGGGCGTGTCGATACATGAGTGCAGGATGCCCGGCCAGGCGTGCGCGGATCAAAGAGAGCGGGTGCACGGGGGAGCCTTCGTGCACTCCGCACCCGGTGGGGGAGCGGTGCTACACTTCTAGCTGCACCTCGCTTGCCGGGGTGACTACGCGTGCCCACAAACAGTTCGCGGTCCAGCAGTCTCCATAGGAGCGGGTCGAGACGGGGCACCAGGTTCAGGCCTCGACCGAGGTCAGAAAACAACTGAGATAAGTGCGCACGGCTGTAGCCTGCGCGCGGAGAAGGAATCGGCCATGGCCGTCGTCACCATTCGCCAGCTGCTCGACAGCGGCGTCCACTTCGGACACCAGACACGTCGGTGGAACCCGAAGATGAAGCGCTTCATCCTCACGGAACGAAGCGGCAGCCACATCATCGACCTGCAGCAGTCCCTGCAGTACATCGACAAGACCTATGACTACGTCAAGGAGACGGTCGCTCACGGCGGCACCATCCTGTTCGTCGGCACCAAGAAGCAGGCCCAGGGTTCGATCGCGGAGCAGGCGCAGCGCGTCGGCCAGCCGTTCGTCAACCAGCGCTGGCTCGGTGGGCTGCTCACCAACTTCCAGACGGTCTCCAAGCGTCTCGCGCGCATGAAGGAGCTCGAGGAGATCGACTTCGACGACACGACGCGCGGCTACACCAAGAAGGAGCTGCTCATCCAGCGCCGTGAACTGGTGAAGCTGCAGCGTTCGCTCGGCGGCATCCGCAACCTCACCAAGACGCCGTCCGCGATCTGGATCGTCGACACCAAGAAGGAGCACCTCGCCATCGACGAGGCGCGCAAGCTTGGCATCCCGGTCATCGCGATCCTCGACACCAACTGCGACCCCGACGAGGTTCAGTACCCGATTCCGGGTAACGACGACGCCATCCGCTCGGTCGGTCTGCTGACCCGCATCATCGCGGACGCCGCTGCCGAAGGCCTCGTCCAGCGTCACCAGAAGCCCACCGAGGGAGAGGCCGTCGAGCCGCTCGCCGAGTGGGAGGCGGAGCTGCTCGCGGCATCCGAGACCCCGTTAACCGAGGCCGAGAAGATCGAGGCCGTCGACGGCGAGCTTGCAGGCACGCCCGATGCGGCAGCCGTCGCAGAGGTGATCGCCGCAGAGGTTCCGACCGAGGAGAACGGATGCCGTGGTCGCCGAGCACGAGGCCGCAGCAGACCCCGAGCTGGTCGTGACTCACCACGTCGAGTCCGACGACGAGGCCGAGGCACGCCTCGAGGCCGAGGCCACCCCGGACGAGAAGGCCACCCCCGCCGAGAAGAAGGCAGAAACAGCGAAGGCTGCCGCAAAACCTGCCGCCGCCAAGAAGTAAAGGAACCATAGTCATGGCAGATTTCAGCCTGGACGACCTCAAGACCCTGCGCGAGCGCCTCGGCACCGGCATGGTCGAGACCAAGAACGCCCTCGTGGAAGCCGGTGGTGACATCGAGAAGGCCGTGGAGGTGCTTCGCCTCAAGGGCGCGAAGGGCAATGCGAAGCGTGCCGACCGCTCCACCAGCGAGGGACTGATCGCCGCCAAGGAGACCCCGGGCGCGACCACGATCATCGAGCTGTCCTGCGAGACCGACTTCGTCGCCAAGGGTGAGAAGTTCGTCACCCTCGGAGACACGGTGCTCGACGCGGTCGTGGCCGCGGGCGCCACCACGCCCGAGGAGGGCCTCGCGGCAAAGGTCGGAGATCAGACGGTCGAGCAGTTGATCGGTGACGAAGCCGCCGTTCTCGGTGAGAAGATCGTGCTTCGCCGCCTCGCGGTGGTGAAGGGCGACACGTTCGCGATCTACCTGCACAAGACCAACAAAGATCTTCCGCCGCAGGTCGGCGTGGTCGTCGGCTACTCGGGTGACGACGCGGAGACCGCTCGCAGCATCGCGCAGCACATCTCGTTCGCCGACCCGCAGTACCTCACGCGCGACGAGGTCCCCACGGCGGATGTCGAGGCCGAGCGCCGCATCGTCGAGGAGATCAGCCGCAACGAGGGCAAGCCGGAGGCGTCGCTCCCGAAGATCATCGAGGGTCGCATCAACGCGTTCTTCAAGCAGGTCGTGCTCCCCGAGCAGGACTACGCGCGTGACAACAAGCAGAGCATCAGCAAGGTGCTGGCGGATGCGGGGCTCACCGTGCAGGGCTTCGTGCGTTTCAAGGTCGGCGCCTAGAAAGCAGTCGACGAAGGCCCGGGATGCG
>JAZJYU010000189.1:12939-16610 GCA_040390225.1 Actinomycetota bacterium | reverse complement strand
CCCCAAACCGGCTCAGTCCGGTTCACGGATCAGGAGTTCGAGAAGACACGCGGCCTCTCAGACCCCCGACACGCAGCAATAGCTGCCGGAGTCCTGATCGGCGAACGGGAGGACGCCCTGCGAGCGGCCCACAGGGCATGACCGGTAACCTATGACGAGCCATTACCAAAGGGGAGCGCATGACCGAAGCACGAAAAAGACGGGTTCTGCTGAAGCTCTCGGGCGAGGCGTTCGGCGGCGGTGCTCTCGGAGTGAACCCGGATGTGGTCAGTTCGCTTGCGAAGGAGATCGCGGCTGCTTCGCATGACGTCGAGATCGCGATCGTGGTCGGCGGAGGCAACTTCTTCCGCGGTGCGGAGCTGAGCCAGCGCGGCATGGACCGTGGTCGCGCGGACTACATGGGCATGCTCGGCACAGTGATGAACGCCCTCGCCCTGCAGGACTTCCTCGAGCAGGCCGGCGCCGAAACCCGCGTGCAGTCGGCCATCGCGATGACCCAGGTTGCTGAGCCGTACATCCCGCGCCGCGCGGAGCGGCACCTCGAGAAAGGCCGTGTCGTCATCTTCGGCGCCGGGGCCGGTCTGCCATATTTCTCCACAGACACCGTCGCCGCTCAGCGCGCGCTGGAGATCGAGGCCGACGTGGTGCTGGTCGCCAAGAACGGTGTGGACGGCGTTTACGACTCCGACCCGCGCAGCAATCCCGGCGCGAAGAAGATTCACGAGATCAGCTACCAGGATGCCCTCGTGCAGGGTCTCAAGGTGGTCGACTCGACAGCGTTCAGCCGCTGCATGGACAACGAGATGCCCATGGTCGTCTTCGGCATGGAGCCGGCCGGCAATCTCACCAAGGCGATCGCCGGCGATCGCATCGGCACACTGGTCAGGAACTGATCGCAGGCTCGGCTCAACTTCCTGCATCGGCCTTCATCTAAACTGTGACCGTGATTAGCGACGTGCTGGCCGAGGCCAAAGACAAGATGAACAAGTCGGTCGAGGCGGCCAAAGACGACTTCAGCAACGTGCGCACGGGCCGAGCCAACCCCGCGCTCTTCCAGAAGATCCTGGTGGACTACTACGGCACCCCAACGCCGCTCGGTCAGCTCGCGGGTCTCAACAACCCCGAAGCACGGGTACTGCTGGTGACACCGTATGACAAGGCGGCACTGAAAGAGATCGAGAGGGCCATCGTCAACGCCCCGAACCTCGGAGCCAACGTCGGCAACGACGGCATCATCGTTCGGGTCACCCTGCCGGAGCTCACCGAGGAGCGCCGTCGCGAGTTCGTGAAGATCGTGCGCGGCAAGGGTGAGGATGCGAAGGTGTCGATCCGCAACATCCGCCGCAAGGCGAAGGACGACCTCGACGCCCAGAAGGCCGATGTCGGCGAAGACGAGATCGCTCGAGGCGAGAAGGAGCTCGAGGCGGTCACGAAGACCCACATCGACGCGATCGATGACGCCCTCAAGAAAAAGGAAGCCGAGCTGCTCGAGGTCTGATGACTCGCGCTCCTGACGAAGCCCAGCCTCCTGAGGGCACCCCGCCGACCGCGCCCCGGCGACGGCGGCTGCTCAAACGTGCCGAAGTGGATGCGCGAGTGCACGACCTCGAAGACGATTTCCGCAACCAGGTGGCGGCCACCCGCGCGCAGATCGATGCCACGCAGGAACGGATCCAGGCCCGCACCGGACGCAACCTGCCGGTCGCGATCCTGATCGGGCTGGGTCTCGGCGGCGGGCTGCTGGCCAGCCTGCTCATCGCGAAGGTCTTCTTCATGGTCTTCGCCGCCCTGCTCATCGGCTTCACCGCGTACGAGCTTGCGAGTGCCCTGCGGTTCGCCGGCCGGGACGTTCCGAGGGTCGCGACGATCGTCGCGGGGATAGCGGTCGTCCCTGCGGCGTTCTACTGGGGGCCGATCGGCGCCTGGTTCGTCACGCTCGCGGGGATGGCTTTCGTGTCGCTGTGGCGCACGGCGGACCTGATCCGCCCCAGCCACCGGGTGAGCGTGGTCGCGTTCTGGAAGGACATCGGCGCCGGGGTGCTGGTGCAGGTCTACGTGCCGTTCCTCGCCATGTTCACCCTGCTGCTCGACCGCGAGCAGAACGGCGAGTTCTGGGTGCTCGCCTTCCTCATCGTGGTCGTGGCGACCGACACCGGCGCGTACGTGTCGGGAATGCTGTTCGGCAAGCATCCGATGGCGCCGAAGATCAGTCCCAAGAAGACCTGGGAGGGGTTCGCCGGTTCCGTCGTCGTGGCCATCGTGGCCGGAATCCTTCTCGTGATCTTCATGCTTCACCTGCCGTGGTGGTTCGGAATCATCTTCGGGGCGACGATGGTGTTCACCGGCACGGTCGGTGACCTCACCGAGTCGCTCATCAAGCGCGATCTCGGCATCAAAGACATCTCGACGTTCCTGCCTGGCCACGGAGGTTTCCTCGACCGGCTGGACTCGACACTTCCGTCGGCCGCCGCCGCGTTCCTGCTCTACCTCGTCTTCTCAGGTCTCGCATCGTGAGTGGTGCACAATAGACCAGTGAGCAACACCTTCCCCCACACCCGCAATTCCGTGCGCGGGTACAGCGTCGACCAGGTCGAAGACTTTCTCGAAGATGCCAGGCGCGCGTACACATCCGAGCCGGGGGCGCCGGTCAGCGTCTCCGCCGCCAGCATCCGCCAGATGGCTTTCGACATGCAGACGGGCGGCTACGCGCCGGCCCAGGTGGATGCAGCGCTCGAGCGCCTCGAAGACGCGTTCGCGAATCGCGAGCGCGAGCGCGCACTGCAGCAGCGCGGCGACCAGGCCTGGTACGCGGAGGCCCGCACGATCGCCCAGGAGATCCTTACGCGGCTTGCTCGCGCGCCCGGCCATCGGTTCGATCGCGTCAGCTTCCTCACCGCCGGCTACAACCACAAAGATGTCGACGCGTTCTCGAAGCGCCTCACTAGCTTCTTTCAGGAGGGCAAGCCGCTGAGTGTGGATGAGGTGCGCACGATCGCCTTCCGGCCGCAGAACGGCGGCTACCGCGAGGCGCAGGTGGACCTGCTTCTCGATGCGGTCGTGAACGTCATGCTCGCGGTCCGCCAGTAGTTTTCGGGGTCCTGTCGGCGGTTGTACGCTAAAATCGGATAACTGTGGGCGGGCGCATGAAGTATCTGTCGCCCCGGGCCAGCCTGAAGGGGGTCGGGGGAGACGTTTATGGACGGCACACGCGGGCCCCGAATTCGCTGCCGTTGTTCGCTTTCACGGCCGCGCTGACACTCGTTCTGGTGCTGATCTTCACGCCGGACCAGGTGCAGGTCGCCGTCGCCGCATCCGCGCCGGTCGGGCACCTTCAGTCGGTGGAGGTCAACGGCAGTTACACGGCCACGATCGCCCGCGACGGCTACGGCGTCACGAAGAAGCTGATCGCGGCTTCTACCCCGGCGGCGAGTGTTCCGGCGGGCGAAGCCCAGCTCATCGCGTACAACATGCTCATCTCGATGGGGATGGGCGATGACCAGTTCAGCTGCCTGGTTTCGCTGTGGAACAAGGAGTCGCACTGGAGCACCACGGCCGGCAATCCGGTGAGCGGCGCGTACGGCATCCCGCAGGCTCTTCCCGGTTCGAAAATGGCCTCAGCCGGTCCGGACTGGCAGACGAATGCGACGACCCAGATCACCTGGGGACTCGGC
>JAZJYU010000189.1:0-12929 GCA_040390225.1 Actinomycetota bacterium | reverse complement strand
CGCCGTGCGGCGCGTGGGCGCACAGCGAGGCTTCGAACTGGTACTAGACCGGCCGTAGGCTGGAGCCATGCCACGCACGAACCGACCTCGCCGGGGCGCGCAACCGCCCGACGACGACCTCGACCTTTCGCGAGCGCTCTACGGCGCCAAGCGAACCGAGACGAAACGCGAGGGCCTGTGGAACGTGCAGCCGGTTTCGGCGAGTTCCGCCGCGAAGGTCTACACCTGCCCCGGATGCGGACTCGAGATCGCGCCAGGCATCGCGCATATCGTCGCCTGGCGTGCCGACGGCCTGATGGGCGAGGCGGACGACCTGGCAGCGCGCCGGCACTGGCACGCGCACTGCTGGAAGATCTTCTGATGGAGAACGGTGCGATAGAGATCCGGGGCGCGGTCGAGCTTCCTGCTCATCGCGAGGATGTCGAGCTGCACACCGCGGACGGCCTGACACTCGTCGGTGAGCTGGCGCTTCCGCTGGACCGTGACCCCGTCGCCACGATCGTCGCCCTGCATCCGCTGCCAACCGGCGGTGGATTCATGGACTCGCACATCATCAAGAAAGCGTCAGCACGACTTCCCGCCCTGGCGGGGATAGCGGTGCTGCGGTTCAACTTCCGCGGCGTGAGCTCGCCGCGCGGTACGTCGGAGGGCAGCTTCGGCGAGGGCGAGGACGAGCGCTACGACCTCGACGCCGCCATGGAATTCGTGCGCGATCGCGGGCTTCCGCACGTGTGGCTGCTCGGCTGGTCGTTCGGAACCGAGGTGGTGCTGAAGTGGGGTCTCGAGGCAGCACGCATCGCTCCCGTCGACGGCGCCATCCTGCTGTCCCCGCCGCTGCACCGGGCGACGGATGCCGATCTGGCCGCGTGGGCGGCCAGCGGAAAGCGGCTGGTCGCGGTCATCCCCGAGCTCGACGACTACCTTCGCCCTCCCGAGGCTGCTGTCAGGTTCGCCGCCGTGCCCCAGCTCGAATTCGTCGCTGTCGAGGGAGGCAAGCACCTGTGGGTCGGCGAGAACCAGACCCGCCGCGTGCTGTCAGAGATACTCCTGCGCCTCAATCCAGCGGCCCTTCCCCTGCCCACCAACATCGCGCTCTAGGTGTTATCAGCTCAGAGTTCGTTCTGCCTGGGTATCACGACTTGATCGATGATCAGCAGGATGGCGGCGGCCACCGGGATTGCGATGAGGGCGCCCAGGATTCCGAGCAGTGATCCGCCGGCGAGGGCCGCGATCACCACGATCGCGCCCGGCACCTTCACGGCCCGGCCCATCACGCGGGGGGTCACCACGTACGCCTCGACCTGCATGTAGATGAGGTAGTAGGCGGCCGCGATGATGGCCGGCAGCGGACCGCCGAGCAGCAGGGTGCTCAGCACGATGATGATGCTGCCGGTGAGCGTTCCGACCAGCGGGATGAGAGCGAACAGAAAGCCGACGAAGGCGAACAGCGCCGGGTATTTGGCACCGGCGAAGATCGACAGAATCGTCAGGAAGAGGAAGGTGCAGATGCCGTTGATCACGGCGATGGTGCCCTGCCCGATGACGTAGCGGCCGACCTGTGTGCTGATCTGTTCGGCGATATCGCTGAACCGCGCACGGCGCGAGGCCGGTATCAGACGGTACAGGCCGCGCTTCATGCTCGACAGGGAGGCGACGAAGTACAGCGTGAGGATGAAGATGACGATGAACCCGGTCACGCCGCTCGCGATGCCGACGCCGACCGCGAGCACGCCCCCGCCGATCGTCGATGCGTTGTTCTGAACCCACTTGAGCGCGGAATTGATGATGCCCTGCAGGTCGATGAAGCTGGGCAGGTTCTTCTGCCAGTCCTTGATCCAGGTGGCTTTGCCCACCGTGGTGATGAAGTCGGGAAGGTTCTTGAACAGGCCGCTGATCTGGTCGGTGATCACGGGAACGACGGCGAACACCAGGCCGACGAACACCGCGATGATGACGACGATGACGGTGATGATGGCGAGGGGTCGTGAGAACCGGTGGCGCTGCAGGAACGACACTGCCGGGTCGATGCCGAGCGCGAGGAACAGCGCGGCGCCGATATAGGTGAGGATCGTCGACAGGCTGGTGATCGCGCCACCGATGGCGAGGGCGAGAAGCACGCCGAGTCCGCCCATGAGGCCGAGCCGGAAAGCGTTCTGGATCTTCACGGCGGCTCCTCGGTTATCGAATCAGTCGGGTCGTCGATGCAGTGCGTGAGCTAGTTGGGCTGCTCCTGCGTGACCTTCTCCGCCTGGGACAGTACTCCCCGCAGGCTCTCGAAGTATCCGGCCACGGCTTCGCGCTCGATTCTAATCTGGGCGAGTCGCTCCTCGGCGTCGGACACGAGCTTGGCGCTGCGCTTCTCGGCATCGCGCACCAGTTCCTTGGCCTTCGCCTCCGCAGCTCTGATGGCTGCCGTGGTTTCGCCCGCCGTCTTCTCGGTGAGCGCGGCCGCGGCGGCACGCGCCTCTGCGATGACGGTCGCTGCTTCGGTGCGCTTGTTGGCCGCGTTGGCGTCCGCCTCGGCGAGCTGGGCGTTCGCCTCGTCCAGATACTTCTGGGTCTGCGAGACCGCCTCCTGGTGCTTGGCCAGGAACTCCTTCTCCGCCTCGTCCCGGCGCGCCTTCAACTCGACATCCAGGTCGGTGCGGGCCTGCTCTGCCATGAGGGTGAGCCTGGTTCGCGTCTCCGTCGTGTCGTGAGCGATCTGGGCGCGGGTCTTCTCCGCTTCGAGCGCGAGCTCCGCCTGGCGGGCCTCGATCTCGCGTCGTGGGCCAGGCTGGCACGCTCGGTGCTGATCTCCGCCTCGAGCTTGGCATGGGCCTCCGCGGTCTCCTGCGCGAGCTCTTGGCGGGCGCGGCGGGTGTCGAGGTCGAGCTTCTGCCGCGCTTCGGCGGTCTCGTGCTCGAGTTTCGAATGAGCCTCCTCGATCTCGCGGCGCAGGTCGGCACGCTGGGTCTCGGCGTCATGCTGCAGTTTCGCGCGGCTCTCCTCGATCTCGCGGGCCAGATCGGTGCGCTGCTTCTCGATGTCGCGGGCGAGATCGCCCCACTGCTTCTCGTTCTCGGCAGTGAACTCGGCACGGCCGAGTTCGGTGTCTCTGGCGAGCGCCGCAGCCGCGTCGCGGGCGTCGCCCACCTCACGGCTGGCGACCATCTTCAGCTCGGCGGCCTCGCGCTCTGCCTCGGCGCGCACGGCGGCGGCTTCGCGCTTCGCGGTGGCCCGTGCCTCCGCTGCCTCGGTCGCGACGGCTCCGCGGATGGCGGCCGCGTTGCGCAGGGCGTCCTGGTTGACGGCCTCGGCATCCGCCTGCGCGGTGGCGCGGATGTCGTCGGCTTCTGTGCGGGCGGCGTCCAGCGCCGCGTTCGCGCGGCTGTGCGCATCGGCGAGCATGGCTTCGGCCTGCTGCATCGACTCCACACGGAGCGCGTTCACCTCGGCCTGGGTGCTCGAGCGCAGCTTCTCTGCGTCGATGTCGGCCTGGCTGATCAGGCGCGTCGACTGCTCCTCGGCGACGCGCAGCGTGTTCTCCAGCTTCGTGCCGAGGCCGCTGTATGTGGGGCTTCCGGTTTCTTCGATCTCCGCCTGCAGGTCTTCGACGGTGGCGCCGAGACGCTTGATCTCCTTGGCGGCATCCGCCTTGTCGGCGTTGGCCTTGATCAACTCGCGTCGCAGGTCTTGGATCGCGGTGTCGACCTCGTCGCGGTTGTAGCCCCGCATCGCGGTGCTGAAGGTCTCGTCGTCTGCCACGGTGTTCTCCTCGTGAGTGGAGGTGCTTGGGAAGTTGGGGGGTCGGCGTAGGTGCCGAACCATCCGAGTTTAGCCGTCCGGGGCGCTCTCAGGGTGGCTACGCTATTCTGGGATGTCTTTGTCTGTTGCCACCCCGGGCCCTGTGCCCGGGACCCCCTGGCCTCACCCCCTAGTGTGAGCCGTCGTCGCCGAGAGTCGCATCTCGCGGGATGACACAGGGTTTGCCGACCGCCTGTCGTGCCCGGCAACACGAAAGGAGAAATCAACGTGCGTTTCATCGCAGCAATCATCAGCTTTGTGCTCGCCTTCGGAATGATCGCATTCGGAATCGCGCAGCGCACCGTGCTCCTCGAGCCCGCCAACGTCACCTCCACGGCGACCACCCACTCCGACGCGACGGTCACGCTGGTCGACAGCGCCACCCTGCAGTCCATCCCGGGCCGCCAGAAGCTCGACATCAGCGGCAACGGCAGCGTCTTCGCAGCCTACGGCCGCACGGAAGACGTGCTGGCCTGGGTCGGCAACACGAAGTACAACAAGCTCACCTACAACAAGACGAAGGCGAAGCTCGTCGCCAGCGTCGTGCCCGGCAAGGCCACCAAGGTGCCCGACCCGCTCGGATCCGACCTCTGGCTCGACGAGTTCTCGCACTCGAAGTCGCTGTCATTCACGGTCAACGTGCCGAGCGACATCACCGTGATCATCGTGTCTGACGGCACGAAGCCGGCGCCGAGCACGGTCTCCATCACGTGGCCGCTCGACAACCGCACACCGTGGGCCGGCCCGCTGATCACCGGCGGCATCCTGCTGCTGATCGTGGGCGCCGTGCTCTATTTCTGGGCTCTGCGCCACCTTCGCCGCTCGCGCGGCCCGCGCCGCAAGACACCGAAGATGCCGAAAGTGCCGCGCCAGCGAAGCTACAAGCAGCCCAGGCAGTCGAAACAGCAGGCACTGCCCTCGGGCCGGCGTGCCGCGAGGCCGATGATCGCCGTTCCGATCCTGCTGATCAGCACTCTGGCGCTGAGCGGCTGCGCGTCGGATCTCTGGCCCGAGTTCATGGGCGGGGCGAAAGGGTCGACGGCGGTACCGGTCGCCACCTCGACGCCGGTCGTGCCCGGCCAGGACCTGCAGGTGCCCGCCGTGACCGCCCCTCAGCTGAAGAACATCGTCGCCCAGATCTCGGCCGTCGCCACGAAGGCGGACACCGACAAGGACACGACCCTTGTCGCGACCCGATTCGAGGGCGCGGCTCTCGCCCTGCGAGTGGCCAATTACGGCATCCGCAAGGCCGACAACACCTATGCGGCGCTGCCCGCCATCCCGGCCGGCACCGTCGCGCTGACCCTGCCGCAGCAGTCGAACACCTGGCCGCGCACGGTGTTCACGGTCGTTCAGAACCCGACGGACAAGACCGTTCCGCCCGTGGCGATGATGCTCGTGCAGGACACCCCGCGCGACAACTACAAGGTCGACTACGCGGTCGCACTCGAAGCCAAGGCCAAGCTGCCGGACGTCGCCCCGGCGAACATCGGCGCCCCCCGCCTGCCCCCGGACTCGAAACTCCAGCTGCTCGCCCCGTCCAAGCTCGCGCTCTCGTACGGCGACATCATCGCCAACGGCACCACGAGCGACCAGGCGAAGTACTTCGACCTGACCAAGGACAACCTGATCGGCCTGATCGGGTCGGACTACCGCAAGGCGCAGATCGCGGCTCTGCCGTCGACCGCCAGCATGAGCTTCGCCAACTCGAACGGGCCCGGGCAGGTGATCGCCCTCGGCAGCAACGACTCGGGCGCGATCGTGGCCGTCGAGCTCAATGAGACCGTCACGGTCGTGCCCACCGAGGCGGGTGCGGCAGTGAACCCGGAAGGCGCGGTGAAGTCGCTCTCGGGCATCACCGGGTCGACGAAGGGCACGGTCGCGGTCTACGGTGACCAGTTGTTGTTCTATGTTCCGAAGGCCAGCAGCAAGACGAAGATCACCCTCCTCGGCTTCGCGACCGGCCTGATCTCTGCTGCCGAGAAGCAGTAGCCCACGAATACGGAGAAGCAGTGACCAACGTGCCGCCCTCGTCCGCGAACCTGCGCGGAGCAGTCGACCTGTCGTCGCTCGTGCGACCCGCCACCGGCCCTTCGGCGAGCCCAGGGAGCGCGCCCCCTGGCGCGAGCGTGCCTGTACCGGGTCTCGTCGTCGACGGGACGGATGCGAACTTCACCGGCATCCTCGACCTGTCGCAACAGGTGCCGGTCGTCGTCGAGCTCTACCTGGGTTCGCCATCGCCGACCCTGCAGTCGGTCGTCTCGTCGTACGCCGGCCGCATCGTGCTCGCGACCGTGGAAATCAACGCGAACCCGCAGCTGCAGCAGGCGTTCCGTGCCCAGGCGGCGCCGACCGTCGCAGGAGTGATCGGCGGCCGCCCGATCGCCCTCTACGAGGGGGAGCTTCCCGATGCCGAGGTGCGGCAGGTGATCGACCAGTTGCTCACCCTGGCCGCCCAGAACAATGTGACCGGAATCGCCGTCGCGCAGGAGCCTGACGCCGAGCCTGCCGAGCCGGTGGATGAACCGCTCCCGCCGCACCACCAGGAGGCGTATGACGCCATCGCCGCGGGCGACTATGAGACGGCGATCAGGGAGTACAAGACGGCCATCGCGCAGAATCCGCGCGACCAGCTGGCGGTGGCAGGCCTCGCGCAGGTGTCGCTTCTCGCGCGTCTGGGTACACGGTCGGCCCAGGAGATCAGGGATGCGGCGGCGGCGGCCCCTGCTGACGTCGATGCCCAGCTCACCGTCGCCGACCTCGACGTGAGCGGCGGTCACCTGGAGGACGCGTTCGGCCGACTGCTGGACCTCTTCCCTGCGGCCGGCCAGCCGTCGAAGGACGCCATCCGCACGCGCCTGCTCGACTACTTCGAGATCGTCGGGGCAGATGATCCCCGCGTCGGCGCGGCCCGGCGCCGATTGACCGCGCTGCTCTACTAGCGAGAGCGGGTCGAGCTGGTCGAGACCTCACTGACGGGTTAGTCGCTGGTGAGATCTCGACACGCTCGATCCACTCTCAGCGGCGCAGCTTCAGCCAGAGCCCCGCGATGGGCGGGAGCGTCAGTTCCGCCGAAGCGGGTCGGCCGGCCCACGGTTCGTCGGTGGCGGTGACCGCACCGAAGTTTCCCACGCCCGACCCGCCGAACTCGGCGGCATCCGTGTTCAAGATCTCGTCCCAGGTGCCCGCGAACGGCAGACCGACCCGGTAGGGCCCGACCGGGTTGCCGGAGAAGTTCATCAGCACGGCGATCGGGTTGCCGTGGTTGTCCCAGCGCAGAAACGAGACCGCGTTGTGCTCGGCGTCTCCCGCATCGACCCACTCGAACCCACCGGGGTCGTTGTCGCGCGACCAGAGCGACGGCTCGGCCTTGTACAGCCGGTTCATCTGACTCACCATGGTGAGCAGCCCGCGGTGGATCGGCTGGTCGAGAATCCACCAGTCGAGACCGCGCTGCTCGCTCCATTCGGAGGGCTGTCCGAACTCCTGGCCCATGAACAGGAGCTGCTTTCCGGGGTGGGCCCACATGAAGGCGAGATATGCCCGGATGTTCGCGAGCTTCTGCCACTGGTCGCCAGGCATCTTTGACAGCAGGGAGCCCTTGCCGTGCACGACCTCGTCGTGACTGATCGGCAGCAGGAACTGCTCGGTGTACGCGTAGACCATCGAGAAGGTGATCTCGTTGTGGTGGTACGACCGGTACATCGGGTCCTCCTCCATGTACGAGAGGCTGTCGTGCATCCAGCCCATGTTCCATTTCAGGCCGAAGCCGAGACCCCCGGACGAGGTCTGCCGGGTGACGCCCGACCACGCGGTCGACTCTTCGGCGATCATCACGATTCCGGGATTTCGCTTGTACGCGGTGGCGTTCACCTCCTGCAGGAAGCCGATCGCCTCCAGGTTCTCGCGCCCGCCGTGGATGTTCGGCTCCCACTCGCCCGGCTCCCTCGAGTAGTCGAGGTACAGCATCGAGGCCACGGCATCCACCCGTAGGCCGTCGATGTGGAACTCCTCCAGCCAGTACAGGGCGTTGGCGACCAGGAAGTTGCGCACCTGAGAGTCGCCGAAATTGAACACGAGCGTGCCCCAGTCCGGCTGCTCGCCGCGCCGCGGGTCGGAGTGCTCGTAGAGCGGCTGCCCGTCGAACCGCGCCAGCGCCCACTCGTCCTTCGGGAAGTGTGCCGGCACCCAGTCCATGATCACGGCGATGCCCGCCTGGTGCAGGCGGTCGATGAGATAACGCAGGTCGTCGGGATGCCCGAAGCGGCTGGTCGGCGCATAGTAGCCCGTCACCTGGTAACCCCACGATCCGCCGAACGGGTGCTCGGCGAGTGGCATGAACTCGACGTGGGTGTAGCCGGTCTCGTGAAGGTAGTCGATGAGCTGGTCCGCGAGGTCGCGGTAGCCGAGCCCGGGCCGCCATGATCCGAGATGCATCTCGTATACGCTCATGGGCGAATTGTGCGGGTCCTTCGACGCCCGCTCGGCCAGCCAGGCGTCATCGGCCCACTCGTAGAGCGTCTGTCCTATCTTCGACGCGGTCGCCGGCGGCACCTCCGTGTAGCGCGCCATCGGGTCGGCCCGGGTCACCCAGTCGCCGGCCGCGGTGCGCAGCTCGAACTTGTATGCGTTCCCGGGAGTGAGTCCCGGGATGAACAGCTCCCAGACGCCGTTCGCGTCAAGCCGGCGCATCGCGTGCAGCACGCCGTTCCAGTCGTTGAAGTCGCCGACGACCCGCGCTGCGGTGGCATGCGGCGCCCAGACCGAGAATGTCGTTCCCTCGACGTCTTCGTGCGGCCGGTAGTGTGCTCCGAAGACCTTCCACAGCTGCTCGTGTCTGCCCTCGCCCCACAGGAACAGGTCCACCTCGCCGACGGACGGGACGAACCGGTACGGGTCATCCGTCGTCCAGTCGGGGGCGTCATCATAGGAGGTCGCGAGCGTGTACGACTGGCCATCGCCCGGCAGATAGCCGTGCCACAGCCCGCTGGACGCGTGGCTGAGGGCGACGCTGGTGCCATCGGCGCGCACGGCGGTCACGCTCTTCGCGAGCGGGCGAACCGCGCGCACGACGAATCCGCCGTCCATCGGGTGCTGTCCGAGCGCGTCGTGCGGCCGCGGGTGCCGCCCCTCCACTAGGGCGGCGACGTGGTCGGGGTGCAACTCGGGCAGTGCGATCTTCTTCACGGCCGGCCTGCGTGTGCGTGGCGGCGCTTTCGCCGGCGTCGCAGCCGGTTCTTGTGCCGGTTTCTTGGTTGCCATCAGGCTGGGCCCTTCGTGAGGTTCACGCTCAGAATGTGCACCGGCTCGACGAAGGCATCGAGCCGCACGTAGTCATCTGTACTCCAGGTGAAGACCTGTCCGGTGATCAGGTCGGTGACTTCGAAGCTTTCTCCGGGAGCGACCCCGAACATCCGTGGGTCGAGGTGCACCGTCGTCTCACGCACCGAGTGCGGGTCGACGTTGGCCACGACGATGATCGCGTCTCCCCCCGCGGTGAACTGCGGACCGAGATATTTCGAGTAGACGAGGATGGCCGGGTCGTCGCTCCAGTGGATCTCGAGGTTGCGAAGCTGCCGCAGCGCCGGGTGGTGCCGGCGGATCTCGTTGAGCTTCGTGAGGTACGGCGCCAGTGACCGGCCGGCCGCTTCGGCCTTCGCGTGGTCACGTGGCTTGTACTCGTACTTCTCGTTGTCGATGTTCTCTTCAGAGCCCGCGCGTGCCACGTTCTCGAACAGCTCATAGCCGGAGTACACCCCCCAGCTCGGGCTCGCGGTCGCGGCGATCGCGGCTCGCACCTTGTAGGCGGGCACGCCGCCGAACTGAAGGTATTCGGACAGGATGTCCGGGGTGTTCACGAACAGATTCGGCCTGAAGAACGCGACGTCGTCCTTCGAGATCTCCCTCAGGAACTCCTCCAGCTCCGGCTTCGTGTTGCGCCAGGTGAAGTAGGTGTACGACTGCTGGAAGCCGATCTGCCCAAGGGCGGCCATCATCGCGGGGGCGGTGAAGGCCTCGGCGAGGAACACCACATCGGGATACTCGGCGTTCACCTCGGCGATCAGCCATTCCCAGAACCGCAGTGGCTTGGTATGCGGGTTGTCGACACGAAAGATGCGGACGCCGAGAGCGATCCAGTGCCTCACGATCCGCAGGATCTCGCGACTGAGGCCCCAGAAGTCGTTGTCGAAGTTGAGCGGGTAGATGTCCTGATACTTCTTCGGCGGGTTCTCCGCATAAGCGATCGAGCCGTCCGGCAAAGTGGTGAACCACTGGGGGTGCTGCGTCACCCACGGGTGATCGGGTGAGGCCTGCAGAGCGAGATCGATGGCGAGCTCCAGGCCGGCGCGAGCCGTCGCCCCGACGAAGAACCTGAAGTCGGCCTCGCTGCCGAGGTCCGGGTGGATCGCATCGTGGCCGCCCTCGGCCGAGCCGATCGCCCACGGCGAGCCCGGGTCGTGATCGCCGACGGTCAGCGTGTTGTTCGGCCCCTTGCGGAAGCTCACTCCGATCGGATGAATCGGCGGCAGATAGAGCACGTCGAAGCCCATCGCCGCGACCGCGGGAAGCCGCCGTGCGGCGCTGCGGAAGGTGCCGCTCTGCCAACTGCCATCCCTGCGCTTCTTCGCGCCCTCCGACCGCGGGAAGAACTCGTACCATGCACCCACACCGGCGCGGGTGCGCTCCACGTGGAGCAGGTGCTCCTCGCTCTCGGTGGTGAGGGCCGTGAGCGCCTGCGCCGCGGACGAGCCGGCGGCCAGCAGCGGGGTGACGGCGGCAGCGGCGGCAAGGCGGGCCGATGGTGTCTGGCGCTTGGCCGCCATCGCCTTCGCGGCATCCTCGAGCGTCGCGTTGCCAGGGTCGGCGATGAGGGCCCGCGCGATCAGGGTGCGGCCGATGAGCAGCATCAGCTCGACGTCGACGCCGGCCGGAACCTTCAGTTCGGCGTTGTGCAGCCAGGTGGCCCACTCATCCACCCAGGCGCGGATGTGCCATCGCCAGTCGCCCTCGGCATCCACGAGCGCACGGGCCTCCCAGCGGTCGCTGCCGTAGCCCAGGCCGACCATGGAATGGGTGGTGCGGATGCCGGCCGGGCTGGTGAGCACGAGCTCGGCCCCCAGCAGGTCATGGCCCTCCTTGAACACGGTCGCGCTGAACGGCACCACTTCGCCCGCATACGCCTTGGCGGGCCAGGTGTCGCCCGGCTGCACCGGGGCCAGGTCACGAATCGGGATGCGCCCGATGCGGGGTTCGTAATCCAATGCCACACTTCGCACAGTAGCCCGTCTGTCGACTCGGTGTAATCGGCTGTCCATATCGACGCCGTACGCTTAAGCCGATGAAAGCCATACGACGTTTCACCGTGCGAACAGTCCTGCCCGACGCCCTCGCGCCGCTGGAGGAATTGGCGACCAACCTGCGCTGGTCGTGGAACATTCCCGCCCGCCGCCTGTTCGAGGAGATCTCGCCCGAATTGTGGGAGTCGACCGGTCACGATCCCATCGCGCTGCTCGGCGAAGTGGAGCCGGCGAGGCTGACCGCGCTAGCCGCGGACAAGCCCTTCGTCACGCGGGCGAAGACGCTGCTCGGCGAACTGCACACCTACCTCACCGAGCCGCGCTGGTACCAGAACAACTGCGACGAGTCTGCGCCGAAGGCCATCGGCTACTTCTCGCCCGAGTTCGGAATCGCCGCAGCGCTGCCGCAGTACTCGGGTGGCCTCGGCATCCTCGCCGGTGATCACCTGAAGAGCGCATCGGACCTCGGCGTGCCCATCATCGGTGTCGGCCTGTTCTACCGGTCGGGCTATTTCGCGCAGTCCATCTCGCCTGACGGCTGGCAGCAGGAGTCGTACCCGGTGCTCGACCCGGACGGGCTGCCGCTGTCGGTGCTGCGGCATCCGGATGGCACCGCGGCCCAGATCGTGCTCGCACTGCCAGGCGGCAAGGCGCTCTACGCCCGGATCTGGCAGGTGGCGGTCGGGCGCATCAAGCTGCTGCTGCTCGACACCGATGTCCCGGAGAACGCCGACGAGCTGCGCTCGGTCACGGACCGGCTGTACGGCGGCGGGGGAGAGCACCGGCTGCTGCAGGAGCTGCTGCTCGGCATCGGCGGCGTGCGCGCGATCAAGCTGCTCGTCGAACTGACCGGCGCGGATGCACCCGAGGTGTTCCACACCAACGAAGGTCACGCGGGTTTCCTCGGGCTGGAGCGCATCAGCGACCTCATCCACGGGGGGCTGAACTTCGCCGAGGCGCTGCAGGTCGTGCGCGCGGGCACGGTGTTCACCACCCACACCCCGGTTCCCGCCGGCATCGACCGCTTCGACGCGGCCCTCGTGACCGAATACTTCTCCACCGATCTACTGCCGGGCGTCGACGTCAAAGACGTGCTGGCGCTAGGCGCCGAGAACTACAAGGGCGGTACCGCGGGCATGTTCAACATGGCCGTCATGGGCCTGCGGCTCGGCCAGCGCGCGAACGGCGTCTCCAAGCTTCACGGCGAGGTGAGCCGCGGCATGTTCGGTCCACTCTGGCCCGGCTTCGATGCCTCGGATGTGCCGATCACCTCGGTCACCAACGGCGTGCACGCCCCGACGTGGACCGATCCGTCGCTCGTCGCCCTCGCCCAGGACCGGTTCGGTACTCCAGACACGACCGAGGCGGACTGGGCGTCGCCCTCGGTCACCGACCTCGACCTGTGGACCGCAACGAATACCGTCGTCATCGTCAACGAGCGCTACAACCGTCTTGGACGAACCGGTAATATGTGATTCGTCTTCGACTGAGTCGGTCACGCAGAGACTTCAGTTCCAGCCTCTCCCGGCGCAGATTTCGAACTCGGGCGGATTAATTACGCCTCTACTGAATTACAGATCCGGAGCGACGCCAAGCTCTTCGTCGAACTCTATCGCGATTGCCTTGTACGTGACGCGCCCGAATGCATCTTCGATAATTTCTTCATCTTCTGGGGCGCCTCCATCGGGTTCAATCATTAGACCGGGCGCCGCCTTGACGTCGATTTCTGCGACCAGTACCATCAGTGCATTTGCCGAAACGTCTACGATCTCATCGGTCAGCGGGACGGTCCCTTCAGTGCGCCTGATTGCACTGATGATCATCGGACCTAGCTCGTCCTCCACG
>JAZJYU010000188.1:17304-24004 GCA_040390225.1 Actinomycetota bacterium | reverse complement strand
ACGGTGTGGCTGCCGGCCAGGCCGGACTGCGCACCCACGGGGACGATCTCGGCGCTTCCAACGAGCTCGAAGTGAAGAAGGTGATCGTCGACGGGCGCTTCCGCGGCCTCGGCATCTCGCGGCTGCTGATGGCGGAACTGGAGACCGCGGCCCGGGAGCACGGCTACCGCCGGCTCGTGCTGCAGACCGGCGATCTGCAGCCGGCTGCGATCGCCCTCTACGAGTCGATCGGGTACGCGCTCATCCCTCCGTATCCGCCGTATGAGCGAATGAGCAATGCGCTCTGCTACGAAAAGGTGCTGGGCTAGCCGGTTTTGCTGCACTCAGCCCGACGGCGTAGCGTTCCAGCAAGACTTCCGTCGACGTTGACAGATAGGGACCGCCATGACCAGCCCGAGCTTCTCCACCATTTCCATTGCCGCCATTCTCAAGGAGACGGCGGACAGGGCGCCGGACAAGACCGCCATCGTCGTCGGCGATTCCAGCGTCACCTATTCCGGACTCTGGGACCAGACCCGCGCATACGCGGGCGCACTGCGTGCACGAGGCGTGAAGCAGGGCGACGCCGTGGCGATCCTCATTCCCAACGTCGCCGATTTTCCGCGGGTCTACTTCGCGGTGCTGAGCCTCGGTGGCATCGTCGTGCCGATCCACGCGCTGCTGAAGGCGGACGAGATCGAGTACGTGCTGAAGGACTCGCAGGCGACCATGCTGGTCTGTGCCGCACCACTGCTGGGCGAGGGCGGCAAGGGCGCCAGGCAGGCGGGGGTTCCGGTGCTCACCGTTCTCTCGCCGGAGCAGGTGGAGGGCACCGAGCAGCTCGAGAAGCTCGCGGCGGCGGCCGAGCCGATTCGCACCTATGAGCCGCAGCAACCGGACGCGACCGCGACCATCCTGTACACCAGCGGCACCACCGGTAAACCAAAGGGTGCCATGGGCAGCCACTTCTCGATCGTGGAGCAGACCTCGACACTGCTGCTCAACACTTTTGACATGGTGAAGGACGATGTCATCTTCGGTGGCCTGCCGCTGTTCCACACCTTCGGCCAGACGGTGGCGCTGAACACCGGGTTCCGCGCGATGGCAAAGATCGTGCTGCTGCCGAAGTTCGACGGGGAAAGTGCTCTTCGCACCCTCATCGACAATGAGTGCACCATCATGATGGGTGTGCCGACCATGTACATCGCACTGCTCGAAGCGGCGAAGACGATTCCCGAGCGCCCGAAGCTGCGGTTCGCGGTGTCGGGCGGTTCCGCACTTCCGCTCGCGGTGATCGAGCGTTTCAGGGAGGAGTTCGGCGTTCCGATCTACGAGGGTTACGGACTCACCGAGACCTCGCCGGTGGCGAGCTTCAACCATGTCGGGCGTACCCCGATCGCCGGCAGCATCGGCACCCCGATCTGGGGTGTGGATGTCGAGATCGCGAACGCGGACGTCGATGACCGGATCGAGCTGCTGCCGACGGATGAGCTGGGCGAGATCGTGGTGCGCGGCCACAACATCATGAAGGGCTACCTCAACCGCCCGGAAGACACCGCGAAGGCGATCGTCGACGGCTGGTTCCGCACCGGTGACCTGGGGCGCAAGGATGCGGACGGCTACCTGTGGATCGTCGACCGCAAGAAGGACATGATCCTGCGCAACGGGTACAACGTCTATCCGCGCGAGGTGGAGGAGGTGCTGATCGCGCATCCCGCCGTCTCGAGCGCAGCGGTGTTCGGCACCGCGCACGAGACGCACGGCCAGGAGATCATGGCGTGCATCGTGCTTGCGCCGGGCGCTTCCGCGGAGGCGGATGAGCTGTTCGAGTACGCGAAGCAGAAGCTCGCTGCATACAAGTACCCGCGGCGGGTGGAGATCGTGGAGAACTTGCCGCTCGGGCCGAGCGGCAAGGTGCTGAAGCGCGAGCTGATCGTGAAGTACGAGACCGAACCCGCCGCCGCGGAGTAGCGAGCCGCCGCAAGCGAGCCGCTTTCGGACATCCGGGCCGAAACATAACGCGGCGGATGTCCGAAAACCCATCGTGAACTCGTCGCGGGAGACCGACTCAAGTAGTTCGAGAGTAGAACTATCTGTGTAGAGTGAAAGGATGACCTCCACAGAATCGATCGCGGCGGTACGCGCGCTGGCGCGTGCGTCGCGCCTGATCGAGCGGGCATCCGACTCGCTCAGCCTTGCCGACTACCGCGTGCTGTCGGCCATCGTCGAGGGCGAGGCGAGGGCATCCCGCCTGGCCGCTCGCCTTGCCGTCGGCAGGCCTACCATCAGCGCCAGCGTGGACTCCCTGTGTCGCCGCGGCCTGCTCGAAAAGGGCCAGGTTGCCGGCGACGGCAGGGCGAGCGATCTGTCCCTCACCCGCGAGGGCGCTGCGGTCTTCGAGGCGGCCGAGTCCGCGATGGTGGCGCGGCGCGAGGCGCTCTGCGCCGGCATTCCCGAAGCGCGAGCGGCGATGGCAACCCTGTCGCGACTGGGCGACGCGATCGACGCCGCGATGATCGAACGTGAGGTTCGGGCATGAGCGAACCCGGCTGGATTCGCAGACTCTGGAACTACATGCTGCGGCACCGCCGCGGAGTCATCATCTCGTTCGGCGCCGCGCTGCTCGGGAGCGCCTGTCAGGTGGTCGTACCCCTCGTGGCCCGCCAGGTGGTCGACAATGTGATCATCGCCAAGACGGCACCGCTGCTGCCGTGGCTCATCCTGCTGGTGGCACTCGCACTCGCGACCTTCGGCTTTGCATACCTGCGGCGTTATCGCGGTGGCCGAGTGGCTCTCGAGGTGCAGAACGACCTGCGCAACGACATGCACGACCATCTGCAGCGGATGGATTTCGCATCGCTCGACGAGATGTCGACCGGGCAGCTGGTCTCCCGCGCAAACTCCGATTCGGCGCTGGTGCAGGGCCTGCTCAATATGATCCCGGTCATGAGCGGCAACGTCATCCTCATGGTGCTGTCGCTCGTGGTGATGTTCTTCCTCTCGCCGCCACTCGCGCTGGTGAGTCTGGTCGTCGCACCACTGCTCGTGCTGGTGTCGTACCGCATGCGCGTGAAGCTCTTCCCCTCCAGCTGGGACGCGCAGCAGCGTGAGGGCGAGGTGGCGCAGATGGTCGACGAAGATGTGAACGGCGTGCGTGTCGTCAAGGCCTTCGGACGCGAGCGGCGCGAGGTGGAGCGGATGGCCGAGGTCGCGACCGGACTGTACGGCTCCCAGATGCGGGCGGTGCGCATAGAGTCGCGCTTCCAGCCGCTGCTGCAGGCCGTGCCGGTATTCGGCCAGGTCGCGGTGCTCGCGCTCGGCGGGTGGCTGGCGATCAACGGCCAGCTCACGATCGGCACCTTCCTCGCCTTCTCGTCATACATCGCGCAACTGATGGCCCCGGCGCGGCAGCTCGCCGGCATCCTCACCATCGGCCAGCTCGCCAAGGTGGGCATCGAGCGCATCTTCCAGCTGCTCGACCGCGAACCGGCCATCCTGGATGCGCCAGATGCCATCGAGCTGCCCGCGGGCGGGGGAGCGATCAGCTTCTCCGGTCTGCGATTCGGGTATGGCGATGGCGCTGCTGTGCTGGATGGCGTGGATCTCGAGATCCAGCCGGGCGAACGTGTCGCGCTGGTCGGCCCGAGCGGCAGTGGCAAGTCCACGCTCACGGCGATGGTGTCCCGGTTCTACGATCCGGATGCCGGTTCGGTCTCGGTCGACGGCGTGGACGTACGAGCGCTGCACCTCCACTCGCTGCGGGAGAACGTCGGCGTGGTGTTCGAAGAGAGCTTCCTGTTCTCGGACTCCGTGCGAGCGAACATCGCGTACGGCAAGCCGGATGCCACGGATGAGCAGATCGAGGCGGCGGCTCGCGTCGCCGAAGCACACACGTTCATCAAGGCGCTGCCGCGCGGTTACGACACCGTCGTCGGCGAACGCGGGCTCAGCCTGTCGGGCGGGCAGCGGCAGCGTATCGCGCTCGCGCGGGCGATCCTGTTCGACCCGCGCATTCTGATCCTCGATGACGCCACGAGTGCGATCGACGCGTCGACCGAGGAGTCGATCCACGAGGCGCTCCGCGACGTCTTCGGCACGCGGACCGTGCTGCTGATCGCCCACCGCGAGTCGACGCTGCACCTCGCCGACCGCATCCTGGTCATGGAGCACGGCCGGATCGTGGCCGAGGGGAGCCACGACGACCTGCTCGAGACGAGTCCGCTGTATCGAACCCTGATCACCGGCCTCGACGAGGACACGGCGGATGCCGTCGCCCAGGGCAGCATCGAGGTACTGGCGAGCCTGGTGGATGCCGGGTCGACGACAGCGGCCTGGGGAACGGCGCAGCCGGCCACCGCGGTGAAGTCCGGCCCGGGCTCCGGTATCGGGATGGGTCTTGGCGGCGGTGGTGGTCGTGGTGGTGGCCGCGGAATGGGCGTGCTCGCCGCCCCGACCCCGAAGCTGCTCGCACAGGTCGCGGCTCTCGGTGCGCCGAAAGACGTGCCGACGATCGACCTCGCGCGGGAGACGGTGCAAGACCGGCAGTTCACGCTCGGGCGGGTGCTGCGCGAGTTCCGGCGGCCACTGCTGATCGGGCTGACGCTGGTGGTCATCGACGCCGTGGCCGGGTTGCTCGGCCCGGTGCTGGTGAAGACGGGCGTCGACGGCGGGGTTGAGAACAGCTCGACGATGGTGCTCGTGGCGGCGTCCGGACTGTTCCTGGTCGTCACCCTCGCCGATCTGCTCGACGAGATCGCGGAGACCTTCGTCACCGGCCGGCTCGCCCAGCGGGTGATGCTGAGCTTGCGCGTGCGCATCTGGGCGCAGTTGCAACGGCTCTCGCTGGACTATTACGAGCGGGAGATGGCCGGCCGCATCATGACCAGGATGACGACGGATGTCGACCAGTTCGAGTCGCTGATCCAGAACGGCCTCCTTTCCGCACTTGTCGCGATCGTCACCTTCGTGGGGGTGGGCGTGGCGCTCCTCATCGTGAATCTGGAGCTCGGCCTGGCGACGCTCACCGTCGTCATTCCGCTCGCGATCGCGACGGTGCTCTTCCGGCGCCGTGCGGAGAAGCTGTACGACGAGTCGCGCGAGCGCATAGCGATCGTCAACGCGGACTTCCAGGAGAGCCTTTCGGGGGTGCGCGAGTCGCAGGCCTTCGTGCATGAAGCCGAGACGATGAAGCGTTTTCACGGGCTGGGCGCGCGCTATCTCGTCTCACGTGTCGCAGCTCAGCGGCTCGTGGCCACCTACTTCCCGTTCGTTCAGTTTCTCGCCGGCATCGCCGACGCGATCGTGCTCGGAGTGGGCGCCGGCATGATCGCCGGCGGCAATCTCACTTCGGGGGCGCTGATCGCCTTCATCCTCTATATCGACATGTTCTTCTCGCCCATCCAGCAGCTGTCGCAGGTGTTCGATTCCTGGCAGCAGACCCGGGTGTCGGTGGGACGCATCGCGGAGCTGATGAAGCTCGAGACGCTCACCCCGGAGGCCGAGCATCCGCGTGACCCCGGCCGTCTGACCGGGGCACTCGAGCTGCGCGGGGTGCGGTTCAGCTACCCTGCGGCGCCGAGCCGGCCAGGCCTCGACGAGCCGCGCGGGCCATCCGATCCTCGCCTGCTCGTCGAACGGGATGCCGAGTTCACTCGTCCGCCAGAGGCGCTGAAAGGGGTCGAACTCGTCATCGCGCCGCGCGAAACCGTCGCGCTCGTCGGCGAGACGGGCGCGGGCAAGTCCACCGTGATGAAACTGCTCGCACGGTTCTACGACGCCGATGATGGTGCCGTACTGGTCGATGGGCAGGATGTGCGCGATCTCGACCTGCGGGCGTTCCGGTCACAACTCGGATACGTACCTCAAGAGGCCTTCCTGTTCACCGGCAGCGTGCGTGACAACATCGCATACGGACGGCCGGAGGCGAGCGATCTCGAGGTTGAAGCAGCGGCACGCGCGGTCGGCGCCCACGAGCTGGTGGTGAGTCTGCCGGGGGGCTACCGGCACGAGCTCTCGGAGCGCGGCCGGTCGCTATCGGCGGGCCAGCGGCAGCTCATCGCGCTCGCCCGGGCGGAGCTGGTCGACCCGGCCATCCTGTTGCTCGACGAGGCGACCTCCAATCTCGACCTCGCAACCGAGGCCCGGGTGTCTGCCGCCATGCACCAGGTGTCGCTGAACCGCACGACGATCGTGATCGCGCATCGACTGCAGACCGCCCGCACCGCAGACCGCATCGCCGTGCTTCACGCCGGTTCGATCGTCGAGGTGGGGTCGCACGACGAGCTGCTCGAACTCGGCGGCCGCTACTTCGCCATGTGGAATGCCTACACGACGGTCGGGCAGTAGCGGGTCGAGCTTGTCGAGACCTCACCGACGAGTAACTCGCTGGTGAGGTCTCGACAAGCTCGACCCGCTCGTGTCAGATCCGCTCGATGATCGTCGCGTTGGCCATGCCGCCGCCCTCGCACATGGTCTGCAGGCCGTACCGGCCGCCGGTCTGTTCGAGAGTGCCGACGAGGGAAGACAGCAGCCGGGTGCCGGACGCCCCGAGCGGATGCCCGACGGCGATCGCGCCACCGCGCGGGTTGAGCTTGTCGGGGTCGGCCTCCAGATCGTGCTGCCAGGCGAGGGGCACGGGAGCGAAGGCCTCGTTGACCTCGTAGGTGTCGAAGTCGCTGATCGCCATCTTGTTCTTTGCGAGAATCTTTTTCGTCGCAGGGAT
>JAZJYU010000188.1:11664-17294 GCA_040390225.1 Actinomycetota bacterium | reverse complement strand
GACGATCGCGGCGCGGGTCCACGACATCGGCAAGGTCGGAACCGACGACCACGTTGCTGACGAACCGCGCCCGCGGGGTGAGGCCGAGTTTCGACGCCATTTCCTCGCTCATGATCAGGGCAGCCGAGGCGCCATCGGTGAGCGGCGAGGAATTGCCTGGCGTGATCTTCCAGTCGATCTCGGGGAAGCGGCCCGCCATCCGCTCGCTGGCGAACGATGTCGGGAGCCCGGCGAGCCCCTCGACGGTCGTGGTCGCGCGGATCGTCTCGTCGTGGCTGAGCCCCGCGATCTCGATGATGTCCTTCGAGAAGTCGGCGGCGGCGGCGAGCCGGTGCGAGCGTGCCGAGAACTCATCGAGCTGCTCGCGGCTGAAGCCCCAGCGCGCGGCGATCAGTTCGGCCGAGATGCCCTGGCCGACGAGACCCGGCGCGTAACGGGCGTCGACGAGCGGCCCACACGGGTCTTCGCCCATGGTGTTGTAGCCGATCGGCTGGCGGCTCATCTGCTCGACACCGCCGGCGATGACGATGTCGTATGCGCCGGCGATCACGCCCTGTGCTGCGAACGCGACGGCCTGCTGGCTGGAGCCGCACTGCCGGTCGATCGTCGTGCCGGGAATGCTGTCGGGAAAGCCGGCCGCGAGCACGGCGTTGCGCGTGATGTTCACGGACTGCTTGCCGCTCTGTGTGACACAGCCGCCGATGACGTCATCGATGGTCACCGGGTCGATGCCGTTGCGTTCGACCAGTGCCTTGAGGACGGTGCCGAAGAGGTCGACCGGGTGAAGGTCGGAGAGAGCGCCGCCCGGCTTTCCCTTGCCGGACGCGCTGCGGACGATGTCGACGATGACTGCGTTGCTCATGTACTCGATCCTAACTCTGTTTTACGAACTCAGAACGATGGCGGGTCGAGCTTGTCGAGACCTCACAAACGGGTAACACGTCGGTGACATCTCGACAAGCTCGATCCACTTCATCCCAACACCTTAACAATCCGTTGCAAAGACACCGGCTCGCTCGTGCCGAGGTTCTGCGCGAACAGGCTGATGCGAAGCTCCTCGAGCAGCCAGCGGGCTTGTCGCAGGGCTGGGGCGGTATCCCGCTCAAGGGGGAGCGTACCGCCCGCATCACGGTAACGCTGGGTCGCCTGCTGTACCTCCGACATCCAGACCCGGTCGCGCCCGAGGTTCTCGGCGAGCTTGCCGATGCGATGCAGGATGCCGTCGAGATAGACGGGCAGGCGCCGCAATTGAGTGAGGCCGGTGGCCGACACGAACCCCGCGTAGACCAGATCACCGAGCTGCTCGCGCACATCGGCGAGCGGACTGAGCAGTGCCTTGATCGCCTTCTCGACCTGTCGCCCGGCGAGCACGATCCGGCTCACCAGTGAAGCGGTGCGGAACAGCTCGTCCAGCAGCGTCGCCGAGACCTCGTCTCGTGCCGCCTCGAAATGCTCACGGCTGAAGATCTCGCGGTCGCCGACGACCGCGTCGATGCAGGCCGCGAGGCAGTCGGCGAAGAGTTCCGCCGTCGTGCGATACGGGCTCTGGGCCAGGCTCAGTTTCTCGGTCGTCGTCAGGTGCTCCTGTACGTAGCCGATCGGTGACGGAATGCCGAGCTGCAACAGGCGGCGCACGCCTGCCTTCTGCTCGCGCGCCTGATCGGCCGGGGTGCTCATAAGGCGGATCGCGACCGAGTCGCCCTCGTCGACCAATGCGGGGTATGCGCGGATCGTGTTTCCACCCTGCTTGGTGTCGAGCAGGCGGGGAAGCTCGTCGAAGTCCCATACGGTGATGCCGCCGCGTTCGATGGCGTTCGTCGTCGCGACGGATGCGCGCGCGACACTCTCCCGTGCGTCCGACTTGAGCTGCGCCTGGAGCGCGCTGAGATTCTTACCGCTCGCGACCACCGTGCCGCGTTCGTCCACGACGGCGAAGGTGGGGCGCAGGTGGGCGGGCACCCGCTCGAGATCGAAGTCTGCAGCAGTGACGGGTACATAGGTGAGACGCTGGATGGCGCGGGCCAGTGCCTCCGTGATCGTGCCGTCAGTACCGAGCTCACCGAGCAACCTCTTCGCCCAGTCGCCGGCCGGCACCACATTGCGGCGGATCGCCTTCGGCAGGGCCTTGATGAGGGCTGTGACCAGTTGCTCACGCAGGCCGGGGACCTGCCAGTCGAAGCCCTCCGGGCGCAGCCCGGCGAGCAGGGCGAGGGGCACCCGCACGGTGACGCCGTCATCCGTCGCCCCCGGCTCGAAGCGGTAACTGAGAGTGAGGGACTGGTCGCCCTGAACCCACGTATCGGGAAAGGAGGTCTCGACAGGTTCGGCCCGCTCGACTTCACCCATCAGATTCTGGGGGGTCATCGTCAGGAGCTCGGGCTGGGTCGCCCGGGTCTTCTTCCACCAGCCCTCAAAGGAGCGCTGGGTGTTCACATCGTCGGGTATGCGCCGATCGTAGAACTCGAACACGGCCTCGTCGTCGAACAGGATGTCGCGGCGGCGGGTGCGCTCCTCGACCTCGGCGAGCTCTTTCCGCAGTTCGCGGTTCGCGCGGTCGAACCCCTGCACCGACTCCCACTCGCCCTCGACCAGGGCGTGGCGGATGAACAGCTCGCGCGCGTAGGCGGCGTCCACCCGGGCGAACTGGATGCGCCGCCGCGACACGATCGGGACGCCGTAGAGGGTGACCCGCTCATACGCGACCGCCGCGCCCTGTTTCTTCTCCCAGTGCGGTTCGCCGTAGCTGCGTTTCACGAGGTCCCCGGCGATCGGCTCCGCCCAGGCCAGGTCGATGGCGGCGTTGGTGCGGGCGAACAACCGGCTGGTCTCGACGAGCTCCGCGCTCATGAGCTCGGCGGGTTGCTTCTTCGCCAGCGCCGAGCCGGGGAAGATGGTGAAGCGCACCTGTCTGGCCCCGACGTAGTCCTTCTTCGCGACATCCCGGATGCCGATCTGGCTGAGCAGCCCGGCCAGCAGCGAGCGATGGATGCCGTTCGCGTTCGCGGACGGGGGGCCGACCACCAGCCCCAGGGGTTTCGCGTTCCGTTCGAGCTGGCGGTAGACATCCCGCCACTCCCGCACGCGCAGATAGTTGAGGTACTCGGTGCGGCACATGCGCCGGAAGGCGTTGCCGCTCAGCTCTGTCTGCTTCTCTTCGAGGTAGTTCCAGAGATTCAGCAGCGTGACGAAGTCGCTCGTGGGGTCGGTGAACCGCGCGTGCTGCTGGTCGGCCTGTGGGCGTCGGTCGAGCGGACGTTCCCGCGGGTCCTGAATGCTGAGGCCGGCGACGATCGCCATCACCTCCCGCGTGGTGCCGTGCTGCTTCGACTCGACCACCATGCGCGCCAGTCGCGGGTCGACGGCCAAGCGGGTGAGTTGCCGTCCGACAGCGGTGATCCGTGGATCACCGCGGGTCGAGCTCGTCGAGTGGGAGCGGGTCGAGCTTGTCGAGACCTCACCGACGGGCAGCTCTTCGTGAGATCTCGACAAGCTCGATCCGCCCTCCTCTATCGCACCGAGCTCCTTCAGCAGATCGAGACCGTCTTTGATTCCGCGGGAGTCCGGCGGCTGCAGGAACGGAAAACTCGCGATGTCGCCGAGCCCGAGCGAGATCATCTGAAGGATGACCGCTGCCAGGTTGGTGCGCAGGATCTCCGGCTCGGTGTATTCGGGACGCTTCGTGAAGTCCTCCTCTGAGTACAAGCGGATGGCGATTCCGTCGCTAGTGCGCCCGCTCCGGCCAGAGCGCTGGTTGGCGCTGGCCTGGCTGATGGCCTCGATCGGTAGCCGCTGAACCTTCGAGCGCACGCTGTACCGGCTGATTCGGGCGGTGCCGGCATCGATCACGTACTTGATTCCGGGCACCGTGAGGCTGGTCTCTGCCACATTGGTCGCGAGCACGATTCGCCTTCTGGTTCCGGCCGAGCGGGTCGTCTCGAAGACGCGATGCTGCTCGGCCGAGCTGAGTCGGCCGTAGAGCGGCAGCACCTCGGTGTTCGGCAGGTTCCTTCCGCGGATCGCCTCCTCGGCATCCCGAATCTCGTTCTCCCCGCTGAGAAACACCAGCACATCGCCATCTCCCTCGCGGGCGAGTTCATCGAGGGCGGCGTTGATACCGTCGATGGGGTCCAGATCGCGGGTCGATCGTGGCGCTCGTGACCACGATGCTGAGATCGGGCCGCAGCGGCATGAGTTGCTTGAGATAGCCGAGCAGGAAGTCGATGGTGAGGCTGCGCTCGTGGGCCTCGTCGATGATGATCGCGTCGTACTTCTTCAACAGCCGGTCGCGGTGGATCTCATTGAGCAGAATGCCGTCGGTCATCAGCTTGATGCGGGTGTCTTTGCCGACGGTGTCGGTGAACCGCACCTGGTAGCCGACGAGCCCGCCGAGTGGGGTGCCGAGTTCGTCCGAGATGCGCTCGGCGATGGTGCGGGCCGCTATCCGGCGCGGCTGAGTGTGGCCGATGCTCGTCTTGCCGAGCTCGAGCAGGATCTTCGGCAGCTGCGTGGTCTTGCCCGAGCCGGTCTCGCCGGCCACGATCACCACCCGGTTGTTCGCCAGGAGCGCGGCGATGTCATCTCGCCGCTGGCTGACGGGCAGCTCTGGCGGGTAGGTGATCACGGGCTCGGACATCGGCACCCCAGTTTACGGCCAGCTTGCACAAAGTCATTGACAGAGCAGAGTACTTTGCAGTACAAAGTTAACCATGACAAACACCAACGGTGACGAGGCACTCGACCCGGCGTCGATGCTCGCCCTCGCACAGAGACAGCAGAAGAGCGTCAGTTCCCAGCGCGGCTCCTTCGTCGCGATCATCATGGCCGGCTACGGGGTCGCCCTTCTCGCCGGGTTCCTGTCACTGCGGTTCGTTGAACGGCCCCTCGCCTGGTGGATCTTCGTCGCCCTGTTCGCGGCGGCGATCGCCCTCTCGATCGTGCTCGGCGTGCGCGGTGCTCGCGGCATCCGTTCGAGCGACGGTTTCACCGGCACCATGTACGGCGTCAGCTGGTCGCTCGCCATGGCGGGGCTCGGCGCGCTCGGCGGCGGTCTCATAGCCCAGGGACTTCCCGATCACCTGATCGAGTTGTTCTACTCATCCACATACACGCTCCTGATCGGCGTGCAGTACTTCATGGCGGGCGTGATCTGGCGGTCGAGACCATCGCTCATCGTCGGCGCCTGGCTTGTCGTCGTGGCGGCGGCGGCGCCCTACCTTGGCCTCCCGAACAACTATCTGCTGCTGGGCATCGCCGGCGGTGGAGGGTTCATCGTGCTGGCGATCGTGACCGCGGTGCGGACCAGGGCGGCGAGGCTGGCGACCAATGGATGAGCTCGACCCGGTCATCCACGCCCAGGGCCGGCTGCGAATCACCGCGGCTCTCGCCACGCTGGAGCCGGGCGAGGAACTGTCGTTCCCCCGGCTGCAGGAACTGCTCGACATGACGGCGGGCAACCTGTCCACCCACCTGCGCAAGCTCGAGGATGCCGGGTACGTGACCGTCACGAAAGCGCACGAGGGCCGCACCCCGGTCACCTATCTCGGCCTGACCCGCACGGGGCGACGAGCCTTCGAGGACTACACGGACGCGCTCAAGGCGCTGCTCGGCTAGGCATCCAGGGCGGATCGAGC
>JAZJYU010000188.1:10081-11654 GCA_040390225.1 Actinomycetota bacterium | reverse complement strand
GAGACCTCCCGAACGAACATCGTCGGTGAGATCTCGACAAGCTCGATCCGCTCTTTTGTGCATACATTCGCGTGAGAAACTAGCAGAAATCGACCGCGAGGCGTAGCGTGTGTATACATGAGAGCCAGCGATCGGGCGTACACCGCGCTCCGCGAGCAGATTCTCGACGGCGATCTCCCCGCCGGCACCGTGCTCGCCGAGGTGGAGCAGTCCGTTCGACTCGGCGTCTCCCGCACGCCGCTGCGCGAGGCGCTCACCCGACTCGCTTCCGAGTCGCTGGTCAGTGGCCACTCCGGCCGTGGCGTGGTGGTGACGGATGTCTCCATCGAGCGGGTGAACGAACTCTTCGAGGTGCGCCAGGCGCTCGAAGAACAGGCGGCGCGGCTCGCCGCCCGCCGCCGTGATCCCGCGGTGTTCCAGCACCTGCAGCGCGAGTTCCGCACGGCGCACGAACTCCTGGGGACCGACGAGGGCCTGCGCCGCTACTACGACCTCGTGCAGCGGCTGGACGACGCGATCGACGAGGCGACGGGAAACGCATTCCTCGTCTCGACACTCGCGGGCGTGCGCACGCATATCGCGCGCATCCGCCGGCTGTCCTCCGATAACCCTGACCGACTGCGCGACGCCGCGCGCGAGCACCTCGCGATCATCGACGCGATCGTCGACGGCGAGGAGTCCCTCGCCGCCCACGCCACACAGTTGCACCTCTACCGAAGCCTGAAGAACATCGTCACGAGTTAGGAAGCAATGAAACTGCACAACGTGCGCGTCTATAAGAGCGACGAGAATCTCCCGCGCCAGGAGCAGCTCGCCTGGAAGATCGCCGAGGTCGCCGCCGACCCGGTACCCGTCACACCGGAGGTGACGGAGATGGTGATCAACCGCATCATCGACAACGCGGCGGTCGCCGCGGCATCCATCACCCGGGCACCCGCCATCTCGGCACGGGCACAGGCGGAGACGCACCCCGCGACCCCGGGCTCCACGGTCTTCGGCATCACGAAGCATTCGAGCCCCGAGTGGGCGGCCTGGGCGAACGGCGTCGCTGTGCGCGAACTCGACTTCCATGACACTTTTCTCGCGGCGGAGTATTCGCACCCGGGGGACAACATCCCGCCGATTCTGGCTGTTGCCCAGCACGCGAAGAAGACGGGTGCGGACCTCGTGCGCGGCATCGCGACCGGGTACGAGATCCAGATCGACCTGGTGAAGGCGATCAGCCTGCACGCCCACAAGATCGACCACGTCGCACACCTCGGCCCGTCGGCCGCGGCGGGCATCGGCACCCTGCTGGGGCTTCCCGTCGAGACGATCTTCCAGGCCATCGGCCAGGCGCTGCACACCACCACGGCGACCCGTCAGTCCCGCAAGGGCGAGATCTCCACCTGGAAGGCGTACGCGCCGGCCTTCGCCGGCAAGATGGCGGTCGAGTCGGTCGACCGGGCGATGCGCGGCCAGACCAGCCCGACCCCGATCTATGAGGGCGAGGATGGCGTGATCGCCTGGCTGCTCGACGGGCCCGACGCGAGCTACGACGTTCCCCTGCCCGAGAAGGGCGAACCCAAGCGCG
>JAZJYU010000188.1:0-10071 GCA_040390225.1 Actinomycetota bacterium | reverse complement strand
AGGCCTGGATCGACATGGCGCGAAAGCTCCACAACGAGCATCCCGAGGTGAACGCCGACACCGTGAAGTCGATCGTCATCCACACCAGCCATCACACGCACTTCGTGATCGGTTCCGGTGCGAACGACCCGCAGAAGTACGACCCGAAGGCGAGCCGAGAGACGCTCGACCATTCGGTGCCATACATCTTCACCGTGGCCCTGCAGGACGGTGAATGGGATCACCAGAAGTCCTACGCGCCCGAGCGTGCGTCGCGGCCCGACACCGTATCGCTATGGAAGAAGGTCACGACCGAGGAGGACAAGGAGTGGACGCGTCGTTACCACTCCAACGATCCGGCGGAGAAGGCATTCGGCGGAAGCATCACCATCACGCTGAACGACGGCACAGTAATCAACGACGAGATCGCGGTGGCGGATGCCCATCCGCTCGGCGCTCGCCCCTTCGCCCGTGCGGACTACATCCGCAAGTTCCGCACCCTCGCGGCGCCGGTGCTCGACGAGGCGGAGATCGAGCGGTTCCTCACCCTCGTGCAGCGACTGCCCGAGCTGACCGCCGACGAGCTCGACGGCCTCAACATCGTCGCGCGTGCCGGCGTACTGTCCGAAGGACCGAAGGGACTGTTCTGATGCTGTACTCACACACGACCCCGGCCGACAAGCGCGCGAACCTGCGCGCCGCGCTCGCGACCGGCAGGCTGCTCAGATTCCCCGGCGCGTTCAATCCGCTCAGCGCCAAGCTGATCGAAGACAAAGGCTTCGAGGGCGCGTACATCTCGGGTGCGGTCATCGCGGCCGACCTGGGGCTGCCCGACATCGGCCTCACAACGCTCAGCGAGGTCGCGGCGCGCGGCCAGCAGATCAGCCGGATGACCGACCTGCCTACCCTGATCGACGCCGACACCGGATTCGGTGAGCCGATGAACGTGGCCCGAACCGTGCAGGCGCTCGAGGATGCCGGAGTGTCCGGCCTCCACATCGAGGACCAGGTGAACCCGAAACGCTGCGGCCATCTCGACGGCAAGGCCGTCGTGGACGGGGACACGGCAGCGAAGCGCATCCGCGCGGCGGTGGACGCGAGGCGCGACCCGAACCTGCTCATCATGGCGCGTACCGACATCCGTGCGATCGACGGCCTTCAGGCTGCGATCGACCGGGCCAAACAGCTCGTCGACGCCGGCGCCGACGCGATCTTCCCGGAGGCGATGGCCAACCTCGCAGAGTTCGAGGCGGTGCGCACAGCGATCGATGTTCCCGTGCTCGCCAACATGACGGAGTTCGGCAAGAGCGAGCTGTTCAGCACCGAGCAGCTGGAAAGCGCCGGCATCAACATCGTCATCTATCCGGTGAGCCTGCTTCGGCTGGCGATGGGGGCCGCCGAACGCGGACTCGACACCATCATCAGCGAAGGCTCCCTCAGGTCGGAGGTGCCCGCCATGCAGACTCGCGCGAGACTGTATGAACTGCTCGACTACGAGGCCTACAACACATTCGACACGTCCGTCTTCAATTTCGAAGTTCCGAAAGGCAAGTGACCAATGGCTGACAACACAGTGGCTGACACCGAAATCCACAAGGGGCTCGCGGGAGTCGTCGTCGACTACACCGCAGTCTCGAAGGTGAACCCCGACACCAACTCCCTGCTGTACCGCGGCTATCCCGTGCAGGAACTGGCGGCGCAGTGCGACTTCGAGGAGGTGGCATACCTGCTCTGGTACGGCGAGCTGCCGACGGATGCCCAGCTCGACGAGTTCACGCAACTCGAGCGGTCGCAACGCACCCTGGACCCCACGGTGAAGAAGGTCATCGATGAGCTGCCGCTGAGCGCCCATCCGATGGATGTCGTGCGCACGGCGGTCAGCGTGATCGGCGCGCAGGACGAGACCCTCGGTCTCGACCCCACCTGGATCGACCGCGACCTCACCCAGCAGCGCAGCATCAGCCTGTTCGCGAAGCTGCCCGCGATCGTCGCATACACGCAGCGCCGGCTCTGGGGCAAAGACCTGGTCGAGCCCCGTGAGGATCTCGGCTACTCCGCGAACTTCCTGCACATGACCTTCGGCGAGGTGCCGGAGCAGGTGGTCGTCGACGCCTTCGACGTGTCGATGATCCTGTACGCCGAGCACTCGTTCAACGCCTCCACCTTCACCGCCCGGGTGATCGCGTCGACCCTGAGCGATGTCTACTCGGCGGTCATCGGTGGCATCGGCGCCCTCAAGGGTCCGCTGCACGGCGGAGCCAACGAAGCGGTGCAGCACACGTTCGAGGCGATCGGCACCCCCGACAAGGCAGAGGCCTGGCTCGAGGATGCCCTGGCCAACAAGAAGAAGATCATGGGATTCGGCCACCGGGTCTACAAGAACGGCGACTCGCGTGTTCCGACGATGAAGAAGGCGCTCGACACCCTGGTCGAGTACTACAAGAAGCCCGAAGTCCTGGAGATGTACGACGCCCTCGACACGGCGATGAACTCCCGCAAGGCCATCAAGCCGAACCTCGACTACCCCTCAGGTCCGGCCTACAACCTGATCGGGTTCGACACCACGATGTTCACGCCCCTGTTCATCGCGTCGCGGGTCACCGGCTGGACGGCCCACATCATGGAGCAGCTCGCCTCCAACTCGCTGATCCGCCCGCTGAGCGCATACAACGGCCCGGAGCAGCGCGAGGTTCCGGCCTCAGAGAAGAACTAGAGGTAAGCGGGTCGAGCCTGTCGAGACCTCACTGGCGTATTTCGCTGGTGAGGTCTCGACAGGCTCGACCCGCTCTACAGCGGTACCCGCTCGCCACGGGGCGTCGGCACCAGAAGTCCGGTGCCGGCGAACGCCGCCTCGAGGTCGGCTGTCGTCTCGCTGAAGTGCTTCCAGTCGGCGGTGTGCAGGCCGACCACCTTTGCGGCTTTCAGCGCGGATGACGCGGTGACGGCATCCGTCGAGGTCATCGTGAGCGCGGCGTCCAGCTCCGGTACCCGGGCGGCGCCCGCGAACAGGATGGCGACATCCACGGGCGCGAAGCGGTCAGCGATCTGGCGCACCAGCGGCACGGAAGCATTGTCGCCGCTGATGTAGACGGTCGGCTCGCCAGGGGCCTCCAGCATGAAGCCCGTCACCGGGCCGGCGAACTTCTCCGACCCGGGCGGACCGTGCAGGGCGGGCACGGAGGTGACGGTGACGCCGCCGATCTCGTGGGTCTCCCAGTTGTCCAGACCGATGATGCTGCCGCCGAACAGGTCGCTCGCCGCCTGCAGCGTTGACAGCGTCGGTATGCCTGTCGCGACGAGTTCGAGTCCCTCCCAGTCGAGGTTGTCCTTGTGGCCGTGGTGAGACAGCAGAATGAGGTCGACGTGCCCCAGTTCGTCGCGCCCGAACGCCGGTCCGGCTGTCTTCACGAGGGTCGTCTCGCCCGGCTCCTCATAGGTCTGCGGGGCATCGAACGTGGGATCCGTGACGATCCGCAGGCCCGCGTATTCGAGGAGCGCGGTGGGTCCGCCGATCCAGGTGATGGCTGTCATAGGCACAGGGCGAGCCTACGCTGAAGAGGTGCCCAACCGCCTCGCGAGTGCCGTCAGCCCGTACCTGAGATCGCACGCCGACAACCCCGTCGACTGGTTCCCGTGGGGCGAGGAGGCGTTCGCCGAAGCTGTGCGCCGCGACGTACCGCTGCTGGTGTCGATCGGCTACTCGACCTGCCACTGGTGTCATGTCATGGCCCGGGAGTCGTTCAGCGATCCGGTGCTCGCCGGCTATCTGAACGAGCACTTCGTGAGCGTCAAGGTGGACCGGGAGGAGCATCCGGATGTCGACTCAAGCTACCTGACCGCGGCAGGCGCGTTCACCGAGAACCTGGGCTGGCCGCTCAACGTGTTCGTCACCCCGCAGGGCCGCGCGTTCTTCGCCGGGACCTACTGGCCGCCGAGCGGTCAGCAGCCGTTCCGTGCCGTGCTGGAGGCTGTCGTCGACGCCTGGACGACGAAACGCGACGAGGTCGAGCGCAATGGCGCCGCGATCGTCGAGGCACTGGCGACGGCGCGGCCACCGCAGGGCGGCATGCTGGCGACGGATTTCGCGCCGGTAGTCGCCGAGCTCACCTCATATGAGGACACACAGTTCGGCGGGTTCGGGGGCGCACCGAAGTTCCCGGTCGCGCCGGTCCTGCTGTTCCTGCTGCGAGACGAAACTGGGCGAGCTCTCGCCCTGCGCACGCTGTCGGCGATGGCGGCATCCGGTCTTCGGGACCCGGTCGAGGGCGGCTTCTTCCGCTACGCGACACGGCGCGACTGGAGCGAGCCGCACTACGAGCGCATGCTCTACGACAACGCGCAACTGCTCGACGCCTACGCGCGGGCCGGCGATGTGGAGACGGCGTCGGGCATCGCGTCGTTCCTGCTCGGGGTGATGCGGCAGCCGGGCGGTGGATTCGCCTCCGCGCAGGACAGCGAGAGCACCGTTGACGGGGTGCGCGTCGAGGGCGGCTACTACGCCCTGGATGCTTCGGGCCGCGCACGGCAGGAGCCGCCAGCACTCGACGGCAAGATCCTCACCGGCTGGAACGGTCTCGCGATCGGCGCGCTCGCGCTCGCCGGGTTCGTCTTCGGCCGTCCCGAGTGGATCGGCGGCGCTCGCGCGGACGCCGACTTTCTGCTCGCGAACCATCTGCGCGAGGATGGCACGCTCATCCGGGCGTCGATCGAGGGCCGGCCGTCCACGGCCGTCGCGACACTCGAGGACTACGGGATGCTGGCGGTCGGCCTCCTGCGGCTGGCCACCGTGAGCGGCGAGGCGCGCTATGCGATCGCGGCGCGCGACCTGGTCGAACGGGCCATGGACGGCATCCCCGGCGACCCGCTGCTCGCCGCGCAGGGGCTCGCGATCGAGCTCGACCCGTCGGAGGGCGCGTACCCGTCCGGGGTGAGCGCGCTTGCCGGAGCCGAGCACGAACTGTACCTACTGGGGGCGGGTCTTCGGTATCGAGATGCGGCGGAGGCTGCGCTGGCGCCTATCGCCGCTTTCGCGATGGAACGGCCGATGTCGTTCGGCGCCGCGCTCGCCGTGATGTCGGATCTCGCCCGTCCGGTCACCCAGCTGGTCGTCATCGGACCGGTACCGGATGCCGCGAGGCGCAGGCTCGCCGGGGTCGTGGCCGCGGTGAGCGTCGAGCAGGCGCGCGACTGGGCGGACGCCGGCTTCGAGCTGTTCGAAGGTCGCGACCGCGAGGCGGTCTACGCGTGCGCCGACTTCGTGTGCCGGTTGCCGGTGCCCGCTTCGGAGTTCGCAGACATCAGCCAGTAGGGGCCATCGCGCGCCACGTGCCGAAGACAGCGATGGCGATGGCGGTTAGCGCACCGTCTTGCGGGCGGTGATCACGCCGGTGTCGAAGCCGAGCAGGTGCAGGCCGCCGTGGAAGCGGGCGTGCTCGATCTTGATGCAGCGGTCCATCACCATGGTGAGGCCCTTGCTCTCGCCGTAGATGGCGGCATCCTGGTTCCAGATGCCGAGCTGCACCCAGACGGTCTTCGCGCCGATCGCGAGCGCCTCATCGATCACCGACGGGATATCGCTGCCCTTGCGGAACACATCCACGATGTCAGGCACGATCGGCAGGTCGGCGAGCGACTTGTACACCGGCTGGCCGAGGATCTCGGTGGCGTTCGGGTTGATGAAGTAGAGGTCGTAGTCGCTCGACTGCTGCAGGTAGGTGCTGACGAAGTAGCTCGAGCGCGCCGGGTTGTCTGAAGCCCCGACGATGGCCACCGACTTCGCCTTGCGCAGGATGCCGAGGCGCTCCTTCGCGGAGGGTCCCACCCAGGTGCGCTGCGACTTCAGCAGCTTCGCCAGCGGCGAGTCGGCCGGCAGCTCGCAGCTCAGCCCGTTCGGCAGAGTGAACTCGCTGGTCGAGCCTGTCGAGACCTCGGCAAGTGCTACATCAGTCATGGGTGCTCCTTTGTGAGATTTCGACAAGCTCAATCCGCTTACGCAGTGGCGGCGGTCAGCGCCTGGTCGAGGTCATAAACAATGTCTTCGGGGTCTTCTATTCCGACGCTGATGCGCACGAGACCCGGAAGCACGCCGGCGTCGATGAGCTGCTGCTCGGTGAGCTGAGCGTGAGTGGTCGACGCCGGATGGATCACCAGCGTCTTCGCGTCACCGATGTTGGCGAGGTGGCTGGCCAGGTCGACCGACTCGATGAACTTCTGGCCGACCTCGCGGCCGCCCTTGATACCGAAGCTGAACACGGAGCCCGGACCCTTCGGCAGGTACTTCGCGGCCCGCTCGTGGTGCGGATGCTGCGGCAGCCCCGCCCAGTTGACGAACTCGATGCGCGGGTCGGCATCCAGCCACTCGGCCACGATGCGCGCGTTGTCGACGTGCGCCTGCAGCCGGAACGGCAGGGTCTCGACCCCCTGCGCCAGCAGCCAGGCCGAATGCGGGGAGAGCGACGGGCCGATGTCGCGCAGCTGCTCGGCGCGCAGCCGGGTGAGGAACGCGTACTCCCCGAAGTTGCCGTGCCAGTTGAGTCCGCCATAGGTCGGCACCGGCTGGTCGAACAGCGGGAAGTGCTCGTTGGCCCAGTGGAAGCGTCCCGACTCGACGACTACCCCGCCGAGCGTGGTGCCGTGGCCGCCGAGAAACTTGGTGGCCGAGTGGATGACGACATCGGCGCCCCACTCGATCGGCCGGTTGAGGTAGGGCGTCGCGATCGTCGAGTCGATGATCAGCGGGATGTGGTGGGAGTGCGCCACCTCGGCGAGACCCTCGAGGTCGGCGATCTCGCCCGACGGGTTGGCCACGATCTCGGCGAAGATGAGCTTCGTCTCGTCGGTCACCGCCGCGTCGTAGTCCTTGGGATCGGAGCCATGCACGAAAGTCGTCTCGACGCCGAAGCGGCGCAGGGTCACATCGAGCTGGGTGATCGACCCGCCGTAGAGGTTCGCCGAGGCGACGATGTGGTCTCCGGCCCCGGCGAGGGACGCGAAGGTGATGAACTGAGCGCTCAGGCCGCTCGCGGTTGCGACGGCACCCAGGCCACCCTCGAGCGACGCGATGCGCTCCTCGAAGGAGGCGACGGTCGGGTTACCGAGCCGGCTGTAGATGTTGCCGTATTTCTGCAGGGCGAAGCGCGCTGCGGCATCCGCTGTGTCGTCGAAGACGAACGCGGTGGTCTGGTAGATGGGGAGCGCGCGGGCACCCGTCACCTGGTCGGGAATGTTGCCGGCGTGGATTGCGCGCGTGCGGAATCCGTACTCTCTGTCAGCCATGCGTCAACGCTAGCGGATCATCCGCCCGCGCCGACCTCGACCGGTTCGTCCTCCTCCTGCCGCTCTCCGGTCTCATGGAACGGCGACCAGAATCGGAAGTACAGGTAGATGGCGAGGCAGATCGCGGCGAATCCGGCCACCACGCCGATCCACACCCAGAGAGCGCTGCCCAACTGCTTCCAGTTGCCCTCCCACGGCACGACCGCGATGACGAACCCCGCGATCACGAAGAAGTACAGCACCGCCCAGAGAATGCGCGACTTGTGCCAGATGCGCTCACCCTCCAGCAGCCGGAATGGCAGCAACTCGACCAGGATCGCGACGATTCCCTCGGTCGTGATGGCCACGAGCGCTTCGACGAACAGCTCATTCCAGAACGACTCGGTGCCGCCCTCGCCCGCGGTCAGTGCGCTGTAGCCGAGCCACGCGATGAGGCCGAAGCCGAGCACCACGCTCGATCGCACCAGCACGGCCTTCCAGGCATCCTCTTCGGCTTTCTTGCCGGTGAGCACGAGCCCCAACACCAGGCCGATCAGGAAGCCGGGGGAGAAGTGCAGCAGACGCGACGCGATCACGCCTACGACGGTGAGCACGAGACCGAGGGGACGGATGTTGAGAGTGACCGTGAGCGACCAGGCCCGGTGGATGATTCGGCCGGTCAGCGCGTTCGCGAGGTACTCGACCACGAACAGGGCGATCGCGAGTCCCAGGATGAGGCGAAGCGAGGCGAGCGTGAAGCCGAAGTTCGGGTCGGCGAAGCCGAACAGGAAGGCGGTGACCGCGCTCAGAATGACGGCACCGGCGACAGGGGTGCGCTGCAGCCACGCTTTGAGGCTCTCGAACCACTTCGGGCGCCGGCCGAGCCGTGGCATGCGCTTGACGAGGTTCTCGTAGTTCTCCGCAATGGTGGCGTTGAGCAGGCGGGCCGGCAGGGTCGCGAAGATGAGCAGAACGAGGCCGATGGCGACGGCCGCGCTGATCTTCGCCGGGTGGGCCAGCACATCCTGGATCGGGTTGATCGACCGGGTCAGGATGTTCGGCGCGGTCGGGTCGGCCGGGGCGATGTGGACGACGTGACCGGTCGGGGCCTTCGAGCTGTCGGCCGCCTTCGACGGGTCGGTGGTGATGATCGTGCCGCCGGCCGTCGGACTGACGGCTGACGTCGGCACGATCGTGATCGCTTTGTCGCTGGTGGTCGGCGCGAGTCCGGTACCGGTCATGGTCACGATGATGTGGTGGTCGCCGGGCGCGGTGTCCGCCGGGATGAGACCCGTGAGGCTGAATTTGCCATCGCTTCCGACGACGGTGCTGCCGATGTTCACCGGGGTCGAGTGCAGTTCGGCGTCCAGGGTGGCTCCGACTGGACCGGTGCCCGTGATCGTGAAGGTGTCACCCGGGTGGATGTCGCCGAGGTCGAGGCCCGAGATGTCGAACGACCAGGTCGGCGTGATGAGGCCCTTGGCGCTGGTGCCGGGCACGGGAACGGAGGGGGTCGATCCGTCCGGCACGTTCACGATGATCGAGTCGTCGTTCGAGCTGACCGTTGAGGCCCCACCGGGAATGTAGCGGTCGAGGTTGTCGAAATCGGTGCCGAACCAGTCCGGGGGCCCGACGAGGTCGGTCTGGTACGCGCTGATGGTCTGCGGACCGGCCGACAGGCCGCCCGAAGTGCATGACCATTCGCCGTGCTCGTCGATGAGCGTGTCGCAGACCGGCAGGGTGGATGCCGTCGAGACGACGTACACACGGTCGCCGGCGATGCCGACTCCGCTCGCGGTGACGGAGCCGTCGCTGTTGGCCGTCGCGGCACTGACCGCGGGGGCGGTCGGGATGAAGAAGTAGTCGTAGAGCCCGTTGTACAGGGCGTCGTCGGGCTCGCTCTGGAATGACCTGACCTGCCAGATGCCGTCGGAGAGTCCGGAGATGGTGCACGTGTTGGTGCCCTCCGGCAGCCCCCCGAAGCCGGGGTCTCCCGACTCGTCGAACTGCGGGCATCCCGCGAAGTAGGCCGTTCCGAGGCCCTCGGAGGGATATGTGCTGTACAACTCCTCCTCGACCCGGTAGGTCGGGTCGGTCGGGGTGCCCACGATGGACACGGTCGTCGTGCCGTCGGCCCGTGGGAAGAACGAGTAGGCGGCCGACGGTGTGCTCGCCGGGTAGTAGAAGTTGGCGCTGTATGCCGATTCGGCACCGAGCAGGTAACCGCTGCCGCCGTCCTCCGTGGGGTCGGTAGCGAAGGCCTGGTAGTCGAGAGTGCTCGCCGCCAACTCGCCGCTTGTTACGCAGGTCCAGGTGCCGGCCCCCGTGACGGTGGCCGTGCACGCGCCCACCTCGTCATAGGCGTCGATGTCGTAGTAGTCGACCTGGATGACGGAGCCGCTCTCGCCGGTGCCGCTCAGAGTCACTGCGCCGGTGTCGCTGTCGGTGGTGGCCCCCGTGATGACGGGAACCGCGGGCGTGTGGAAGGTGAATGTGGCCGAGGTTGTTCCCAGCGCCGAATCGTCACTCCACGATTGGCTGATCACCAGGGTCGAGTCGCCGGACGACGTGCCGAAATTGCATTCGTTCGGCTCGTCGACGTAGTAGTCGTCCGGCCAGTCGCAGCTCGCGGGGTCGACAGTGTCCGGGGTGCTCAACTCCATCTGCCCGGTGTCGGCACCGCCCGTGAAGCTGGGGATCACCGAGACGCCGCCCGGGTAGAACGAGTAATTGGTCCCTAGGTACGGAACGGCGCTCGCGTCGCCGAGCGTGACATCCGTCTCGTCGCTGCCGGCCGGCGCTTCGAGGCGCCGCGTGCTCGCCTCCACGAACATGATG